>NZ_LT963352.1:6096000-6414000 GCF_900236475.1 Streptomyces chartreusis NRRL 3882
ACACCGACGGCGTGGACACGCTGACGGTGGAGGCCACGGTCGACGGCCAGGACACCGTCCTGTCCGGTTCCGGCAACGGCCCGATCTCGGCCTTCTTCGACGCGCTCCAGTCCGTCGGCATCGACGTACGCCTGCTGGACTACCAGGAGCACACGATGAGCGAGGGCGCCTCCGCGCAGGCCGCCTCCTACATCGAGTGCGCGATCGACGACAAGGTCCTGTGGGGGATCGGAATCGACGCGAACACCACGCGGGCCTCGCTGAAGGCGGTCGTCTCGGCCGTCAACCGGGCGACGCGCTGACCTGTCCCGACGAGGGTTCAGGGGCTCCGTCCGCCGTTGTCCGGCGGGCGGAGCCCCGTCGCATACCGGCCAATCCCTGTGAGGGTCACGGAAAGGTCTCCTCCGGGGTACTGACTCCTCCTCACGGATGTGGCTAACATCACGCAAGCGCGGCGACGCTGCCGTGCGGCGTGACGGAGGTGCGACGTGCTGCCAGGACGGGGACGAAACGGCCATGCCGCCAGGTTTTCGAGCATCCTGGGCACCCGTACCGCGTGGACGCCCGCCGGTGACGGGGAGTTCTTCTGCCCCGGCTGCGGCGGCGACCGCAACTACCAGCGGCTGACCGGACAACGCCGCTTCACCCTGCTCGGCCTGCCCGTGCTGCCGCGCGGTGAGACCGGCCCGGTCGTGGAGTGCGCCGCCTGCCGCCGCCACTTCGGCACGGACGTCCTCGACCATCCGACCACCACCCGCTTCTCCGCGATGCTCCGCGACGCCGTGCACACCGTCGCCCTCGCCGTGCTGGCCGCGGGCGGCGCCGGTTCCCGTCCGGCGCTGGAGGCCGCGGTGCTCGCCGTGCGCGCGGCCGGCTTCGACGACTGCACGGAGGAACAGCTGGCCGCCCTCGTGGAGGCGCTGGAGGCGGACACCGGCCGGATCACCGGGGAGCCCTGCGGTGCGGGGCTGGCCATAGAGCTGCACGAGGCGCTGGACCCGCTCGCCCCGCACCTCGCCACGGTCGGCCGCGAATCGATCCTGCTCCAGGGGGCCCGTATCGCCCTGGCGGACGGGCCGTACACGCCCGCCGAGCGGGACGTGCTCGCGACGGTGGGGGCGGCGCTCACCATCTGCTCGGACGACGTGACACGGGTGCTGGCGGAGGCGGCACGGACGCCGTCGTAGGGCAGCGCCCCTGCCGGGCACTCCCCGGCGTCGCTCCCCGGGCGTTACTCCCCGGGGAGTAATCCGCCGCCCGTACCGCCCTCCGCAGTAACCCCCGACTCGGCCTCGGGTCCGACGCATCGGCCCCCGCGCGCCGGGAGTCTGGAGACCGTTCCAGACACCCGGACCGGAGGGAGCCCGAACAGTGGGGGACACAAGGAAAACCGCACGGCGGCGAACCGTGCCCTGGGTGGTGGTCGGGCTGTGGCTCGCCGCCCTCGTGCTGGTCGGGCCGCTCGCCGGGAAGTTCGCCGGCATCCAGCAGAACCGCGCCGTCGACTACCTGCCCGACAGCGCCGACTCCACGCAGGTCGCGCGGATCCAGGACCGGCTGCCGGGAGGCGAGTCCACCGACCTGGTGCTCGTGTACCACCGGGACGGCGGTCTGACCGACGCCGACCGGCGCACGGCCGCCGAGCAGGTCGCCGAGGTGCGCGGCGCCTACGACCTGACCGGCGAGCCGCACGGCGTGCCGTCCGAGGACGGCACCACCCTGATGTACCCGGTGTCCAGCACCCAGCCCGGCCAGGACGAGGAGGCCCGGAACGCCTTCGTGGACGGCGTGCGGGAGATCGCCGAGGGCAGCGGCGGGCTGAGCGTCGAGGTCGGCGGGCCCGGGGCGTTGAACACCGACATGAGCAAGGTGTTCGAGACGATCGACGGCACCCTGCTCTTGGCCACGCTCGCCGTAGTCACCGTCCTGCTGATCCTGATCTACCGCAGCCCGTTCCTGTGGCTGGTGCCGCTCGCCGTCGCGGGCGTCGCCGCCGCCGTGTCGATGGCCGCCGGGTACGGGCTCCACGAACTGTTCGACGTCACCGTCACCGGCCAGAGCGGCGGCGTGATGACCGTGCTCGTCCTCGGCGCCGGCACCGACTACGCGCTGCTGCTCATCTCCCGCTACCGCGAGGAACTGCGGCGCCACGAGCGGCCGTACGACGCCATGAGCGCCGCCCTGCGCGGCTGCGGACCGGCGATCCTCGCCTCCTCCGGGACCGTCGGGGCCGGGCTGCTGTGCCTGCTCGCCGCCGACCTCAACAGCAGCAGCGGCATGGGACCGGTCGGCATGGTCGGGGTGCTCGCCGCGCTGGTCGCCATGACGACCCTGCTGCCCGCCGTGCTGGTGCTGCTCGGGCGGCGGGTCTTCTGGCCGCTGATCCCCGCGTTCGGCAGCGAGCCTAGGGCGCGCCGGTCGCTGTTCGCCGCGATGGGGACCTCGGCGACGCGCAGGCCCGTCACCGTGCTCGTCGGTGGGGCCGCGCTGCTCGGTGCGCTGGCGCTCGGCACGCTGAATCTGTCCGGGAGCATCAAGCAGGAGGACTCCTTCACGGAGCGGCCCGAGTCGATCGCCGCGATGCGGACGCTGGCGCGGGAGTATCCGGAGCGCAGCAGCCGGCCGGTGACGGTCATCGCCCCCGACGAGCGGGCCGGCACGGCTGTGGAGCGGGCCCGTGCGACCGACGGTGTCGCCGAGGTGGTTGCCGGGCGCAGTGGCTCGGGGTGGACCGAGATCGCGGTCTTCACGACCGCCTCGCCCGAGACTCCGGCCGAGACCCGGACCATCGAGGCCCTGCGGGCCCGGCTCGACCCCGCGGGCGCCTATGTCGGTGGTCCCAGCGCGCAGCAGATCGACCTGGCCGACAGCGAGTCCCGGGACCGGAAGGTGATCGTGCCGCTGGTGCTGGGGGCCGTGTTCGTCATCCTCGTCGGGCTGTTGCGCAGTCTCGTCGCGCCGTTGCTGCTGTTGGCGGCGGTGGTGGCCGTGTGGGGTGCGGCGCTCGGCATCGGGGGGCTGGTGTTCGAGCCGGTGTTCGGCTTCGGCGGTACGGATCCCGGGCTGGGGCTGCTGTCGTTCGTGTTCCTGGTCGCGCTCGGTGTGGATTACGGGATCTTCCTGATGCACCGGATGCGGGAGGAGTCCGTGAAGGGCGTCGAGCCGGAGGCGGCCGCGCTCACCGCGTTGCGTACGACCGGTGGGGTCATCGCCTCCGCGGGTGTGGTGCTCGCGGCGACCTTCGCCGTGCTGACGACGTTGCCGATGGTCGGGCTCGTCGAGCTCGGATTCGTCATCGCGGTGGGGGTGCTGCTCGATACGTTCCTGGTGCGGACGTATCTGGTGACGACGGCGAGTGTGCTGTTGCGGCGGCGGGTTTGGTGGCCGGGACGGCTGTCGCGCGCACCGGAACCGCCCGCTGTTGCCGAGCGGGGGCGGGTTCGCAGCCCGGCGTAGCGGGGTGCCTCCCCCGAGCTCTCGGCTTCGCTCGAGCAGGGGGTACCCCCATCGCCCACCCGTGCCGCCCCAGCGGCACGACTGCCAGCAGCCGAGTGGGTCCCCTCCCGGAGGGGGCCCCTCCTGGCCGAGGATGATGTCCGTGCAGGTACCCACGACAGGCAACCGCATCATGGCGGTGATCAACCGTGATCCGCTGACCGCTCCGCACGCCCTGCGCAACGACGCGCTGCTCGCCGTCGTCGCCGCCGCACTCGCGGTCGCTCTCGCGCTGTTCGTCGACGACGGGCGCCGGCCCGACGCGCTCGGCTGGGCGCTGTTGCTCGCCTGCCACGTGCCGCTGGCGTGGCGCCGCCGCCGTCCGCTGCTCGTGCTGCTCGCGATCGTGGTCTGCGTCGCCCCGTATCACGCCCTCGACAACACCCACACGGCGCCGACCCCGGCCGCCTACATCGCGCTCTACACCGTCGCCGTCACCGGTCGCCCGCTGCGTACCGTCCTGGTCGGCGTCGGTGTCATCACCCTCTCGACGGGTGTGATGCTCACCGTCAGCGCGCACGAGGCGCTGAGGGTGCTCCAGATCTCCGGCTGGGTCGTCGCCGTGCTGTTCTGCGGTGCCGACGTGCGCTTCTACCGCCAGTACGTCGCCTCCATCGTGGAGCGCGCCGAACGTGCCGAACGCACCCGGGAGGAGGAGGCCCGGCGTCGGGTCGCCGAGGAGCGGCTGCGGATCGCCCGGGACCTGCACGACCTGCTCGCGCACAGCATCACCCTCATCGGCGTGCAGACCTCGGTCGCCGCCCACGTGCTGTCCGCCGACCCCGAGCGGCTCGACCGGGAGACCGTGGCCAAGGCCCTCGACGACATCGCCGAGACCTGTCGCAGCGCCCGGGGCGAACTCCGTACGACCCTGGAGGTCTTGCGCGAGCACGGCACCCCGGACGTCCGCGGCCCGCTGCCCGGCCTAGGCGGTCTGCCGGATCTGGCGGAGGCCGCGCGGCTCGCCGGTGCCCGGGTCGAGCAGACCGTGCGGATACGGCAGGCGCCGCCCGCCGTCGGTGCCGCCGCCTACCGCATCGTGCAGGAGGCGCTGACCAACGCCGTACGGCACGCGGGGCCCGAACCGGCCGTCCGGGTCGACCTGGTGGAACGGGAGGGCGCCCTGCACCTGTCGGTCAGCGACGACGGCACGGGACCGGCCCCGGGCGGCACCCCGGGCTTCGGAATCGTCGGAATGCGCGAGCGGGCGCGCACGGTGGGTGGCACACTCGACGCCGGTCCACGTGCGGACGGCGGCTTCGAGGTGACCGCCGTACTGCCGCTGACGATGACGGGGGCCACGGGGGAGGGGACCGGATGACCATACGAGTGCTGCTCGCGGACGACCAGACCCTGGTACGGGAGGCGTTCGCGCTGCTCGTGGAGTCGGCCCGGGACATGGAGGTCGTCGGCCAGGCCGCCTCCGGCCGGCAGGCCGTGCGACTGGCCCGCAGCGAGCGCGCCGACCTCGTCGTGATGGACATCCGCATGCCCGACCTGGACGGCATCGAGGCGACCCGGCTCATCGCGGCCGACGAGGACCTCGCGGGCGTCCGCGTCCTGGTCCTCACCACGTACGACACCGACGAGAACATCGTGGAAGCCCTGCGGGCCGGCGCCTCCGGGTTCCTGGTGAAGGACACCAGGCCGGCCGAACTCCTCGACGCCATCCGTACGGTCGCGGCCGGGGAGTCCCTGCTGTCGCCCGGGCCCACGGCACGGCTGATCGAGCGGTTCCTGCGCAGCCCCTCGGCACCTCGGACCGGCGGGCCGGAGTGCCTGTCCGACCGCGAGCGGGAGGTGCTGTCGCTGGTCGCGCGCGGCCTCAACAACACCGAGATAGCCGAGGCGTTGGGGTTGAGCCCCCTGACCGCGAAGACGCACGTCAGCCGCATCATGGGCAAGCTGGCGGCCCGGGACCGGGCGCAGTTGGTCATCGTCGCGTACGAGTCGGGGCTGGTGACCCCGGGGAGCGTCTGACGGACGGGCACCGTCCGGCCGCGGAGTTCTAGAGCAGCCCTGCCGCCGTCAGGTAGGTGCCGACCCGCTCCACCTCGTCCTGCGACAACGGCACCTGCGGCTCCGCCGTGACCGGGCAGTCGATCACGCCCCGCAGGTGCAGCGCGGCCTTGAAGGCGCCGATCGCCGAGGATCCGGGGCCCATGCGGGCCGGGTCGCCGACGGTGACCAGGCCGAACAGGGCGCACAGCCGCTCCTGTTCGGCACGGGCCTGCGCCCACTCCCCGGCGCGGCACAGGCGGTCCAGGCGGGCGTAGCCGTGCGGGTCGACGTTGCCGAGTCCGGGCACGGTGCCGTCCGCGCCGACCGCGAGCGCCGCGTCGACGATCAGCTCGGAGCCGGTCAGCACGCTGAAGCCGGTGATGCCCTGGTGGGACCGGGCGCCGGTCACGACCTGGCGGAAGGCGGCCAGGTCGCCGCTGGAGTCCTTGAGCGCCGCCAGGACACCGTCGGCGGCCAGCTCCAGGACCACGTCCGCGGGCAGCTTCGTGTGGACGGCGACGGGGATGTCGTAGGCGACCACCGGGACCGGGCTCGCGGCGGCGACCGCGCGGTAGTGGCGGGCGATCTCCGCCGGGTGGGTGCGGGCGTAGAACGGGGCGGTGACGACGACCGCGTCCGCGCCCGCCGCCGTCACCGCCGCGACATGGTCCAGGACCCGGGCCGTCGTCATGTCGATCGCCCCGGCCAGCACCGGGAGCTGTCCGCCCACGTGCGCCGCGACCGACTCGACCACCCGCCTGCGCTGCGCGTCCGTCAGATACGCCGCCTCCGAGGTCGAGCCGAGCACGAACAGGCCGTGCACTCCGCCGGACACCAGATGGTCGACCAGCCGGAGCAGCGAGGGGACGTCCACCTCGCGGTCCGGTGTCAGGGGTGTGCATACGGGCGGGATGACACCGGTCAGCGGGGTGATCGTCATGGGGCCTCCATCGCGTCGCTGCGGCGGACGAGGTCGCGGGTCGACTCGTCCTCCCGGACAGGATGGTGGCAGCGGAAGCGGTGCGCGGGCGCCGACGCGACCGAGAAGCCCGGCATCTCCTGTGCGCACGTCCCGTCCGCCTTCCAGCAGCGGGTGCGGAACGGGCAGCCGCTCGGCGGGCGCGTCGCCGACGGGACCGGGCCGGCCAGCGGGATCGGGTCGATCGGGTCGAGCAGGCCGGGCGTGGCGGAGAACAGGGCGCGGGTGTACGGGTGCCGGGCCCGGTCGGTGACCAGGGCGGCCGGGGACTCCTCGACGATCCGGCCCAGGTACATGGTGATCACGCGGTCGCTCATCCGCCGGACCGTCTGGATGTCGTGCGAGACGAACACCAGGGCCAGGCCCAGGCGTTCCTTCAGGTCCAGCAGCAGATTGAGGATCTGGGCGCGGACCGACACGTCCAGGGCGCTCGTCGGCTCGTCCGCCACGACCAGGTCCGGGTCCAGTGCCAGCGCCCGGGCGATCGCGACGCGCTGCCGCTGCCCGCCCGACAACTGGCCCGGCAGGGCGTCGGCGAGGGCCCGGGGGAGGCCGACCAGGGACATCAACTCCCGGACCCTCGCGTCGCGTTCGCTCTTCGTGCCCCGGTCGTGCACGTCCAGCGGGTCCCGCAGGATCTGCCGTACGGTCAGGCGGCGGTTCAGGGCCGTCGACGGGTCCTGGAAGATCATGCCGGTGCTGCTGCCGACGGCGCGGCGGCGTTCGGCGGGCGGCATCGTCCACAGGTCGCGGCCCCGGAACGACACCGTCCCGCGGGTCGGCCGTTCCACGCCCACCAGCACCTTCGCCAGCGTCGACTTCCCGCAGCCCGACTCGCCCACCACACCGACGGTCTCGCCGGGCGCGATCGCCAGGTCGGCGCCGGTCAGGGCGTACACTCGGTCGCGGGTGAACAGGCCGCCGCTGCGGGCCTTGTGCACGACGTGCGCGTCGGAGAGCTCCACCAGAGCGGGCCGCGCGGTCATGACACCGCCTCGGTCCCGGTGGTCGCCGGCTCTATGGCCGGGTGGTGGCAGGCCGCCGTGTGGGCCGCGGTGCCGGCCAGGACCGGTGCCGTCGTACGGCAGATCTCGCTCGCGCGCGGGCACCGGTCGGCGAACCGGCACCCGGCCGGGAAGTCGGCCGGAGACGGCACGACCCCCTTGATCTGCGTCATCCGCTCCTGCGCCGTCTCCAGCGACAGCACGCTGCCGAGCAGGCCGCGCGTGTAGTGGTGGGCCGGCGCCTCCACCAGGTCGGCGGTCACGCCCGTCTCCACGATCTGCCCGCCGTACATCACCACCACCCGGTCGGTGACGTCCGCGACCAGCGCCAGGTCGTGCGAGACCAGGATCAGCGCGAAGCCCAGCTCCTCGCGCAGCCGCAGCAGCAGCTCTATGACCTGGGCCTGCACGGTCACGTCGAGGGCCGTCGTCGGCTCGTCGGCGACGATCAGCTTCGGGTCGCGGGACAGGGCCATGGCGATCAGGACGCGCTGGCGCTGCCCGCCGGACAGTTCGTGCGGGTAGCTGCGCAGGGTCCGCTCGGGGTCGAGGCCGACCATCGTCAGCAGCTCGGCGGGACTGCGCCGCCCGCCCCGCCGGACGACCTGCTTCAGCTGCGCGCGGATCGTCATGGCCGGGTTCAGCGACGACAGCGCGTCCTGGTAGACCATCGCCATCTCGTGGCCCAGGAGCCTGCGGCGTACGCGCATCGGCTCGGCGAGCAGGTCCCGCCCGCCGAACCGGACCCGGCCGCCGACGCGCGCCCCCTTCGGCTGGAGGCCCATGATCGCCAGCGCGGTCAGCGACTTGCCGCAGCCCGACTCGCCGACCAGGCCCAGGACCTCACCGGGATGCACCTCGAAGCTGATGCCGTCCACGATGTCCACGCCGCCGTGCCGCTGGTCGAAGCCGATGGCGAGGTTCTCCACCGCGAGCACCGGCTGCCCGTCCCGGGGCAGCCGACGGGCCCGGGCCCGCAGCCGCCGGGCCGCTTCCGTCAGGCCGGGCAGTTGCAGGACCTCGCCGCTGCCGGGCTCCGGCGCCTCCACCGGGTCGTCGCCGGGTGCGTCGACCTCCCGCGCCGAGGGGGCCGCCCACGCGTCGGACACGCCCTCGGACAGGATGTTCAGCGACAGCACCGTGACCAGCATCAGCAGCCCGGGGAACACCGTCGCCCACCAGCCGCCGGTCAGCACCATGTTCTTGCCGTCCGCGATGACACTGCCCCAGGACGGGTCCGGCGGCCGAACGCCCGCTCCGATGAAGGACAGCGACGCCTCGAAGACGATCGCCTCGGCGACCTGCACCGTGCAGAACACCAGCACGGGCGCGGCGCAGTTGATCGCCACGTGCTTCAGCACGATGTGCGGTGTCCGGGCGCCGATCACGCGTTCCGCCGTGACGTAGTCCTCGCCGTACTGGTCGAGGACGTTCGCCCGGACGACGCGGGCCACCGGCGGCGTGAACAGGAAGGCGATCGCGCAGATCAGCACCGTGATGCCACCGCCGAACACCGCGACCAGCACGGCGGCGAGCGCGATGCCCGGGAATGCCATGACGACGTCCAGGCAGCGCATCAGCGTCTCGTCGACCGCCTTGCGCGAGGTGGCCGCGACCGCCCCGAGCAGCGCTCCGGCCACCAGGGCCAGGCCGGTGGCGCCGAGCCCGATCGCGAGCGACCAGCGCGCCCCGTACATCAGCCGGCTGAGGATGTCCCGGCCGAGGCTGTCCTGGCCCATCCAGTGCCCGGCGGAGGGATGCCCGGTGCCGTCGACGGGCGGCTGCTGGTCGAGCGGGTCGTGCGGGGCGAGCAGCGGGGCGAGCAGCGCCAGCAGGACGACGACCGCCAGGAAGCAGACGGCGGCCTTCGACAGCAACGGCAGCCGACGCCACCCGCGCAGCCGCACGCCGGGCCGGGAGAGCGCCTCGGTGAGGCTCTTGCGGGTCAGCAGGGGGGTCATCATGCGGTCGCATCCCTCAGTCGCGGGTTGACCAGCAGGTAGAGGACGTCGATGACGAGGTTCACGACGACGAACCCGGCCGCCGTGGTCAGGACGACGCCCTGAACGACGGCCGGATCGCCGTTCTTCACGGCGTCGATCATCAGCTTGCCCATGCCGGGCAGCGAGAAGATCGTCTCGATGACGACCGCGCCGCCCAGCAGGTAGCCGACGCGCAGTCCGAGCACCGTGAGGGGGTTGATGAGCGCGTTCCGCAGCACGTTCCGCCCGACCACCACGCGCGGTGGCAGCCCGCTGCCGATCGCCGTCCGTACGTAGTCCTTGTCCAGCTCCTCCACCACGGCCGTCCGCACGATCCGGGTCAGTTGCGCCGCCACCGGGAGGGAGAGGGCGAGGGCGGGGAGCGTCATGGTCTTCAGCCAGCCGGTGAAGGAGTCGGCCGGGTTGACGTAGCCGCCGGTCGGGAACCAGCCCAGGTCGACCGCCAGGTACTGGATCATCAGCAGCGCCAGCCAGAAGCCGGGCGCCGCGACACCGGTCAGCGACACGACCCGGATGATCTGGTCGGGCAGCCGGTCCCGGTAGATCGCCGCGGTCACCCCGCCCACGAGGGACAGCACGACCGCGACGCCCAGACCCAGGAAGGTGAGCTGGAGGGTGAGCGGCAGCGCGGTGGTGACCTGGTCGACGACCGGTGCCCGGGTCAGCGCGCTGGTGCCCATGTCGCCGTGCAGCAGGTCGGCGACGAAGTCGGCGTAGCGCACGGGCAGTGGGTCGAGCAGGCCGTGTTCCTCGCGGAAGTCGTGCAGTTGCCGCGGCGTCGGGTTGGCGCCCTGGAAGAACGCGGACGCCGGGTCGACGTCCGAGAACCGCATCACCAGGAACACGAACAGCACGATGCCGAGCATCAGCGGCACGAGCAGGGCGACACGGCGCAGCAGGATCCGCAGGACGGCCGTCATACCGCTAGGCCCACTTGGCCTGGAGGAGGTTGATGCCCGGGTAGGGCTGTGCCCTTATGCCGCTGAGCCGCTTCGGGTCCCAGGCCGTCATCAGCTCGTTGTGGACGACCGGGTAGAGCACGGCCTGTTCGGCGACGACGTCGATGTAGTCCTGGACCATCGCCTTCTTCTTCTCCGGGTCCGGCTCCCGGGTGGCCCGGTCCATGTCCCTGAAGAGCGCCTTGGCGACGGGGTCGCCCGCCCACCGCGTGTACTGCATCCACAGGTTCTCGGGCCCGTAGTTGTAGTGCATGATCAGGTCGGCGTCGAGGCCGAACTGGTTGGGGTTCGAGGCGGCGGCGACGACCTGGTAGTCCTGCTTCTGGTCCATCTTCGTGAACACGGCCGTGGTCTCCTGCGGGGACAGGGTCGTCTTCACGCCGATCGCGTCCCAGGACGCCTTGATGGTGGGCAGGCAGTCGACGATCCAGCTGACGTTCACCGCGAGGATGTCGATGCTCAGGTCCCTGACCCCGGCCTCCTTCAGCAGTGCCTTCGCCTTGTCGGGGTCGTGGTCGTAGACGGTCCTGGCCCGGCGGTAGGACGGGTTGCTCTCGTCGAGGAAGGAACTCGACGGCTTGCCGTGGCCCTTGAGCGCCACCTCCACCATCTTCTCGGTGTCGATGGCGTAGTGCAGGGCCTGACGCACGCGCACGTCGTCGAAGGGCTTGTGCCGGGTGTTGAACATCAGGAACAGGTTGTTCATCCCGGCCCCGCCGGCGACCGTCAGCCCGCCGCTCTCCAACTGCGCGATGTTGGCGTACGGGATGTTGTCCGCGATCTGCGCGCCCGCGCTCGACCCCGAGATCTTCGCGACGCGGGGTGCCGCGTCCACGATCGTCAGCCAGTTCATCTTCCGGAAGGCCGGCTTGCGCGGGCCGTTGTAGTCGTCGAACGCCTCGAAGGTGGTGTTCGACTTCGGGTGGTGCGCGGTCTGCCGGTAGGGCCCCGAGCCGATCGCCTTGCCCTTGATGGCGTCGTCCCAGGCGCCCGGCTGCGAGAACACGTGTCTGGGCATGATCTTGGCGAGGGTCAGCCGCGAAAGCCCGTCCGGGAAGGGGAACTTGAGCACCAGCTCCACCTTCCGCGCGTCGATCTTCCGGACCTCCTTCAGCCAGCTCGCGAAGAAGCCCTTGGCGAGGGTCTGGGTGTCCGGGTCGAGGATCCGTTCGAAGACGAAGACCACGTCGTCGGCGGTCACGGGCTTGCCGTCGTGGAACTTCGCCCCGGCCCGCAGCGTGAACGTCCAGGACGTGCTGCCCGGGTCCTTCGGCACCTCGGTCGCCAGGGCCGGGTACGGCTCGCGGGAGATCGGGTCGGTGTCGAGCAGGCCCTCGTAGATGTGGTTGTTGGCGGCCATGCAGAACGCCGACGCGGTCTGGGTGGGATCCCAGCTGCCGTCGTTGCCGTAGCCGATCACGGCGGTGAGGGTCCGGTCCCGGCCGCCGCCCCCGCCGGTGTCGTTCGTGGACTCCGGCCCGGACGAACAGGCCGACAGCGACGCGGAGACGGCGGCGGCCGCGCCCAGCGCGCCGGTGTACTTCAGGAACTGCCGGCGGTGCGGCGCCGGCACGTCGTGGGTCACGTCGCGCACGGGGTCCTCCAGCGAGAGGTCTGGAAAGGAGACAAGGGAGCGAGCAGCGGAGATACGACGTCCTACGTCCTGCGGTCAGCGCGACGATAGGAGGGGCCGTGGGGGCGGTCAAGGGATCGCACACGAATGGCGTATCTGCCACAGGTCGGACCAATGGCACTGGGAAACGCCGTGAGTTGATGACCTGTCAGGGCCGGTCCGGACCGGGTACCGCCAGAGGTGGGACGTGGGACGTCCGGGGCGCGTACGATGCGGCGCATGTCCGAGGAGCCCAGGACCAGCCGGATACAACGCCAGGTCGTGCAGCTCATCCTCGACCGCAGACTCACCGCCGGTGCGCCGCTGCCCACCGAGGCCGAACTCATGGAGGACCTCGGCGTCAGCCGCAACTCCGTCCGCGAGGCCCTCAAGGCCCTCCAGGCCCTCGACATCGTCGAGATCAGACACGGCTACGGCACCTACGTCGGCCAGGCCTCCCTCACCCCCCTCGTCGACGGCCTGACCTTCCGCACCCTGGCCCGGCACGACGACGACCCCGGCGCCCTCGCCGAGATCCTCCAGGTCCGCGAGGTACTGGAAGAGGGCCTGATCCGCCGGGTCGCGGCGACGGTCACCGAGGCGGAACTGGACCGGCTGGAGGGCGTGGTGACCCGCATGGAGCGCGCGGGCGGCACGGGCCGCTCCTTCCCGGAACTCGACCGCGAGTTCCACGAGATCTTGTACGCCTCCCTCGGCAACGCCCAGCTCCTCGGCGCCTTCTGGACGGTCTTCCGGCGGGTCTCCGGCGCCCGCGGCTGGACCGCCGACCCGTCCCCCGAGATCACGGTCCGCCGCCACCGCGACATCGTCACCGCCCTGCGCGCCCGCGACGTCGAGGGCGCGCAGCGGGCCATGGCGGTGCACTTCCGGGGGATCGAGGCACGGGCGGCACAGGAGTCACGAGGGGTGGGCTGATTCCGCTCCCCGGGGGAGCGGGCACGGAGCATGATGAGGGGCGTGACCCAGCTGTGGAGTGAGAGCGGCGCCGGCGTCCTGAGACTGCCTTCCGGCCGGTTGGTGCGGGGACGAGGTCTCCGGCACCCCATGGACCCCGGCGCGCAGCTTCCCTCCTACGGCGTCTACCTGCTCGGCCGGCAGCCGCCCGGGGTTCCCTGGGAGGCGTGTTGGATCCGCTGGCCCGACTTCCGCCTCCCGTCGGATCGGGCAGCCGCCCGCGAGGTGCTGGCCGAAGCCTGGGAGCGGGCCGCCGGGGAGCGCGTGGAGATCGCCTGCGGCGGAGGACGTGGCCGCACGGGCACGGCTCTGGCCTGCCTCGCGGTCCTGGACGGCGTACCCGGCGAGGAGGCGGTGGCGTACGTGCGCCGGCACTACGACAGGCATGCCGTGGAAACGCCCTGGCAGCGGCGGTTCGTACGCCGGTTCGGTAGGGGATGAGCCCCTCCTCAAACGCTGTTCGGGCGCCTCACCATGAAGATGTCGACCGGATCCTGGGATTCGATCGTGAAGCCGTGGCGTTCGTAGAGGCGGCGGGCCGGGCTGCCCTGGAGGACGTTCAGGCGGACCAGGGCGTTGTCCGCGTCGGTCCGGGTCAGCAGGGTGTGGAGGACCGCCGCTCCGAGCCCTCGGCCCTGGAGGGCCGGGGCGAGATAGAAGTGCTCCAGCCAGTGGCCGTTCTCGTCGGTCTCGGACGGGCGCAGGGCGACGCTGCCCGCGAAGGAGCCGTCGGCCTCGATGATCGAGGTGTGCCGGGCGGAGAAGCCGTCCCGCAGGCGCTGCCTGACCCGGTGTGCGTCGTAGCGGCCCAGGCGCTCCAGATCCGGGCGCATCACCACCGCCCGCAGCTCCGCTATCGGCTCGACATCGGCCGGCTCGGCCGGGCGCATGGTCCAAGACTGTTCCATGGAGGGGGATCGTAGGCGCGAAATCGTCCGCACACCGCTTATCGGCAATCAGCTTTTCGCATTGCCGAACCCCTTTGTGCTGCCCCGCAGTTGTAGGGCACAGACCCCTCCCGAGTGTAGGCGCGGAGCGTCACCGCGGAGATGCGAAGAGTGAAACTCCGAAAGGAGGGGGAGCACGGTGGAGGCACGACACTCGGCGCTCTGCGCCGAAGAAGCGGAGGATGCGGTGAAAGAATTGCGGGCAGAACTCGCCAAGGCCGGAATTATCCTGCCGTCACTGGGGCTCGACCCGGTGAGTCTTGCGCGGGAAGCACCCTGTCCGCTCATGGAATCCGGCGGGTGTTCCGTTCGGACCGCCCGGCGGCTCGCGGCGGTGCCGCGATGAAGCCCCCGGTCGGCGCGTACGTCGTGGACACCCGCAGCGGCCGCATCGGCATCGTCATGGGGCATGAGGGGCCCTACGTGCAGCTGAGGCCGTACGGGGGCGGGAAGGAGTGGGACGCCGATCCCGCTGCCGTCCGGCACGCCACCCCGGCCGAGCGGCTGCGCGCGGCGACGGCGTACGCCAACGCCCGCAGCAGGGGCGAGGTCCCTTGACCTCATGACCCTGCGAGAATGGCGCCATGAGTCTGTTCCGCGACGACGGCATCGTGCTGCGCACCCAGAAGCTGGGTGAGGCGGACCGGATCATCACGCTGCTCACCCGCGGTCACGGACGGGTACGGGCGGTGGCCAGGGGCGTGCGCCGGACGAAGTCGAAGTTCGGTGCGCGCCTCGAACCCTTCTCCCACGTCGACGTGCAGTTCTTCGCCAAGGGAAGCGAGCTGGTCGGGCGCGGGCTGCCGCTGTGCACGCAGAGCGAGACCATCGCCCCGTACGGGGGCGGGATCGTCAGCGACTACGCGCGGTACACCGCCGGGACCGCGATGCTCGAGACCGCCGAGCGGTTCACCGACCACGAGGGGGAGCCGGCCGTGCAGCAGTACCTGCTGCTCGTCGGCGGGCTGCGGACCCTCGCCCGCGGGGAGCACGCGCCGCACCTCGTGCTGGACGCGTTCCTGCTCCGGTCCCTCGCCGTCAACGGCTACGCCCCGAGCTTCACCGACTGCGCGAAGTGCGGTATGCCCGGGCCCAACAGGTTCTTCTCGGTCGCCTCGGGCGGTTCCGTCTGCGCGGACTGCCGGGTGCCCGGCAGCGTCGTACCCTCGCCCCAGGCCCTGGAACTCCTCGGCGCGCTGCTTACGGGAGACTGGGAGACCGCGGACGCCTGCGAGGCGCGGTACGTCCGGGAGGGCAGCGGGCTGGTGTCCGCGTATCTGCACTGGCACATGGAGCGCGGGCTGCGCTCCCTGCGCTACGTCGAGAAGTAAGCGAAGCAAGCGAGCACGAGGAGACGAGAAACACATGGCCGTACGCGGGATCCTGGGGCGGCAGCGCCGGGAGTACAGGACGCCGGAGCCGCACCCGTCCGGCGCGCGGCCGCCGAAGCTCCCCGGGGAGCTCGTACCGCAGCATGTGGCGATCGTCATGGACGGCAACGGGCGGTGGGCGAAGGAGCGGGGCCTGCCGCGCACCGAGGGGCACAAGGTCGGCGCCGAGCGGGTGGTCGACGTGCTCCAGGGCGCCATCGAGATGGGCGTGGGCGCCATCTCCCTGTACGCCTTCTCCACCGAGAACTGGAAGCGTTCGCCGGACGAGGTGCGCTTCCTGATGAACTTCAACCGGGACTTCATCCGCAAGTCCCGCGACCAGCTGGACGAGCTGGGTGTGCGGGTGCGCTGGGTGGGGCGGATGCCCAAGCTGTGGCGGTCCGTGGCCAAGGAGCTCCAGATCGCCCAGGAGCAGACCAAGGGGAACGACCGGCTCACGCTGTACTTCTGCATGAACTACGGCGGGCGCGCCGAGATCGCCGACGCCGCCCAGGCGCTCGCGGCCGATGTGAAGGCCGGGAAGCTCGATCCGTCGAAGGTCAACGAGAAGACCTTCGCGAAGTACATGTACTACCCGGACATGCCGGACGTGGACCTGTTCCTGCGTCCGAGCGGTGAACAGCGCACCTCCAACTACCTGATCTGGCAGAGCGCGTACGCCGAGATGGTCTTCCAGGACGTGCTGTGGCCGGACTTCGACCGCCGGGACCTGTGGCGGGCCTGCCTGGAGTACGCCTCGCGGGACCGCCGCTTCGGCGGGGCCATCCCGAACGAGGAACTGCTGGCCATGGAGGGCAAGCAGCAGTAGGTCTCACGGCCGTTCCGAGATCTGGCGGTCGCGCAGTTCCCTCAGGGGCGCGGGGAACTGCGCGACCGGCCGCTACCGACCCGCACCCCGATGGCCGGGCCTCACCTTCACGGCGAACAACGGCTCAACCGCCGGAGGACTTCGCGCAGTCGGCGCACGTGCCGAAGATCTCCACCGTGTGGGCCACGTTCACGAAGCCGTGCTCGGTGGCGATGGCCTCCGCCCACTTCTCCACGGCCGGGCCCTCGACCTCGACGGCCTTGCCGCAGCCGCGGCACACCAGGTGGTGGTGATGGTCGTCGGTGGAGCAGCGCCGGTAGACGGACTCGCCGTCGGCGGTGCGCAGGACGTCGACCTCGCCGGCGTCGGCGAGGGACTGGAGGGTGCGGTAGACCGTGGTGAGCCCGACCGAGTCGCCCTTGTGCTTGAGCATGTCGTGCAGTTCCTGCGCGCTGCGGAACTCGTCGACCTCGTCCAGGGCCGCCGCCACGGCGGCACGCTGCCTGGTGGCGCGGCCCTTCACGGACGGTCCAGCGGTCGTCACCGTTGCCTCCTCACGTCTGCCTTGCCCGGGCCATTGTGCCAGCCCGGGGCGGGGGCGGTCAGACGCCGACTTCGTCGGCTGTCTCCCGGGTGCCCGGAATCGTGCACTCGGCAGGGTCGTGGGCGGGATCCGCGGCGGTCCGGGCACGGGCGCGGCGGCGGGCCAGCGGAGCCGCGAGCGCCGTCAGCACGACGAAGGCGCCGATGGTCAGCAGCACGATCGTCGCGCCGGGCGGCACGTCCTGGTAGTACGAGGTGACGGTCCCGCCGATCGTCACGCTCACGCCGATGGCGACGGCGATCACGAAGGTCGCGGCGAAGCTGCGGCCGATCTGCTGGGCGGCCGCGACGGGCACCACCATCAGCGCGCTGACCAGCAGCAGGCCGACCACGCGCATAGCCACCGTCACCGTGACGGCCGCGGTGATCGCCGTCAGCAGGTTCAGGGCGCGCACCGGCAGGCCCGTCACCCGGGCGAACTCCTCGTCCTGGCTGACCGCGAACAGCTGCCGGCGCAGGCCGAGGGTGACCAGGACGACGAAGGCGGCCAGCACGCAGATCGCCGTGACGTCCGACTCGGACACCGTAGACAGGGAGCCGAACAGGTACGACGTCAGGTTGGCGTTGGAGCCCGTCGGCGCGAGGTTGATGAACATCACACCGCCGGCCATGCCGCCGTAGAACAGCATCGCGAGGGCGATGTCGCCTCGGGTCCTGCCGTACCAGCGGATCAGCTCCATGAGGACCGCGCCGAGGACGGAGACGAGGGTCGCCATCCACACCGGGGACCAGGTCAGCAGGAAGCCCAGGCCGACGCCGGTCATCGCCACGTGCCCGATGCCGTCGCCCATCAGGGCCTGGCGGCGCTGGACCAGGTAGATCCCCACCGCGGGGGCCGTGATGCCGACCAGGACGGCGGCGAGCAGCGCCCGCTGCATGAAGGCGTAGTCGAGGAAGTCCATCAGCTCAGCAGTCCCGTGCGGATCGGTTCGGCGCCCGCGGGTGCGTGCGGGTGTACGTGGTCGTGGCCGGGGAGGGCGTGCTGCCCGACCGCCTTCGGGGGCGGGCCGTCGTGCACGACACAGCCGTCGCGGAGTACGACCGCCCGGTCGATGAGGGGCTCCAGGGGGCCCAGTTCGTGCAGCACGAGCAGCACGGTCGTGCCCTGCGAGACCTGCTCGCGCAGCGTGTGCGCCAGCACCTCCTGGCTGGCCAGGTCCACACCGGCCATCGGCTCGTCCATGATCAGCAGTTCCGGCTCGGAGGCCAGGGCACGGGCTATCAGGACGCGCTGGTGCTGGCCGCCGGACAGGGCGTTGACCGAGTCCTTGGCCCGGTCGGCCATGCCGACGAGCTCCAGCGCCTGCCGCACGGCCGTGTGGTCCGCCTTGCGCAGCACGCCGAAGCGGGCCCGGGACAGCCGGCCGGAGGAGACCACCTCGGTCACCGTGGCGGGCACGCCGCCCGCGGCCGTGGTGCGCTGCGGGACGTAGCCCACGCGGTGCCAGTCCCGGAACCGCCTACGGTCCGTGCCGAACAGCTGGATCTCACCGGCGCCGGTCTGCACCTGGCCGATGATGCTGCGCACGGCCGTGGACTTGCCGGAGCCGTTCGCGCCGAGCAGCGCGACGACCTCGCCGTGGTGCACGGTGAGGTCGATGCCGCGCAGGACGGGGCGCGAGCCCAGGTCCGCGCGGACGCCGCGCAGGGATATGACGGGCTCGGTCATGCCGTCCTCCGATGGGTCGATCACTTGGCTCCCAGAGCCGTCTGCAGGGCCTTGAGGTTGGCTTCCATGACCTGGAAGTAGTCGTCGCCGCGGGACTTGTCCGTGATGCCCTCGAGCGGGTCGAGGACGTCCGTCTTCAGGTTGGCGTCCCGGGCCAGGGTCTTCGCGGTCTTGTCGGAGACCAGTGTCTCGTAGAAGACGGTGGTGACGCCGTCGGCCTTGGCCTCCTGCTGGAGCTCCTTGACCCGGGCGGCGCTGGGCTCGCTCTCGGGGTCGAGGCCGGAGATGGCCTCCTGGGTGAGGCCGTAGCGCTCGGCGAGGTAGCCGAAGGCGGCGTGGTTGGTGAAGAAGACCTTGGTCCTGCTGTTCTTCAGGCCGTTCTCGAAGTCGCCGTTGAGCCCGTTCAGCTTCTCGACCAGGGCCGCGGTGTTCTTCCTGTAGTCGGCCGCGTGGTCCGGGTCGGCCTTCTCGAACGCCTTGCCGACGCCCTCGGCGACCTCGGCGTACTTCACCGGGTCCAGCCAGACGTGCGGGTCGCGGGCGTGCTCCTCCTCCTCGGCGTGGCCTTCCTCCTCGGCGTGCCCCTTCTCGCCCTCGTGGCTGTGCTCGGTGTTGCCGTGGTCCTCGAGGGTCGTCAGGGTGGCCGCGTCGATCTTCGTCTTGATGCCGGTCTGCGAGACCGCCTCGTCGACGGCGGGCTGGAGGCCCTTGAGGTAGAGCGCAGCGTCGGCCTCTTCGAGCTGGGCCCGCTGCTTGGTGCTGATCTCCAGGTCGTGCGGCTCCTGGCCGGGTTCGGTCAGGCTGGTGACGTTCGCGTGGTCGCCGCCGATCTGCTCGGCGAGGAACGCCATCGGGTAGAACGACGCGACGACGTCGAACTTGTCGGTGTTGCCCGTCGCCGCGCTGTCGCTGGAGCAGGCGGAGAGGGCACCGAGGCCGAGAGCGGTGGCCGCGGTGACCGCGGTGGCGGGTATGAGGCGTCGTCGTACGTTCATGACACTCATTTTCAACAAATATGGAAACCGTTGTCAACAAACCGGCTGAGCGGGTTCCGGGAGGGGGCCTGGCGGTCGCGGAGGGGGAGCGATTTGATTGAGGGGGCGCCCCCGCCGGTAACCTGAAGCATTCGCTGGAAGCAACTCGCTTCGTCGCCCGTCGTCGTAATGAAGAGAGCACCGTGGCCGCCGACAAGATCGACACCATCGTCAGCCTGAGCAAGCGCCGTGGCTTCGTATTCCCCTGTAGTGAGATCTACGGCGGTCAGCGCGCCGCTTGGGACTACGGCCCCCTGGGTGTCGAGCTCAAGGAGAACCTCAAGCGCCAGTGGTGGCGCTACATGGTGACGTCGCGCGAGGACGTCGTGGGCATCGACTCGTCCGTGATCCTGGCCCCCGAGGTCTGGGTCGCCTCCGGCCACGTCGCCACCTTCACGGACCCGCTGACCGAGTGCACCTCCTGCCACAAGCGGTTCCGCGCGGACCACCTGGAGGAGGCGTACGAGGAGAAGAAGGGCCGCGCCCCCGAGAACGGCCTCGCCGACATCAACTGCCCCAACTGCGGCAACAAGGGCCAGTTCACCGAGCCCAAGCAGTTCTCGGGCCTGCTGTCCACGCACCTCGGCCCGACCCAGGACTCCGGCTCCATCGCCTACCTGCGGCCCGAGACCGCGCAGGGCATCTTCACCAACTTCTCCCAGGTGCAGACCACCTCCCGCCGCAAGCCGCCGTTCGGCATCGCCCAGATGGGCAAGTCGTTCCGCAACGAGATCACGCCGGGCAACTTCATCTTCCGCACCCGCGAGTTCGAGCAGATGGAGATGGAGTTCTTCGTCAAGCCGGGCGAGGACGAGAAGTGGCAGGAGTACTGGATGGAGCAGCGCTGGAACTGGTACACCGGTCTCGGCCTGCGTGAAGAGAACATGCGGTGGTACGAGCACCCGAAGGAGAAGCTCTCCCACTACTCCAAGCGCACCGCCGACATCGAGTACCGCTTCCAGTTCGGCGGCAGCGAGTGGGGCGAGCTGGAGGGCGTCGCCAACCGCACCGACTTCGACCTCGGCGCCCACTCCAAGGCCTCCGGCCAGGACCTCACCTACTTCGACCAGGAGGCCGGTGAGCGCTGGACCCCGTACGTCATCGAGCCCGCGGCCGGTGTCGGCCGCGCGATGCTGGCGTTCCTCCTCGACGCCTACGTCGAGGACGAGGCGCCCAACGCCAAGGGCAAGATGGAGAAGCGCACCGTGCTGCGCCTCGACCCGCGCCTGGCGCCGGTGAAGGTCGCGGTGCTGCCGCTGTCCCGGAACCCGGAGCTGTCCCCGAAGGCCAAGGGCCTCGCCCAGGCGCTGCGCCAGAACTGGAACATCGAGTTCGACGACGCCGGCGCGATCGGCCGCCGCTACCGCCGCCAGGACGAGATCGGCACGCCGTTCTGCGTGACCGTCGACTTCGACACGCTGGAGGACAACGCGGTCACCGTCCGCGAGCGTGACTCGATGAAGCAGGAGCGTGTCTCCCTCGACCAGATCGAGGGCTACCTGGCGGCCCGCCTGGTCGGCTGCTGATCGCCCCTGGGCCCACGACGGTGCCGGGTTCCTCTGCGGAGGGGCCCGGCACCGCCGCGTTTCAGTGGCGGGATTGGTCCTCCAGCGCCGCTGCCGATTGGCCCTGTTCCCGGGACCGGCGCGGCGCCAGGGTGAGCCCATGAGCATCGCGTTTCTGCTGACCACTCTCGTCGTCGTCGCCACGCCGGGCACCGGAGTCGTCTACACCCTCGCCGCCGCGCTCTCCCGGGGCCGGCGCGCGAGTGTCGTCGCGGCCGTCGGGTGCACGCTCGGGATCGTGCCGCATCTGCTGGCCACGGTCACCGGGGTCGCCGCCCTGCTGCACGCCGGCGCGACCGCCTTCCAGGTGCTGAAGTACGCCGGGGTCGCCTACCTCCTGTACATGGCGTGGGCGACGGTGCGGGACAAGGACGCGCTCGTGGTGGAGGAGCGGTCGGCGCCGGTGTCCGCGCGGCGGGTGATCGTGCGGGGTGTGCTGATCAACATCCTCAACCCGAAGCTGACGATCTTCTTCTTCGCGTTCCTGCCGCAGTTCGTGAGTCCCGGGGAGCCGCACGCGGTGGCGCGGATGGTGGGGCTCGGCGGGGTGTTCATGCTGACGACCTTCGCCGTGTTCGCCGCGTACGGGGTGCTGGCCGCGTCGGTGCGCAGCCATGTGGTCGGGCGGCCCCGGGTGATGGCGTGGCTGCGGCGCGGCTTCGCCGGGTCGTTCCTGGCGCTGGGGGCGAAGCTGGCGTTCACGGCGCGGTAGCCGAGAGTTCGGAGCAGGGGTGACAAGTATCGAATGACAGATATTGAATTCTGTCAGCTGTCATGGCACAGTGGACGGCATGACGATGCGAACCCGAACCCTCGGAACCACCGGCCCCCAGGTCTCCGCCCTCGGTCTCGGCTGCATGGGCATGTCCGCGCTGTACGGCGAGGCGGACCGGGCCGAGTCCATCGCGACCCTCCACGCGGCGCTCGAAGCGGGCGTCACCCTGCTGGACACCGGCGACTTCTACGGCATGGGCCACAACGAGATGCTGATCGGCGAGGCCCTGCGCGCGGCCCCGGCCACCCGGCGTGAACAGGCCCTGGTCAGCGTGAAGTTCGGCGCCCTGCGCGACCCGGACGGCGGCTGGTCCGGCTACGACGGCCGGCCCGCCGCCGTGAAGAACTTCGCCGCCTACTCCCTCCAGCGGCTCGGCGTCGACCACATCGACGTCTACCGCATCGCCCGCCTCGACCCCGACGTGCCGATCGAGGAGACGGTCGGCGCGATCGCGGAACTGGTCGAGAAGGGCTACGTGCGGCACATCGGCCTCAGCGAGGTCGGCGCCGAGACGATCCGGCGGGCCGCCGCCACCGCGCCGATCTCCGACCTCCAGATCGAGTACTCCCTCATCTCACGCGGCATCGAGGACGAGATCCTCCCCACCACGCGCGAGCTGGGCATCGGCATCACGGCGTACGGCGTGCTCTCCCGGGGCCTGATCTCCGGCCACTTCACCGCCGACCGGCAGCTCGGCACGGGCGACTTCCGGGCGATGTCCCCGCGCTTCCAGGGGGACAACCTCCGGCACAACCTGAACCTCGTCGAGGCGCTGCGGAAGATCGCCGAGCAGAAGGGCGTCAGCGTCGCGCAGATCGCCATCGCCTGGGTGCTCTCGCGCGGTGAGGACGTGGTGCCCCTGGTCGGCGCCCGACGCCGCGACCGGCTCGGCGAGGCCCTGGGAGCGCTGGACGTCACGCTGGACGCGGCCGACCTGGCCGCGATCGAGGAGGCCGTGCCCGCCGGCGCCGCCGCCGGTGACCGCTACCCGGCGGCCCAGATGGCGCACCTCGAGAGCTGAACCGCGCTGCGGGTACGGTCTGGGCATGGCACCGACCAGCGAGACCCTGACCGCCGAGCGCATCCTGGAGGCGACCGAGGAGGTGCTGCGCCGCCACGGCCCGGCCAAGGCCACCGTGGTGGACGTGGCCCGCGCGCTCGGCGTCAGCCACGGCAGCGTCTACCGTCACTTCCGCACCAAGGCGGCGCTGCGCGAGGCCGTCACCAAGCGCTGGCTGGACCGCACCTCCGTGGAGCTGTCCGGGATCGTCGCCGCGGACCGCGACCCGGAGGCCCGGTTGCGGGACTGGCTCACCACGCTGTTCGCCGCGAAGCGCCGCAAGGCGGGCGACGATCCGGAGCTGTTCGCCACGTACACGGTCCTCACCGGCGAGAACGGCACGGTGGTCGGCGAGCACATCGCCGACCTGACCGCTCAGCTGACCCGGATCGTCGAGGCGGGCGTGCAGTCCGGCACCTTCGCCGCCACGACCGACCCCGGGGCGACCGCCCGCGCCCTCTTCCACGCCACGGGCCGCTTCCACGACCCGTGCTACGCCCGGGAGTGGGAAGAACCCGGCATCGAGGCGGACTTCACGGCGGTCATGGACCTCGTGGTCCGGGGGCTGCGGCCCTAGGGCGCGCCCCTTCGGCCGGCGCCGGGTCCAGGGGAGGACGCACCTCGGTGCTCACCTGTCAGGTCAGCGCGGGCGCCACGGCGAATCCGCGGTCGGGGATGGCCAGATAGCGCCGGTTGAACCGGACGAACGGCTCGATGAGCAGGTCGACGAAGACCAGGAACGCCACCGTGCCGATGCCGACCGGGCCGCCCAGCAGCCACCCGGACACCAGAAGGGCGCCCTCGATCAGGCCCTTCCCGCACCAGAAGGGCCACTTCCACCGCTGCCGTGCGGTGATGGCCACCAGGTCGATCGCGCGGATGCCGAAGCCGCTCATGATGATCAGGGCCGAGGCGTACGCGCAGAACAGTGCCCCGAGCAGCATCAGCGGGTATCCGCCGAGCCCCAGATGTCCGGCGAGTCCTACCCACTGGTGGATGTCGATCAGGGTGCCGCAGAGGAAGAAGGTCAGGAACGGGGAGAGCACCGGGCGCCGTCTGTTCCACACGGCCCATACGCCGATGCAGACGAGCGCCACTGCCGCCTGGCAGACGCCGATCGTCAGGGGCAGGTGTTCGAGGACTCCCAGCGCGAACACGTCGAGGGGGTCGGTCCCCAGATGGGACTGGATGAAGAAGTGGGCACCCACCGAGAAGAGCAGACAGCCGGCCAGGTAGACGAGTGCCGGGTGCCGTACCTTTCCGTTCGGCGGTTCGCCCTGGTGTCCGTCGTTGTGTATGAGGTCGTTCGTACCGGTCATACGGTCCTCCAGGTCGTGAAGAACTCGGCCGTGACGGTGAGGGAGAGCTTGACGGCGCGTCGATGCAGGCGTGCGCGCCGAATGCCATCGCGAAGACCTGGGGCCGCACGTCGGAGGCCGCACCGAGTCCGATGGCCAGTCCGCACGGAAATCCGTTATGGGCAACGCTGCGGACGTACAGGAGGCGGGGGTTCGATATCCCGACGGATCGCCTCAACCGGGCAGATCGGCGATTTATCCTTGCCGTCCATGCATGGTTCAGCGAGCACGAAGGTCAAAATTTCCTCCATGGCAATCGACCTGCTCACGTGCGCCGCACAGACGCCACACAAGAGGGCCCGATGAATAATTCCACGCATTCGACGGGCAATATTGATCGATCCAGCCCGTGGCTGCGCAAAGGTTAGTCGAGCATTCGAGTTGACGTCCAGAAGTCATTCGGTCGGCAATCAGCCAATCCATCATCTGCCACAGGATTGTCTGAAAGGGAACCTCGGCTGGCCCGAAACGGGCCGGAGACCGTCTCTCCCGGCCCCTGGGCGATCGCCGTACCGGGTGCGCCCCGGCCGGGAGGGGCACAGGATGGGACGTGAGGGGGTCGCCGCGCGGGGGCGCTGAGAAGGAGATGGCGATCGTGGATCTCATACTGCGCCCGGGCACCGCGGACGATGCCGCGGAGTGCGGAAGGATCTGCTACGAGGCCTTCGCCGGCATCGCCGAGGAGCACGCTTTCCCACCCGACTTCCCGAGCCCCGACGTGGGGGTCGCGGTGATCGAGGGAGCCCTGACGCATCCGGGCTTCTACAGTGTCGTCGCCGAGCTCGACGGGCGGATCGTGGGCAGCAACTTCCTCGACGAACGCTCGACCGTCGTCGGGGTCGGGCCCATCACCGTCGACCCCGGCGTGCAGAACGCGGGCGTGGGCCGCCGCCTGATGCGGGACGTGATGGAGCGGGCCGACGAACGCGGGGCGCCGGGCATCCGGCTGTTGCAGAGCGGCTACCACAACAGGTCGTTCTCGCTGTACATGAGCCTGGGCTTCGTCCACCGGGCCACGATGGCCTGCGTGCAGGGCCCGCCGATCGGGCGTGAGATGCCCGGCTACACGGTGCGGGAGGCCACGGACGCGGACCTCGGCGCCTGCAACGAGGTGTGCCGGCAGGTCCACGGCGTCGACCGTGGTGGCGAGGTCGCCGACGGGCTCAAACAGGGCACCGCCCGGGTCGTCGAGCGCGCGGGACGCGTCACCGGGTACGCCACCGACCTCGCCTTCTTCGCGCACGCCGTCGGCGAGACGACCCCGGACCTCCAGGCCCTGATCGCCGCCGCCCCGCAGTTCGCCGGCCCGGGCATCCTCGTCCCCACGAGCGACAGCGTGCTGCTGAGGTGGTGCCTGGCCAACGGCCTCAAGATCGTGCAGCTGATGAGCCTGATGACCATCGGCCTGTACAACCAGCCCGACGGGGCGTACCTGCCCTCGATCCTCTACTAGGGGCTCTTCGGTACCGGACCCGTCCGGTCGCTCACGCCGCCGTCGGGTCCACCGTCGCCTGGTGGGCCTCCGCCAGGTGCTCCTCGGCCTTCAGCCAGGGCAGGAACTGGGCGCCTCTGCGCCAGCCGCAGGTGTCGCATCTGATCGTGCGCTGCACGCCGGTGCGCCGCACCCGCACCACGTGCTCGCGGCCGTGCTGGTCCCAGCGGCTGACCTTGCTGGTGTCGATCTGCGCCATGACGCCTCCCGCGTCCAGGAATCCGGCGGATCCGGTCCGCTCGCAGCAAGGAGTGTGCTGCAAGACCAACATCAACAGGGTTTTCCCGGACGCGAGTTATCAGGCCGTGAGACACCTCAAACGATCGTGCGCGGCAGCCGGAGACTCAGCGCGCCGGTCAGCACCACTCCGCCGAGCTGCACCAGCAACGTCGTGACCAGGGCGTCCCGCATGCCCATCCCCGGGACCAGGGACAGGAACAGCGTGCCCAGGGTCGCCACCCCGAGTGCCAGTGCCGACTGCTGAGTGGTGATCATCACTCCGCTGCCGACACCGGCGCGGGCGGCCGGCACCTCGGAGAGGATGACCCGGTAGACGACGGGGAGTTGCAGCGCCTGGCCCGCGCCGGCGACCGCCGCCCCCGGGAGCAGCTCGACGAAGCCGAGGTGCGGCCAGAAGCGCCAGGCGGCCAGTGCCATCAGCGCCAGGCCCAGACCCTGGAGCGCGGCGCCCGCCGTCACCACCCGCGTGCCGTACCGGGCGACCAGCCGCGGGCCCAGCAGCGAGAAGACGAAGAACACCACCGCCAGCGGCGCGAGCGCCAGGCCCGCGGCGACCGGGTCGAGCCCGGCGCCCTGCTGCAGCGCCACGGCGATCACGAACATGAAGCCGCTGAAGCCGATGGAGAAGGGCAGCACCAGCAGCAGTCCGCGGCGCAGGGAGGTGAGCGCGAACAGGCTCGGCGGGACCAGCGGCGTACGGCCCTCGCGGTCGGCCCGCCGCTCGACCACGTAGAACGCCGCCGCCGCGAACGGGAACGCCGCCAGCGACAGCCATGTCCACAGCGGCCAGCCCGCCGCCCGGCCCTCGGTGAGCGGCACCAGCAGCGTCAGGAGCGAGGCCGCCAGGAGGACCGTGCCCGGGACGTCGACCGGCTCCGGCCGCGTGGACCGGGTCTCGGGGACCGCGCGGACGGCCAGGACCAGCCCGGCGAGGACGACCGGCACGTTGACGAGGAACACCGAGCGCCAGCCGGTCCCCGCGATGTCGGCGGCCACCAGGACCCCGCCGAGGATCTGCCCGGCCACCATGGACAGCCCCGCGGTGGCGCCGTACAGGCCCATGGCCTTCGCCCGCCGCGGGCCCGTCGTGGTCGCCTGGATGGTGGCCAGCACCTGCGGCAGCATCGCGGCGGCCGACGCGCCCTGCGCGACCCGGGCCGCGACCAGCGACCAGGCGCCGGGCGCCAGTCCGCACGCCAGCGAGGTCAGCCCGAAGGCCGCCATGCCGACGAGGAACAGCCGCCGCCGGCCGAACAGGTCACCGAGCCGTCCGCCGAGGACCAGCAGCACGGCGTACGACACCCCGTACCCGGCGACGACGAGTTCGAGGACCGACTCGCTCGCGGCGAGGTCGGCGCCGATGGTGGGCAGGGCGACGTTCACGATGAAGAAGTCGATGAGCGGCAGTGCCGCGGCCAGCAGCACTGTGAACAGTCCGAGCCCGCCGAGCACGGGAGCCGGAGCGGCGGGGGAGCGGACGGGACGTGAGGTGAGGGATTCCGTGGTCACGTCATCAGCCTGCGGCGGCGCTCAGGCTGGTACCAGAGTGTTCTTATCCTGGTAGCAGCGCCACCTGGAAACAGGGTCCGGGCAGCGGCAGGCTGAAGGGTATGACGACCATGGCACAGGAGACAGCGGCCCATCCGCCCGAGGCGTCCGGCGACGCGGACGTCCGGCGGCACGAGCTGGCGGCGTTCCTGCGCAGCCGCCGGGAGCGGATCGCCCCCGAGCAGGTCGGCCTGCCCCGCGGCCGCCGGCGCCGTACGCCGGGTCTGCGCCGCGAGGAGGTCGCCCAGCTCTCCGCCGTGGGCGTCACCTGGTACACGTGGCTGGAGCAGGCCCGGGACATCCAGGTCTCCGTGCAGGTCCTCGACGCGCTGGCCCGCGCGCTGCTGCTCGACCCGAGCGAGCGCGCCCACCTCTTCCGGCTGGCCGGGGCCGCCGACCCGACGCCGGCGACCACGTGCCCGTCGGTCACGCCTGCGATGCGGGCGGTGCTGGAGCAGGTCGAGCCGTTCCCGGCGTGCCTCCAGAACAGCCGGTACGACATCCTCGCCCACAACCGCACGTACGGGCTGCTGCTGTGCGACCTGGACGCGGTGCCGCCCGAGGACCGCAACTGCATGGTCCTTTCCTACACGCACGCCGAGTGGCAGTCGTCGATCGTGCACCTGGAGGAGACGCAGCGGCTGATGGCCGCGCGCTTCCGGGCCGCGATGGCCGGTCATCTCGCCGAGCCCGCCTGGACGATGCTCCTGAAGCGACTGCGCACGGAGTCGCCCGCCTTCCGCACGGCCTGGGACCGCCACGAGGTCGTCGCCCACCGCACCAAACGCAAGGAGTTCCGCAACCGCCACGTCGGCCGCATCACCGTCGACCACACGGACTTCTGGCTGACACCGGGGACGGGCCCGCGGATCGTCACCTACGTCCCGGCCGACCAGGACTCGCGAGAGCGCCTGGAGAGGCTGCAAGCCATGGCGCTGAGCAGAGAATCCGACCTTCAGGGGCGCGGGGAACCGCACGACCAGCCACGACTCACCCGCAGCTAGGCACGCTCCGCGGCTGCCACCACATCCCGCACCTCCGCCGCCTCCAGCCTTTCAGCCGTCCGCTCGGCAGTCCCCCGAGCCCAGCGCCCACTGCTCACCGCCCCCAGCACCAGCACCGCGAGACCGCACGCCGCGATGATCCACCAGCCCGGCCGCGCGGCCGGCACGAACACCTCGCGGTACGAGGACGCGCCCACGCCGGAGGCGAGCACCGCGCCCACCACCGCGACGCCGAGCGTCTGGCCGAGCTGGCGGCTCGTGGAGGCGACGGCCGCGGCGACGCCCGCCTGGGCGCGTGGCATGCCGGAGACCGCCGTGTTGGTGATCGGCGCGTTGACGAAACCGAAGCCGATGCCGAACAGGACGTACCCAGCGAAGAGGGTGGTGTCGGAGGTCTCGGCCTCGAACGCGGCGAAGAGCAGGCCGCTGACCGTCATCGCGCAGCCCGCGACCAACAGCGGCAGACGCGGGCCCCGGCTGCCGACCAGGCGGCCGGAGAGCGGGGCGCACAGGAACGTCGGGGCCGCCATCGGCAGCATCCACAGGCCCGCCTCCAGGGCGTTCAGACCGCGGACGTTCTGCAGGTACAGCGTGGACAGGAACAGGAAGCCGCCGAGCGCGGCGAACGCGCTGACCGCGATCACCGTCGCCCCGCTGAACGGCGCCGAGCGGAAGAAGCGCAGGTCGATCAGCGGCTGCGCGCGCCGTGGTTCGTACCACAGCAGGCCGATCAGCGCGGCCAGGGCGACGACGGCCGCCGGGGCGATGGAGGCGAACGGCGTGCTCGGCGCCTCGATGATCGCGTACGTGAGCGTGCCGAACAGCGCGATCACCAGGAGCTGCCCGACCGGGTCCGGGCGGCGGGCCCTCGGTGCGCGGGACTCGGGGACGAAGCGCAGGGTGAGCAGGAGGGCGGCGAGCCCGACGGGCAGGTTGATCCAGAAGATCGAGCGCCAGCCGACCGACTCGACCAGGAGCCCCCCGACCAGCGGGCCGGCGGCCATCGAGATGCCGACGACCGCGCCCCACGCGCCGATCGCGCGGGCCCGCTCGCGCGGGTCGGTGAAGGTGTTGGTGATGATCGACATGGCGACCGGGTTCAGCATCGAGCCGCCCACCGCCTGCACCATCCGGAAGGCGACCAGCGCCTGAAGGTTCGGCGCGAGGGAGCACAGCACCGAGCCGAGGGTGAAGACGATCAGGCCCGCCATGAAGACGCGCTTGCGGCCGATCCGGTCGGCCGTGGAGCCCGCGAGCATCAGCAGCGAGGCCAGGACCAGGGTGTACGCGTCGATGGTCCACTGCAGGCCCGACGTACTCGCGTGCAGGTCCTGCTGCATCGACGGCAGGGCCACGTTCAGGACCGTGTTGTCCAGGCTCACGATCAGCAGGCTCATGCAGCAGATCGCGAGCACCAGCATGCGGCGGCGGGGGCTGAGCTCGGGCATGGGCTCCATCGTACGCCGATTTCGATAGTGTGGCTAACTAATGAATTTTGCCTTTTCATTGCACGGCACAATGGAGGCATGTCCACGCCCCTCCGGATCGGCCCGCACACCGTCCAGCCGCCCGTCGTCCTGGCTCCCATGGCCGGGATCACCAACGCGCCCTTCCGCACCCTGTGCAGAGAGTTCAGCGGCGGCAAGGGCCTGTTCGTCAGCGAGATGATCACCACCAGGGCGCTGGTCGAGCGCAACGAGAAGACGATGCAGCTCATTCACTTCGACGCGAGTGAGCGCCCCCGGTCCATCCAGCTGTACGGAGTGGACCCGGCGACCGTCGGCAAGGCCGTCCGCATGATCGCGGAGGAGGACCTCGCCGACCACATCGACCTGAACTTCGGCTGCCCGGTGCCCAAGGTGACCCGGAAGGGCGGCGGGTCCGCGCTCCCGTACAAGCGGCATCTGCTGCGTGCCATCCTGCGCGAGGCGGTCAGCGGCGCCGGCGAGCTGCCCGTGACGATGAAGATGCGCAAGGGCATCGACGACGACCACATCACCTACCTCGACGCGGGCCGGATCGCCGTCGAGGAGGGCGTCACCGCCATCGCCCTGCACGGCCGCACGGCCGCCCAGCACTACGGCGGCACCGCCGACTGGGACGCCATCGCCCGCCTGAAGGAGCACGTGCCGGAGATCCCCGTGCTCGGCAACGGCGACATCTGGTCGGCCGAGGACGCCCTGCGGATGGTCCGGGAGACCGGCTGCGACGGAGTGGTCGTGGGGCGCGGATGTCTCGGGCGGCCCTGGCTGTTCGCGGACCTGGTGGCCGCCTTCGAGGGCCGTGAGGACTACCGCAGGCCCACCCTCCGGGAAGTCGCCGACGTCATGGTCCGGCACGCCACGCTGCTCGGCGAGTGGATCGGGGACGAGTCGCGGGGCGTGATCGACTTCCGCAAGCACGTCGCCTGGTACCTGAAGGGCTTCGCGGTCGGCTCCGAGATGCGCAAGCGGCTCGCGATCACCTCGTCGCTCGAAGAGCTGCGGGCCGGTCTCGACGAGCTGGACCTCGACCAGCCCTGGCCCGTCGGCGCCGACGGGCCCCGGGGCCGTACGTCCGGCAACAACCGGGTGGTGCTGCCGGACGGCTGGCTCAAGGACCCGTACGACTGCGCGGGCATCAGCGAGGACGCGGAGCTGGACACCTCCGGCGGCTGATCAGCCGGCCGAGGGGTGCGGTGTGGAGCCGAACGCCCTGAGGAAGCGGTCGCGGAACGCGCTCATCTTCCAGACGGGGGCGTCGCGGTCCGGCTTGAGGCCTTCCGTCCAGTTCCAGTCCGCGACCTGGTCGAGGACCTTCGGGTCCTTCGCGACGATCGACACCGGCACGTCCCGGCTGGCGCGGTTGCCGCTGACCCGGGCGATGGGCTGGTGGTCACCGAGGAAGACCAGGACGGTGTCGTCGGTGCCGTAGCGCTCCAGCCACTGGGTGAGGCTGGTGACCGAGTACTGGATGGACTTGCCGTACTCCTGCCGGGACCTGGTGGTGTCGGTGATGACGTCGGCGGCCTTCTCGCCGGACTTCTGGATGGCGTCGAAGACCGAGCCGTCGCCCAGTTCGTCCCAGCCGACCGTCTTCGGGATGGGCGCCCAGGGCTGGTGGCTGGAGGTCAGGATGACGAACGACATCAGCGGCTTGTCGCGCTTCTCGCCGTGCACCTGGCGCTGGAACGCCTCCAGCGCGTACTGGTCGGGCATCGTCGACCAGCTGAACTTCGGGCCCCGGTAGCCCAGGTCGAAGGCGTCGTAGAGCTTGTCGAGGCCGTACCACTTCTCCTCCGGCCAGCCCTTCTGCACGCCCGGCATCACACCGACCGTGTCCCAGGCGCCGGTCTTCTGGAACGCCTTGGTGAGGGTGAGGTGGTCGCCCGCGGTGACCGTGCGGTAGCGGCGCTGGTTGTCGATCCACAGGCCGGACATGGTCGTGGAGTGGCCGAGCCAGCTGCTGCCGCCGTAGGTCGCCGAGGTCAGCCAGCCGCTGCGGGCGTGGAAGCCGGCCTTCGCCAGGGCCTCGGTGCTCGTGTCGAGGGTGCGGTCGACGCCGGGTGCCATGATCGGGTCCTCGACGGCGCTGCGGCCGTAGCTCTCGATGAACGTGAAGATCACGTCCTTGCCGCGCAGGTCGGGCAGGAGCTGACCGGGCGGGGTGTTGCCGAAGGTGTCCGCCTTCGACTGCCGCACGAACGCCGCCTCGTCCCGCAGCGACTCCACCGTCCGCTGCGCGTGCACCCGGAGGGCCCCGGCACCGCGCTCGGAGGCGATCGGGCCGCCGAACAGCGTCAGGCCGAGGGCGGAGCAGGTGACCCAGACGGTGCCGGCGAGCAGGGCGCCCTTGGTCGCCCGGATCCGGTGGCGGGCCAGTACGTCGCCGAGCCGGATCGTCGCCGCGACCATGACGGCCGCCACGAGCAGGACGAGCACGACCGCGCCGACGGCGGCGGCGGTCGCGACGCCGGCGCCCAGCGTGTCCTCGACGTACGCCCGGGCATCCGGGAGCAGGTCCCAGTCCAGCGCGGCGTTGAAGCCCCGGCCCAGGTACTCGTTGAACCCCATGTCGAGCAGGTTCACCGTGGTCAGCGCGGCCAGACCGAGCCCGTACAGCACCGCCGCCGCCAGCCGGGCCCGGCGCGGCAGCACCAGCATCACGACGGCTCCGACGACCGCCTCCGCCGGGATCCGCGCGAAGCGCTCCGGCTCGACGGCGGGCAGGGTGTTGGGCAGGAGCAGCGCCCCGAGGACCAGGACGGCGGCGAGGGCGGTGGTGGTCAGGCGGAGGGCACGGGCGGCCCGGGGGTGACGGGTGCGCCAGGTGCGGAGGGGGGTGAGGCGGGAGCCGGGGGCGGGAGTCCCCCCTTCCTCTGGGATGACCTCCTGCTGCGTCTCGGGTTCGTCCTCCGAGCTGCCCGGCTGCGACGGCTGGCGGAAGCGTGTGAAGACAGGCACCCGGAGGTCCTTCCCGTACGAAACCCGGTGGGGTGGCGGACCCGCGTGGGGGTACGGGTCCGCCGCAGTTCCGTACGGGGCGCCCGGCAGGCGCGTTCAGCCCACCGGGCCAGCGCTCGGCAAACACCGGGCAAACGCCCGGCCAACTGGCCCTCAGGCGCCGCCGACCGCCGTGAGCAGGGCCAACGGGGCCGACGCCGACCGGGATTCACGTACGCACGCGTGCGGGTACGGCACCGGCTCGGGGTGGGTGTCGCGGCCGTAGCCCGCGAGGACCTCCGGCAGCCGGTGGCCGGTCGCGCTCGCCGCGTCGACCAGGCCGCGGGCGATCGCGCGGGCCTCGTCGTGCAGCCCGTAGCGGGCCAGGCCCAGCGCGATCAGCGCGTTGTCGTGCGGCCAGACCGAGCCGCGGTGGTAGGAGAGCGGGTGGTAGGCGGGCTGGCCGGCGGCCAGGGTGCGCACGCCCCAGCCGGAGAAGAAGTCCGGCTCCAGCAGGCGTCGGCCGACCTGCTCGCCGTACTCCTTGTCCAGCAGGCCCGACCACAGCAGATGCCCGGCGTCGGAGGCGAGCGCGTCGACCTGTCCGCCCCGGCCGTCGAGCGCGAGTGCCGGGAAGGAGTGCTCCGGCATCCAGAAGTCCCGCTGGAAACGGTCGCGCAGGTCACCGGCCGCCTGCTCCAGCAGGTCCGCGTACGTCCCGTCCTGCCAGACCGTGCGCGCGAGCCACGCCGTGCGGCGCAGCGCGTCGTACGCGTAGCCCTGGGCGCCCGCGGCCGTCACCGGGCCGTTGGGGCGGGTGCCTTCGGCGGAGCAGATGGCGCCGGGGGAGTCCTTCCAGTTCTGGTTGGCGAGGCCGCCCCGGTCGGCGCGGTACACGAGGTAGCCGCGCGAGGTCAGGCCGCCGTGGTCGAGCATCCAGCCGACCGCCGCCCGGGCATGCGGCTCCAGACGGCGGGCCAGGCCGGTGTCGCCGGTCTGCTCGGTGTACGCGCCGAGCAGGACGAGGAACAGGGGCGTGGCGTCGACCGAGCCGTAGTAGCGGCCGTAGGGGACCTGGCCGAAGTGCGCCAGTTCGCCGTGCCGCACCTCGTGCACGATCTTCCCGGGCTGGGCGACCTCGCTGGCACCGGCGTCCGTGGCCTGGGTCGCGGCGAGCGCGGGCAGGGTGGCGGCGGCCAGCCGGGGCCGGTAGGGCAGGGCGAACAGCGAGGTCAGCAGCGCGTCCCGGCCCAGCAGGGTCAGGAACCAGGGGGCACCGGCGGCCGGGACGCGCAGTTCCTCCCCGTCCGGGCCCGTCGCCGGGACCTGGAGCGCGGCCAGGTCGGCGAGACCCCGGGTGCAGGCAGCGGACAGCTCCGGCCAGCCGGCCGGCAGGGCCACGCCCTCCATGAACCGGCCTTCCCGGGCGAGGAGTTGCTGCTGGAGGGCGGCGGGGGAGCGGGGCACGCGCAGGGCGCGCTTGTCGCCGTGCGGGCGGGCCATGACCCGCAGGACCAGCTCGGCCGTGCCGTGCGGTTCGAGGTCCAGGTTCCACACCAGGCGGCGGGCGCCGGTGCCGGTCTCCTCCACGGCGTCCGGCTGGGGCTCGGCCGTCACGGTCGTGACGGACCGCCACTCGCCGCGCCGGTAGCTGAACTCCACGCCGTGCCGGAGGACCTGGCGGGAGCGGACGGCACCGGCCTTCGTGTAGGTGCGCTGGTCGGCGCGCAGCTCGAACTGGTCGGTGAAGTCGGCGTCGGCGGTGACCGCGAGGCGGACCGTCGTCGGCACCGGGCGGTTGCTGGTGACTCGCAGCGACTCGACGAACGAGGCGTCCCCGACGGCCTGTTCGCGGAAGAGCGTGTACGCGGGCGGCTCGCTGCGGCCGCCGCGCGGGACGAGCACGCAGCGCGCGGTGTCCCCGTCGGCCACCGGCGTCAGCGTGTCCGGCACGGCTCCGTCGACGGTGAGCTGCCACCGGCTCAGATGCCGCGCGTCCCGTACGAACATTCCGTCCGGGGCGCTGCCGCCCCGGTAGCCGCTGATGTCGCCGCGGTCGCCGACGGCGGCGAACGTCCCGCCGTGCACGAGCAGATGATGCCGGTCCGTCATGCCCGGTCCTCTCCCTTGATCGCCGTGACGCCGTTCCTGTCCCGTGCGGGCCGGTCGTGCAGCAGGTCGAGCGTGAGCGCGGCGGTCCAGCCGAAGCCGGTGGCGCCGCAGGCCTGTGCGGTGTACGGGTCCACGTACTCCGCGAAGTCGGAGGCGCCCGCGGTGTGCAGGATCCCCCTGCGCAGGGCGTCGGCCCGGCCGCGCTCGCCGTGCAGCCGCAGCCCGCGCTCCAGCAGCCAGCTGGTGTTGAACCAGGCCGGGCCGCGCCAGTAGCGGTGCGGGTCGAAGGCCTCGCCGAGCAGGTCGTAGCTGGGCACCAGCCGGGTCGTGCCGCCGAGCCCGAAATGCGGGCCGCTCAGGGTGCGCACCAGGGTGGCCGCCAGGTCGCGCGGCAGGCTCGGCAGCAGCAGCGGTACGAGCCCGGAGACACCGCGCTCGGGGATCAGCTCCCCGGCGCACACGTCCCGGCACAGGAACATCCCCGCCGACGGCTCCCACAGCCGCTCCACCAGGGCGGCGGTGAGGCGCTCGGCGCGGTCCTGCCGGGCCGAGGCCGCAGCGCCCAGCTCGTGGGCGATCCGGGCCAGGGCGTACTCGGAGGCGATGAGCAGGGCGTTGAACGCCGGGTCCTCCACGGCGAAATCGCCCGCCCGTCTCCCACCACCGCCCTCAACCGAGGCCCTGCGGGCCGCACCCCCGATTCCACCGTCGGCGTATCCACGGTCCCGGTAGTCGGCCGCCAGTCGCACGTACCGCCCGTAGTCCAGGTCCGTCGGCCGGTCCTCGGGGGAGCCGTGGGCGAGGTCGGCGCGGCGGAAGGAGCGGGCCGGGGCCGGAGTGACCCGGGAGAGCGGACGGTCCCAGCAGGGGCTGTTGTCCATACCCTGTTCCCAGGGGTGCACGACGGACACCAGCCCGCCCCCGCCCAGGTCGCGCCGGTGCAGCAGGTACCGGTGCCAGGCCGCGAGCCGGGGATACACCCGGGTGAGGAAGCCGCGCGCCCGGGACAGACCGGGGTCGGCGAGGTGCACCAGCCACGCGGCCAGCGCGTGGACCGGTGGCTGCACGATCCCTGAGGTCTGTACGGTGCGCGGGGCGCCCGCGGCGCGCCCCGCGGTCGAGGAGCGCCAGAAGTCGGGGCTCGGGAAGTACGCGTCGAGCGGGACGGAGGGGTTGAAGACGATGTGCGGGATGCGCCCGTCGGCCCACTGGGCCGCCAGCAGCGTCTCCAGTTCCGTCTGCGCCCGTAACGGCGACAGGTGTCTCAGGCCGATCGCGATGAACGCCGAGTCCCATGACCACTGGTGCGGATACAGACCGCGCGAGGGCACCGTGGACGTGCCCGTCCAGCCGGCCTCCAGCACGGCGGCGGCCCTGACGTGCAGCGGTGACGCGGTACTGGACGGATCGTATGCAACGGTTCGTCCCGTGGGACGAGGGGCGCGTTGGGCGGTGCTGTCCACTCGGGGCTCTCCGGAAGACGTCCGGCCGGCCGGTTCGGCTGCGGCTACCGTGGGGTTACGTCTATTTAACACGCAAAACCCACTATGTAAGGCAAGGTTGAGAAACACAAGGGGGTGTGCATGACCGGACGGCCCGTCAGAACGGGACGAGGTACCGGCCAGGCGAGTGCCGGCGAACTGCTCGAACTGGTGCGCAGTCGTCGCGCCGTGACCCGGGGTGCGCTCCAGCAGGCGACCGGACTGTCCCGGGCCACCGTCGGGCAGCGGCTCGACCGGCTCTTCCGCGCGGGCTGGCTGCGCGAGGGCGCCGGGGGGCCGGTGGACTCCCCGCTGGGCGGGCGCCCCTCCATCACCCTGGAGTTCGACGACGAGCACGCGGTGGTCCTGGCCTCCGACCTCGACACCCGGCACGCGCGGGCGGCCGTGCTGTCGCTGAGCGGCGAGATCCTCGCCGAGCACTCCGGCACCCTCGTCGTCGAGGACGGGCCGGACGTCGTGCTGGGAGAACTCGGCCGCTGGTTCGGCGAGTTGCTGGAGAAGACCGGCCGCGGGGCCGAGTCGGTGTGCGGCGTAGGGCTCGCCGTGCCCGGCCCGGTCGACACCGAGACCGGCCGCGTCGTCCAGCCGCCGATCATGCCCGGCTGGGACGGCTACGACATAAGGAGCCGGCTGGCCCGGGCGCTCACCGAGCACACGGGCGCCGCCGCGGTGCCGGTGCTGGTGGACAACGACGCCAACCTCATGGCGTACGGCGAACAGCGCACCGGCTATCCCGACTGCTCCGCCTTCGTGCTGGTCAAGGTCTCCACCGGCATCGGTGCCGGGGTCGTGGTGGACGGCGCGGTCTTCCGGGGCATCGACGGGGGCGCCGGGGACATCGGGCACATCCGGGTGCCGGAGGGCGCCCAGACGCTGTGCCGGTGCGGCTCCTACGGCTGTCTGGCCGCCATCGCGAGCGGTGGCGCGGTGGCGCGGCGGCTGGCCGAGGCCGGGGTGCCGGCGGCGTCCGGCTCGGACGTGCGGGACCTGCTGGCGTCCGGGCATCCCGAGGCGGTCGGCCTCGCCCGGGAGGCCGGGCGCCGGGTGGGGGACGTACTCGCGACCGTGGTGACCCTGCTCAACCCCGGGGTGCTGATGATCGCCGGGGATCTGGCCGGAACCCCCTTCCTCACGGGCGTGCGCGAACTGCTCTACCAGCGGGCGCTGCCCCGCTCCACCGCCCACCTGGACGTCGTGACGGCGCGGCTCGGCGAGCGGTCCGGGCTGGTCGGGGCCGGGGCGATGGTCGTGGAGCACCTCTACGCCCCCGAGCGGGTCGAGGAGCGGCTGCGCGCGCTCGGGGTGTGACCGGGACATTTCAGCCCCGAGACGCGTCCGCATGGTGAAATCCGGTCGGCTGTGGCAACGTGATTCTCGCCACCCTTGATAAGGGTTGCGCTCAGATGAGCGGATCTTGAGCGGCTGCACTTCTCCAAAGGGTGGCACTGAGTGCCACCCTTTGATCGTTCATCGAGCGAAATCAAGCGTGCCGAACCCCGCTCGTTTGAGCGCTCAGCGGGCTCAATGGAGGTTCCTGCGTTCAAGAAGTGAAAACATACGGCTGTGATCGCTTGCCGAGCCTTGACTTTCGATCCGCTGGCGGACGAGTGGTTACAGGCGTATGACGCGCGAGTGGACGTACCCAGACGCCTTTGATCTGGGTATGTTCCTCGCCGTCAGGGCAGCCACCGCGTCCTCGAGGAGTCGAGACCCGTGTCGGAAAACAAAGATCCCCACGTAGCTGAGCACGGTAAGAGTGTTGAGGGCGTGAAGTTCGTTTACGACTTCACCGAGGGCAACAAGGACCTCAAGGACCTCCTCGGTGGCAAGGGCGCGAACCTCGCCGAGATGACGAACCTGGGCCTTCCCGTCCCGCCCGGCTTCACGATCACCACCGAGGCGTGCAAGGTCTACCTGGAAAGCGGCGAGGAGCCGGCGGCACTGCGTGACGAGGTGAGTGCGCACCTCGACGCGCTGGAGCAGCGCATGGGCAAGAAGCTCGGCCAGGCCGACGACCCGCTGCTGGTGTCGGTGCGCTCGGGCGCCAAGTTCTCCATGCCGGGCATGATGGACACCGTCCTCAACATCGGCCTGTCCGACAAGTCGGTGCAGGGCCTGGCCAAGCAGGCCGGCGACGACCGCTTCGCCTGGGACTCCTACCGCCGCCTCATCCAGATGTTCGGCAAGACCGTCCTCGGCGTCGACGGCGAGCTCTTCGAGGACGCGCTGGAGGCGGCCAAGGCGGCCAAGAAGGTCACGGTCGACACCGAGCTCGAGGCGGCCGACCTCAAGAAGCTGGTCACCAAGTTCAAGAAGATCGTCAAGACCGAGGCCGGCCGGGACTTCCCGCAGGACCCGCGCGAGCAGATGGACCTCGCCATCCACGCGGTCTTCGACTCCTGGAACACCGACCGCGCCAAGCTCTACCGCCGCCAGGAGCGCATCCCGCACGACCTCGGCACGGCCGTCAACGTCTGCTCGATGGTCTTCGGCAACCTCGGCCCCGACTCCGGCACGGGCGTGGCGTTCACCCGGGACCCCGCCTCCGGCCACCAGGGCGTCTACGGCGACTACCTCCAGAACGCGCAGGGCGAGGACGTGGTCGCGGGCATCCGCAACACCGTGCCGCTCGCGGAGCTGGAGCAGATCGACAAGAAGTCGTACGACCAGCTGATGCAGATCATGGAGACGCTGGAGAACCACTACAAGGATCTCTGCGACATCGAGTTCACGATCGAGCGCGGTGTGCTGTGGATGCTCCAGACCCGGGTCGGCAAGCGCACGGCGGGCGCGGCCTTCCGGATCGCGACCCAGCTGGTGGACCAGGGCCTGATCGACGAGGCCGAGGCGCTCACCCGCGTCAACGGCGCCCAGCTCGCGCAGCTGATGTTCCCGCGCTTCGACGAGAGCGCCAAGGTCGAGACGGTCGGCCGGGGCATCGCGGCCTCGCCGGGCGCGGCGGTCGGCAAGGCGGTGTTCGACTCCTACACGGCGGTCAAGTGGTCGCGGTCGGGCGAGAAGGTCATCCTGATCCGCCGTGAGACCAACCCCGACGACCTGGACGGCATGATCGCCGCCGAGGGCATCCTGACCTCGCGCGGCGGCAAGACCTCCCACGCCGCCGTCGTCGCGCGCGGCATGGGCAAGACCTGTGTCTGCGGCGCCGAGGAGCTGGAGGTCGACACCAAGCGCCGCCGGATGACCGTGCCGGGCGGGCACGTCGTCGAGGAGGGCGACGTCGTCTCCATCGACGGCTCGACGGGCAAGGTGTACCTCGGTGAGGTACCGGTCGTGCCGTCCCCGGTCGTGGAGTACTTCGAGGGCCGGATGCACGCCGGTGCCGAGGACGCCGACGAGCTGGTCGAGGCGGTCCACCGCATCATGGCGTTCGCCGACCGCAAGCGCCGCCTGCGGGTGCGGGCCAACGCCGACAACGCCGAGGACGCGCTGCGCGCCCGCCGCTTCGGCGCCCAGGGCATCGGCCTGTGCCGCACCGAGCACATGTTCCTCGGCGACCGGCGCGAGCTGGTGGAGCGGCTGATCCTGGCCGACACCCAGGCCGAGCGCGAGGAGTCCCTGAAGGAACTGCTGCCGCTCCAGAAGCAGGACTTCGTGCAGCTCTTCGAGTCGATGGACGGCCTCCCGGTCACCGTCCGCCTCCTGGACCCGCCGCTGCACGAGTTCCTGCCCGACATCACCGAACTGTCGGTGCGGGTCGCGCTCGCCGAGTCCCGCCAGGAGCCGCACGAGAACGAACTGCGCCTCCTCCAGGCCGTGCACCGGCTGCACGAGCAGAACCCGATGCTGGGTCTGCGCGGCGTGCGCCTGGGCCTCGTCATCCCCGGCCTGTTCACCATGCAGGTCCGGGCGATCGCCGAGGCCGCCGCCGAGCGCAAGGCCGCCAAGGGCGATCCGCGCGCCGAGATCATGATCCCGCTCGTCGGCACGGTGCAGGAGCTGGAGATCGTGCGCGAGGAGGCCGACAAGGTCATCGCCGAGGTGGAGGCGGCCTCGGGCACGCAGCTCAAGCTGTCCATCGGCACGATGATCGAGCTGCCGCGCGCCGCCCTGACCGCCGGCCAGATCGCCGAGGCCGCCCAGTTCTTCTCCTTCGGCACGAACGACCTCACCCAGACGGTGTGGGGCTTCTCCCGTGACGACGTGGAGGCCAGCTTCTTCACCGCGTACCTGGAGAAGGGCATCTTCGGCGTCTCGCCGTTCGAGACGATCGACAAGGACGGCGTCGGCTCCCTGGTGAAGCTCGCCGCCAAGGCCGGCCGTGAGACCCGCCCCGACCTCAAGCTCGGCGTCTGCGGCGAGCACGGCGGCGACCCGGAGTCGGTCCACTTCTTCCACGAGGTGGGACTCGACTACGTCTCCTGCTCCCCGTTCCGCATCCCGGTGGCCCGGCTGGAGGCGGGCCGGGCGGCGGTCCAGTCGCAGGGCAGCGACCACCGGTAGACCGTGGCCCGTGCGGGGCCACCTCGCTGTGGCCCCTGCGGGCAGCTCAGGACCCGGAGCCGTCGACGGTCCCCGACCCTCACCGATCGCGGCGGCTCCGGAGCACGGAGGAGAGCGGGGGCGCATCTTGTGCGGAGATGCGCCCCCGCTCTCGTGTGCCGAAACCCCTGAGGCGGTCGGCTAGCTCGGGCGGGTCGCGGCCTCGATGTGGGCCAGTTGGGCGGCGAGGATCTCTTCGAACGCGGCGCGGCGATCCATCCCGAGGGGACGGACGTCGCGGGCGAAGTGGGCCAGGGCCGGGAAGCGTTCGGGGTCGGCGCCGAGTACCGCGACGCGAAACAGCTCCATGCCCTGTTCGGCCTCTCCGGGGGTGACGGTGCTGACCCCGGCCTCGGAGGCGATCAACGCGGCGATGAGGACCGCGAGCCGGTGGTAGCGGGCCGGGATCTCCTCGTCGGGCAGTCCCGCCGAGCGCAGAGCCTGCAGCACCTCTTCCATGACCATCCGGGAACCGGTGCCGGACGAGGCGTAGCGTCCCCAGACCGCGGCGAGCTGCGGTTGCCGTCCGAAGGCCTCCCTCACGCGCAGGGCCAGGGCCGTGATGCGCTGTTTCCAGTCGCCCTCGGGGCGGTAGCCGTCCATCGCGGCCAGGAGGATCCGGTCGGCGACCGCGCGCAGCAGTTCGGTCTTGCTGCGGAAGTGCCGGTAGAGGCTGGAGGAATCCGTCCCGAGGGCCGCGGCGAGCTTGCGCACGCTGAACGAATCCGCGTCGCTCGTGCGCAGCAGTTCCGCCGCCGCATCCAGGATCTCCTCGGTCGACCAACGCCTTCGGCCTGCCATCTCTGCTCCTCTCGCCGGACCCCAGACTACTTGTGCACTTGGTGTTGCACGCACCGCGTGCATAATGGGGACATGGGTGTACCGGGCGGGCAACACGAAAGGACGCATGACGTGAAGAGCCCACTGGATTGCGCGGCCCTGAACGCCGCCATGGAAGACGTCCACCGCGCCGGGATGCCGGGCCTGTTCGCCGAGGTGCGAGACGGCGACCAGGTCTGGCGCGGCGCCGCCGGGGTCGCCGATGTCGCCACCGGCCGTCCCGTCACCGCCGACATGCGGCACCGCGTCGGCAGCATCACCAAGACCTTCACCGCCGCCGCGGTTCTGCAGCAGGTCGAGAGCGGTCGGATCGGTCTCGACACACCGATCGGCCGGTACCTGCCGAAGCTGGTGCCCGGAGAACGCGGTGACGCGATCACGGTCCGGATGCTGATCAACCACACCAGCGGCCTCGCCGAGTACCTCCCGTACGCCTACCCCTCCCTCAGGGCGTTCCCCGCCCTCGCGGACACCGGGCCCCAGAGCCTGGACGACCACCGGTTCACGCGGTTCGACCCCACTGAACTGATCGAGATGGGGGTCGCCGCACCTGCCGTCGGCGCCCCGGGTGGTGCTCCGGGGGTCTACTCCAACACCAACTACCTGCTCCTCGGCGCACTCCTGGAACAGGTGACGGGCACTACGGCCGAGCGGTACATCACCCGGAACGTCATCGAGCGCGCCGGGCTCCGGGACACCGGATTCCCCGCCGGACCGTACGTCGACGGGCCGCACTCGCAGCTCTACGAGTCGTGGTTCGGCATGATCGACCCGCCGCGCGACTACAGCGTGTACGACATGTCATGGGTGGGGCCGTCGGCCTCGCTGATATCGACCGTCAAGGACCTCAACCGCTTCTTCGGCCTGTTGCTGGCCGGTGAGATCGTCAGCCCGTCGTCGTTGGCGCAGATGCGACGCACCGTCCCGGTCGTCTCCCAGGAGGGAAAGACGATCCGCTACGGCCTCGGCCTGCACCCGATGGAAGGTCCCGGTCCGGGCACCTTCTGGGGCCATGGCGGCACGGTCTGGGGCGGCGGAGCGCTGGCCATGACCCGTGCCGACGGCAGGCGGCAGTTGTCCGTCGCGGTGAACCTGCAGAGGTGGAACAGGCTCGACTCCTCCGGCAAGCCGCAGCCCCACCCCATCGACGACGCGCTGGCGACTCTCTTCCGCGTGGCGATGTACGGCTGACCGGGACACCTGCTGGGACCGGCCCCCGGGCCGGCCCACGCCTGGCTCGCCGAAGCCCGGCCGCTGTCACCGGGGCAGTCCTTCCCGCAGGCAGACGACGGTTCCCGTCAGGGCGGCCGTGTGCAGCGCCGTGAGGGCCGGCAGGGGAGTCGACAGCGAGAGGGATTCCAGGTCGGCGAGGGCGAACAGGCCGTCTCGGTCGTGCTCGCCGCTGCGCCTGACGGTCTGCCCGGGGGCGACACGGCCGCCGTGGAAGTAGAAGTCGATCACCGGGCCCGTGCCCTTCACATCGGCCCGGTGGTCGTAGCCGATGAACCGGGGCGCCCGGTCCAGGACGATGCCGGTCTCCTCGTGCAGCTCCCGGCACGCGGCACCGAAGGGGTCCTCGCCGTGGTCGAGCATCCCGCCCGGCAGCCCCCAGAGCCCGGCACCGGGCTCGCCCTCGGCGTAGCGCAGCAGCAGGATCCGGTCCTCCGCGTCGAGGAGCAGCACGCACGACGCGACGATGGTCTGCGGCAGCGTCTTGACCCACTCGTCACGCGGCAGCACGCGCTGTACGTCGGTGGCGGGCACGGTCGTGTCCACGGTGGTGTTCCTTCCGTCGTCCGGGCAGCCCGGGACGAGCTGCCCAAACGGTGGAACGGCCGGACGCGCCGATGGTCACCGGCGTACTCGTGTCACGTGTCGCAGGCGATCCCGTCGTTGTCGCGGTCCAGGTGTGAGGCGTAGCCGGGTTCACCACGGTGGATGGGGGCGGCTCCGGCCGCACGGACGGCGGAGCAGTTCGCGTAGTAGACGTCCTCCGAGCCGCCCGATCCGCTCGATCCGTCGTCGTCGGAGCCGCCGCCCGCGGCCGGCTGTGCGGTGACGGTGGTGGTGGCTCTGACGGTCCTGGTGGCGGTGACCGTGGGGGCGGGTTCCGGCTTCTTCGCGAGTGGTGTCGCGGTGGCGGTGGTCGTCGCGGTGACCGTGACGGTCGGCTGCGGTCTGGCGGCCGCGGGTTTCGCGTCGGCCGTCTTGTCGCCGGAGGCGCCGATACCGACGCCGATGAACCAGGCCAGGCCGAGGGCGGGCAGCAGGTAGCGCTTCCGCGCCCAGCGGGGCGCCGGCCGGACGGGCTGCGGCGCCGGCGGCACGGGATACGGGTCGGCGTGCGGGCCCGTGTACGGATTGCTCATGGTCATCCCCCCAGTAGTGGTACGTGAGGGGATGACCGTAGGTCCGAGCGGCCCCGGATGAGGGAGAGGTGACCATCTTGTGATGATCAGGTGAAGGCGGGTGGTGCCGTTACGAGCGGAACGGGCCCGTCACCTCGTAGGTGATGCCGCCCGAGGAACTGCCGCTGGTGCCGCGCTGGCTGGAGAAGTACAGGCGCGTGCCGTCCGGGGAGAAGGCCGGACCCGTGATCTCCGAGCCGGACTGGCCGTCGACGCGGAGGAACGGGGCGACCACGTCGGTGGGGGTGATGACGCAGATCTCCATGTTGCCGCCGTCCTCGGCGACGAAGAGGTCTCCGGAGGCGGAGCCGGTGACGTTGTCGACACCCGTGAGGGGCGCCGTGCCGCTCGTCACCAGGGAGTCGTCGTAGGCGAGGTCGATGGTCTGGGCGGCGGCGTCGTACTGCCAGACGCGGTTGTCGCCCTTTGTGGTGAACCAGCAGGTGTCGTCCGCGTAGTAGCAGCCCTCGCCGCCGTTGAAGTGCTTGGCGCCGGAGACCTGGCTGCGCGTGGCGGTCGCGCCGGAGGGGTCGGGGACCCGGGCCCAGGTGACCGGGCCGCTGGTGCCGCTGCCCGCCACCAGGACCTCCAGCGTGCCGGAGGAGAGGTCGCCCCAGGTCGTCGGGCGGAAGCGGTAGAAGCAGCCGTCGGTGACGTCCTCGGTCAGGTAGATGACCTGGCGGACCGGGTCGGCCGCCGCCGCCTCGTGCTTGAAGCGGCCCATGGCGTCGCGGCGCACCGCCGCCTTCGTGCCCCAGGGGTCCGTCTCGTAGACGTAGCCCCGGTCCACCTCCTCGCAGGACAGCCAGGTGCCCCACGGCGTCTTGCCGCCGGCGCAGTTCTGGCGGGTGTTGGACAGGATGCGGTACGCGCCGGTGATCGCCCCGGTCGAGGAGAACCTCACCGCGCTCGCGCCGCCCGACGGGTTGATCTCGGAGTTGGAGACATAGATCCAGCCCGTGCCGTCGGCGTAACAGGCGCCGCCGTCCGGGGCGTTGTGCCAGGTGTACGACGTGCTCCCGACCCGCTGGCCCGAGCGGGCGATCACCCGGCTGGTGAAGCCGCTGGGGAGTCTGATGCCGTTGGCGTCCGGGGAGCCCAGCGGCCCGTAGGGGCCGGTGCCGGGCTGGGCGGGGGCCGCGTAGGCGGCCCCGCGCCACAGAGTTCCGCCGAGGGCGGCCGAGGTGCCGCCGAGGACGGCCGCACGCAGGAGGCTACGACGTTCCACTCTCACTCCAAGAGGTGCCGTACCGCCCCGCCGCCGGTCGACGGCAGGGTTGTGCGTGGGGGGAGGCGGGAGGAACGCTAAGCGGGCCGGGTTGACGGGGCATGGCCAACTCGTGGCCGTGGAACGGCATGCTGTGTGCCGCCTGTGGGGCCAGGAGCCGGCGGGCCTCGCCTCGTCCTTCGCGGGCTCACGCGGGCAGCGCCGGGGCCTGCTGTCTCCGGGCGCCCCTCGGGCGGTCCGTGCCCGGTCCGTGGCCCTCGGCCGGTGGTCGTACGGACGGCAGACGGATCACCACGTCCAGGCCGCCCGTCGCCGCCGCGTGCAGGGTCGCCTCGCCGCCGCTGGCGTGGGCGAGGCGCTGCACCAGGGCGAGCCCGAGTCCCGAGCCGCCCTTGGGAGCGCCCGGGGCGCGCCAGAAACGGTCGAAGGCGCGGGCCCGCTGATCCTCCGTCATGCCCGGGCCCTCGTCGGTGACGTGCAGGTCGACCCAGCGGGGGCGGCCGTCGCGCAGGGCCCGCCGGGGCGGGGCCGGCACCCGCAGCTCGATCGTGACGGTGCTGCCGGGCGGGGACGCCCGCAGGGCGTTGGACAGGAGGTTGTCCATGATCTGCTCGACGGCCCCCGGCACCGCCAGCACCGGGCCGACGCCGCCCGCGAAGAGCACGAGGGAGACGTCCTCCCGTGTGAAGAGGGGCTGCCAGGTGCGGTGCCGTTCCGCGCACACCGCGCCCAGATCGACGGTGGCGGGGATCGCCGCGTGCTCCTCCAGCCGGGCCATCGCCAGCAGGTGCTCCACCATCCGGGCGAGCCGGTCCGTTTCCGTCACGGCCGCCGTGAGGCTGCCCCGGGCCCGGGCGGCGACGTCCGGCTCCAGGTTCTCCAGGCGCAGCCGCAGCGCCGCGAGCGGGGTCTTCAGCTGGTGCGAGGCCTCGCCGGCGAACGCCCGCTGGGAGGCGAGCAGATGGGCGAGGCGGGCCGCGGTGCGGTTGAACGCCGCGGCCAGACTGCGTACTTCCGGCGGGCCCTTCGTGATCGTCACCGGGGTGAACCGGCCGCCGCCCTCCGCCAAGTCGTGCGTCGCCTGCTCCAGTTCGCGGATGGGGCGACCGGCCCAGCGGGCGAAGGCGAAGCCGACCACGGCCACCGCCGTCAGCACGGCCAGCCCGCCCAGGACGAGCAACAGCCACACGTGGTGGACCCGCTCGTGCACCGTCCGCGTGGGCACCGTCAGCCACACGGCACCCACCGGCCGCGCTTCCTGACCGACCGGCGCGGCCACCGACAGGTACTCGACCCCGCCGATCGTGGAGGTACGCACATCCACCGTCGAGGTGCCTCGCAGCGCGGCCGCGATGCCCGGACGGTCGGCCAGGGCGCCGGACACCGAGGTGTCGATCGGATGCGAGGTGGCGAGCGTGGCGCCCGAGGCGGCGACGATCACCACCTTCCCGCCGATGCGCTTCGCGCAGTGCGCCACCCGTGCGGGCAGGTCCCCCTCGGCCCGGCCCGCCGCGAGGGACAGCGCGGCGTACGCGGAGACCGACTCGGCCTCGTCCTTCGCCGCGTTGACCACCTGCTCCCGCTCACCGCGCGAGTAGACGAAGCCCAGCGGGATCTCCAGGCAGAGCAGCACCAGCGCGGCGAGGGTGAGATAGCTGAACAGCAGCCGGCGGGTCATGGAGATGCCACCTGCGGGGCGTTCGGCCCGGTGTGCACCGCCAGCCGGAAGCCGACACCCCGCAGTGTCCTGATCCACGCCGGGTGCCCCAGCTTGCGGCGCAGCGCGGCCACATGGACGTCCAGCGTCTTGGTCGGGCCGTCGTAGTGCGGATCCCAGACGCGGTCGAGGATCTGCTGTCGCGAGTAGACCGCGCCCGGGTCCTCGCTGAGGAGCGCCAGCAGGTCGAACTCCTTGGGGGTGAGCAGCACGGGGGAGTCGCCGACCCAGACCTGGCGGGTACGGCGGTCCACCACGAGGGGGCCCGGGTCGTGCGGGGGGCCGGGGGCCGGTACGTGGGGCAGCGGCTCGGCGGTGCCCGGCGTGCTCGACTCGCCGGTTGCGCCTGCTGTGCCCGGGGTGCCCGAGGGCTCGGGGAACGTCTGCCGGGTGCGTTGCGTGCGGCGGGTCACCGCCCGGACCCGGGCCACCAGCTCCCGTACGCTGAATGGTTTCGCCAGGTAGTCGTCGGCGCCCAGCTCCAGGCCCAGCACGCGGTCGGCCTCCTCGCCACGGGCGCTGAGGATGACGATGGGCACGTCCGAGACCTGCCTGATGCCGCGGCAGACGTCGATGCCGTCCATGTCCGGCAGTCCCAGGTCGAGCAGGACGACGTCGTTGTACGGGCCTCTCAGCCCGTCCGTGCCCGTGGCGACATGATCGACCGTCAGCCCGAAGTGTCCCAGCCCTTCGGTGAGCGGCTCGGCGATCGTCTCGTCGTCCTCGATGAGCAGCACTCGTAGGCCCATACGTCCTGTCTCTCCGTGAAGCCGACATAAATCCGGGCAGCGTGAATTCGCAATTTCCGCCCTGGAGTTCACACGCTACAAGATGACCGTTCGTCTGGGTATCCGGACAAAGAATGTTCAATTCCTGGCCGGGCGCTGGAGCTCGCTTAACCTTCCTCTGTACGTCGTCCGTCTACGGTGGGGTGCACAGAACGAAACGGCAGTTCAGGAGGCGAAGTTGAAGGCATTGCTGGATCGTGCCCGCACGTTCAGGACGCGTGTCGATTTCGACAGCGGCGAATACCGGAAACTGGCCGAAGGGCAATATCCGGAGGCGTTGTTCATCACCTGCTCGGACTCCCGTGTCATACCCGCACTCATCACGGGTGCGCGGCCCGGGGAGATATTCGAGCTGCGCAACGCGGGCAATATCGTGCCGCCCTACGGACGGCCCGGGGCCTCGGGCGAGGCGGCCACCATCGAGTACGCACTGGAAGTGCTCGGGGTTCAGGACATCGTGGTGTGCGGTCACTCACACTGCGGCGCGATGGGCGCGCTGAAGTCCGGCGACGACCTGTCCGCGCTGCCCGGCGTGGACGCCTGGCTCCACATCGCCCGCCCGGAACTCACCCCCGTACTGGAGTCCGCGCCGGACGACCCGTCGCTGCCGGAGGTCTCCCAGGGCAACGTCGTCAACCAGCTGGCCGCGCTGCGGAGTTACCCGGTGGTGCGACAGCGGCTCGACGCGGGCCGGCTGCGGCTGCACGGCTGGTACTACGAGGTCGACACGGGGTTCGTCTACGAACTCGGCGACGACGGCGCCTTCCGGGTGCATGCCGCGTGAGCGGGGCGCATGCGCGGGGGCGGGTAAGGAGCGGTGCCGCGCCGGGGGGCCGGCAGGCCGGCCCTGCGGGAGACGCGGGGGGTTGGGGTGCTGCTTCCGAGGGGGGTGCCGCGCGCTGGGGATCGGCTGATGCCGGGAGCGGTGCTTCGGACTGGAGGTCGGGCGGCTCCGCGGAGGGCTCCGGGGATGGAGGAGCGGGCGGTTTCGCAGAGGGCTCGGGGGGCTGGGGGCCGGGTGATCGCGGCGGGGACGCGGCGGACTGGGCAGCGGCAGGTTCCGACGGGGGTGTCTCGGACTGGGGGCCCGGCAGGCCGGGAGGTGGTTCGGCGGGAAGTGCCGCAGGCTGGGGATCGGACGGACCGGCGAGCGGTTTGACGGGGGGTCGGTCGGGTGGTGCGGGCGGTGGCCTGGTCGGGGACTCGGCGGGGAGCCCTGGGGGTTGGCGGTCGGGGGGTCCGGGTGGTGACCCGGGGTGGGATTCGGCGGGGGATGCTGCGGGTCGGCGGTCGGGTGGTCCGGCGGCTGGTCCCGCGGGGGGTCCAGGTGGTGGCCCAGGGTGGGATTCGGCGGGGGGCGGTGCGGGTTGGCGGTCGGGGGGTCCGGGTGGTGAGCCGGGGTGGGATTCGGTGGGAGGCGGTGCGGGTTGGCGGTCGGGTGGTCCGGGTGGTGAGCCGGGGTGGGATTCGGTGGGAGGCGGTGCGGGTTGGCGGTCGGGGGGTCCGTCCGGTGGCGCGGGTGGCGACCGGGCGGGAGGCGGTGCGCGTCGGGGGTCGGGCGGTTCCTCCCGTGACCCGGGGGGCGGCTCTGGCGGTGTGCTGGGTGGGCTGATCAGCCGTGTGAAGGGCGCCGGCGGCAAGGCCGGGGCCAAGGGTGATCTCGTCACCGACATCACCGCCTCGCTCGTCGTCTTCCTCGTCGCTCTGCCGCTGTGCATCGGCGTCGCCGTCGCCTCCGGCGTGCCCGCCGAGCTCGGGATCATCTCCGGGGTGATCGGCGGTCTGGTCGTCGGCGCGGCACGCGGCAGTACCCTCCAGGTCAGCGGGCCGGCAGCCGGCCTCGCCGCGCTGGTCGCGGAGACCGTCGCCGAGGTCGGCGTGGCCATGCTCGGCGTGATCGTGCTGTTCGCCGGCCTCCTCCAGATCATCCTGGGACTGGTGCGGCTCGGCCGGATGTTCCAGGCCATCTCGGTCGCCGTCGTCCAGGGCATGCTGGCCGGCATCGGCGTGCCGCTGATGTTCAGCCAGGCCTACCCGATGGCCGACGCCAAGGCCCCGGGCACCGCGATCGAGAACATGGCCGGCATCCCCGGACTGCTGGCCGGCATCCTGACCGACCGACAGGCGATGATCGCCACCCTGCTCGGTGTCGTCACGATCGTGCTCAGCTTCGTGTGGAAGAAGGTGCCGGGCCCGGCCGGGAGGATCCCCGCCGCGCTGGTCGCCGTGGGCATCGGCATCGTGGTCGCCGCGCTGCCCGGCGTGGACGTCAAGACGCTCCAAGTCGGCAATCTGCTCGCGTCCGTGTCGCTGCCCGGGCCGGAGCAGTTCGCCGGGCTCGCGGACGGGGCGATCATCACCGCCATCCTCACCTTCACGGTCATCGCGTCCGCCGAGAGCCTGTTCACGGCCGCCGCGGTGGACCGTATGCACAGCGGCCCGCGCACCCGCTACAACACCGAGCTGATCGCCCAGGGCGCCGGGAACACCGTCGCAGGCATCCTCGGCGCGCTCCCCATCACCGCGGTCGTGGCCCGCAGTTCGGCCAACGTCCAGGCCGGGGCCAAGACCCGGCTCTCCCGCACCCTGCACGGCCTGTGGCTGCTCGCGTTCGCGCTGCTGCTGCCGCAGGTGCTCGCGCTGATCCCGATCTCGGTGCTCGCCGGTGTCCTCGTGCACAGCGGCTGGAAGCTGTTCGGGCCCGCCGAGTTCCCGAAGATGTGGCGCCAGGACAAGGGCGAGTTCGCGGTGATGACGCTGACCACACTGGTCATCGTGGTGACCGCGCTGCTGGAGGGCGTGCTGATCGGCCTCGCCGCGGGCATCGTGCTGGCGGCGCTGCGCATGTCGCAGACCGCGATCCGCCAGCACGTCGAGGACGACACGGCGAAGGTCGTCATGGCCGGCAACGCGACGTTCCTGCGGCTGCCGAAGGTGATCGAGGCGCTTGAGGCCGCCGCCGCGTCCGGGAAGCCGAGGATCCGGCTCGACCTGACCGGCGTGACCCACCTGGACCACGCCTGCCGCAACCAGGTCGAGGAGTTCACCGCCCAGCAGCGGGGACTGGGGCTGCGAGTGGAGCTGCTGATGCCGGGCGAGGCGAAGCCGACCGGTGACCGGGCCGCGGCGCCCGCGGGAGACGCCCAGGCACCGCTGCCCAAACGGCCTGTCACGGCCATGGCCGAGGAACCGTGGGGCGAACCGGTGAGGGAACCGTCCCCACCGTCCGCACCACCGTCCGCACCACCGTCCGCACCGGCCCCGCCCTCCCCCTGGCCCACCGCCGACGCCGAGTGGTTCTACCTCGACACCCGGCCCCTCCCGGACGACCAGCGGTCGAGCCCCGTGGGCTGACCCCGGCCCGGGGCCGGTGCCCCGGGTCCGTCTCGCCCCAACTCCTCCTCGTAGGCTGGATCACGGCCACCGGCGAAGGGAGCCTGCCATGCCAGGCTGGAGCACAGGGGACATCCCGGACCAGAGCGGCCGCGTCGCCGTCGTCACCGGCGCCAACAGCGGGATCGGGCTCGTCACGGCACGGGAACTGGCCCGCAAGGGCGCGCGGGTGGTGCTCGCGTGCCGCAGCGAGGCCCGGGGGAACGCGGCCGTGGACCGGCTCCGGGCGGAACTGCCCGAGGCCCGGGTCGAGCTGGGCCGGCTCGACCTCGGGGACCTGGCCTCCGTACGCGAGTTCGCGGCCGGGTTCCCGTACGAGCGGCTGGACGTGCTCGTCGACAACGCCGGGGTGATGGCGCTGCCGTACGGGACGACGGCGGACGGCTTCGAGACCCAGTTCGGGATCAACCACCTGGGGCACTTCGCCCTCACCGGCCTGCTGCTGCCCGCGCTGCTCGCGGCGCCGGGGGCCCGGGTCGTGGTCGTCTCCAGCGGGATGCACGCCCTCGCCAACATCGACATGAACGACCTCAACAGCGAGCACCGCTACCGGCGCTGGATCGCCTACGCCCGTTCCAAGACGGCCAACCTGCTGTTCACGCACGAGCTGGCGCGCCGGGCGGCGGCGCACGGCACGGGCCTGGTGGCGGCCGCGGCCCACCCCGGGTACGCGGCCACCAATCTCCAGACCACCGGGCCGCTCGCCGAGGGGCGCCGGGCCGCCGAGCGGCTCGTGCGGATCGCCAACCGGGTCGTCGCCCAGCCGGCCGAGGCGGGCGCGCTCCCGATCCTGTACGCGGCGACGGAACCCGGCGTACGGCCCGACTCCTTCACCGGCCCGCACATCGCGATGTGGCGCGGGGCCCCCGCACCGTCCTGGCGGGCGCCCTGGACCCTCGACGACGCGGCGGGGCAGCGACTGTGGGCCGCGTCCGAGGAGCTGACCGGCGTGACGTACGGCGCTTTGACGGCGTGACCCTCACAGGGACACGGCCACCGCGTTGAACGTCGTCTCCGGCGTCTGCGGGCTGGTGAAGCGGGCGTTGACCAGGTAGAGGCGGTTGCCGTGGCGGGCGGCCGTGGTGGGGACGTCGAAGCGGGGGTCGGTGATCGTCCTGGTCAGGCCGGCGGTGGTGGCCTTCCGGTCGAGGTCCCAGACCGTGATCTTGTTCAGGCGGTTCTGGACGACGTACAGCGTGCGGCCGAGGCGGACCAGGCCGTCGCCGCCCGCCACGTCCGGCGCGCCCCGCAGCGTGACCTCGGTGGCGTGGCCGGTCCTGAGGTCCACGCGGTACAGCCGACCCGCGTTGACGACGATCAGGCCGCGGCCGTCGGGTGTGGCGACCAGGCCGTTGGCGCTGTTGGTCCCGGCGGGCGCCTGCACCCACTCGCCGGTGAGCGGAAGGGAGCGGACCTCGCCCCGCCGGCCGCGCGGCACGCCGTGGAGGACGGCCGCACGGGAGTCGGTGAACCAGGCGCGGTCGCCGTGCAGCACGACGTCGTTGACGAACGGGGCGGCGTCCCGGGTGAGTCGGTAGGTGGTGAGCAGCTCGCCGGTGCGCGCGTCGACGATCCGCGCGGTGCCTCCGGCGCCGCCGGCCACGTACAGCAGGCCGTCCCGGTCCAGCTTCAGCCCGATGGACGCGAGACCGGCGGCACCCTCGTGCAGGACCCCGCCCTCGCCGGTGCGCAGGTCGGTGCGGTAGATCGCGCCGTCGGCGCGCGAGCCCATGTACGCGTACGGCCTGCCGCCTATGGTGATCCCCTCGGGGAGCCAGCCGTCGGGCAGCGGGAACTCGGTGGGCCAACGGGTCCCGGCGGCGGCCTGCCCCGTGCCGGTGCCGGCGGCCACCGCGAGCGCGGCGACGGCCCCGCCGAGCACGGTCCGCCGGGACGGCCGGGTGTGGTTCCGAGTCATGGTCGGGCCTTTCGTGGAAGGAAGGCGGTGAGGTGACTCGATGAAACGTGAACGACCCCGGCATGGCAGCCGAGTCGGTGAAGTCGACAGCAACTCGACAGCCGGGCACGGCAGTTGATCAGTAGACGATCGACACGATCCGGCCCACGGCCTCGGCGAGCCGCCGGTCGCCATCGACCCGGGCCCGGGTGAGAGCGGTGGCCGGTTCGACACCCCGGGTGCAGAGCTGCCAGGCGGTTTCCGTGTCCAGCTCCACGACGGCTGCCGCCGGCCGGGCGCCGGGGTCCTCCGCCAGGGACCAGCCCTCCGCCCCGGCGGTCACGCTCCAGGTGCCTCCTCCCGGGCCGGGGACCGTCACCTGCACCCGCGTGCCGGCCGGTGCGGCGGTGTCGCGCAGCGTGTGGGGCAGGGCCCGCATGAAGGTGTCCAGCACGATGGACAGGGCCCGCGGCGCGGGGTCGGTGCCCAGCCCGGCCGCGTGCCGGATCTGCTGGCGGTGCGTCCAGTACTCGGTGAACTCCCGGGCACAGTCCAGCCACATCGGCGCCGGGTCCGCCCCGGCCCAGGACACGCCCAGGGACGGCGCGTCGAGGTCGGCGTGTGCGAAGCGGCGGGCCAGTTCGGTGCCGGCCTCTTCCAGGGCGTCGACGAGCGAGGCCGGGTCCATGTCCCGGTGGCGGTCGACCCACTCCTGGTTCGAGCGGTGGATGAACGCCTCCAGGGTCTCGCCCGGCGCGAACGCGCCGAACTCGCGGCGGCCGAGGCGCGCGGAGCAGTCGCCGAGGACGTGCGCGGCGACGTCGTGCACGGTCCACCCGGGCACGGCGATCCGCGCCCACTGCGTCGGCCCCAGTCCCCGCAACAGCCCAAGCAGGGCGTCCAGTTCGGGACCGAACAGCGCGCGGGCGTCGATCGGGGGGCCCAGCCAGGAGAGCCCGGACCAGTCGTTCGGCTGCGTGACCATGTGCCCAGCCTGCCAGCAGCGGGTCCGCCAGGGGGCGTTTCGCGCTCAGGCCGTGGGGCCGCCTCCACCATCAGGTCCGCGCTCAGGCCGTGGAGCCGCCGTCCACCACCAGGTCCGTGCCCACCACCGATGCCGCGTCGTCGGAAGCCAGGTACAGCACGGCGGCCGCCGTCTCCTCGACCGTGGAGACCCGGCCGAGCGGGACCGCGGTCCTCATGCGCTCCGCGCGTCCGGCCTCCGTCTCGCCCGGCTGGAGCGACATGGGCGTGGCGGTGGCGCCGGGCGACACCGCGTTGATGCGGACACCGTCGGCGATGTGGTCCAGGGCGGCGCCGCGCGTGAGGACCGACACGGCCGCCTTGGTGGCGCCGTAGGCCGTGGTGCCGGGGATGCGGCCGTGGACGCCGATCCGGGAAGCGATGTTGACGATGGCGCCGCCGCCGGGCTGGGTGCGCATCTGGCGCACCTCGGCCTGGAGGGCGAGCAGGACGCCGGTGACGTTGATGTCGAGCATCCGGCGCCAGGCGTCCTCGGGGACGTCCGCGACGGGAGTTCCGGCGGCTTCCAGGACCCCGGCGTTGTTCACCGCCACGTCCAGCGAGCCGAAGCGGTCCACGGCGGCGTCGACCAGGGCCCGCACGTCGTCGGCGCGGGTGACGTCGGCGGTGACCGCGAGGGCCTTTCCGCCCGCCGCCTCGATCAGCGCCACGGTCTCGTCGAGCGGCTCCTGGCGCCGCCCGGCTACGACGACGTTCGCGCCCTCGGCGGCGAACGCGAGGGCGATACCGCGTCCGATGCCGGATCCGCCGCCGGTGACGAGGGTGGTCCTGCCGGTGAAACGGTGGGTCATGATCTTCTCTTTTCTTGACTGATCGGTTCAGTATGAGGGCGTGAAAAAGGCGCCCTCGCGGGCGCCCGGTTCTCAGTCGAGCAGTGCCAGGGCCCCTTCCGCGGCGTCCCGGACCCGGGCCGGATCCGCCGACGCCTTTCCGACGACCCGCAGCCCCTGCATCAGCACGAGCAGCATCCGGGCCAGGGTGCGCGGATCGCGGCCCTGGTCCAGCTCGCCCTGCGCCTGCGCGCGGAGCAGGGCCGAGTGCAGCAGGGTCTCCAGCTGGTCCCAGCTGTGCTCCACGCGGCGGCACGCGGCCGTGTCGTGGGGGGCCAGCTCGGTGGCCGTGTTGACGACGAAGCAGCCGGCCAGACGGCGTTCGTCGGCCGCGGATTCAGCGGCGAAACGGCGTACCACCGCCCGTACGGCGGGCAGGGCCGGCCCCGGTCGGGACAGCTCCCGCAGAAGCTGCGGGTCACAGGTCTGCTGGTAGCGGTCCAGCGCCTTCAGGTACAGCTCGTGCTTGTTGCCGAAGGTCGCGTAGAGGCTGGCGCGCCCGATGCCGAGGTGCTCGACGAGGTCGGACATCGAGGTCGCCTCGTAGCCGCGCCGCCAGAACAGCTCGAGGGCTGCCTGCAGCGCGGCGTCCGGATCGAACTCCTTGGTCCTGGCCACGAGGTGGAGCCTAGGCTTTTCTGGAACGTTCGGTCAAGTGATCCGTGGCCTCGCTCACTCGGCCGGGTGGGCCAGTTCCATGTCGTGGCCGTCGCGCCGAGCCCCTGGAACGCCCGGTACCAGGCCGGTTCGGTCATCGAGCCGGCGAAGGAGCTCGCCGCCGAACCCACCACGAAGATGCTGATGGCGATCGGGAAGTACGGCTTGCGGCCGTGCAGCTCCGACAGCTTGCCGTACAGGGGTGTGGTGATCGTCGAGTACCCGGCCGGAAACGGTCAGCGCGCAGGATCCCCGCCGGCATCCGTGGCCGGGCGGGGATCCTGCGCGCGATGGTCTGTCCGGACCGACCGTCAGGCGGTGCGGACCTTGTACACCGTCACCTGTACCGCCTCGTCGTCCAGGCACTGCCCGGACGCCAGGTCGAAGCGCTGCTTCAGCAGCGGGGAGGCGACGAACGGGCGGCCCCGGTGGGTGCCGGTCAGGCCGCGGGAGAGGACCGCCGCGCCGGTGAACGGGTCGCGGTTGTCGATGGCGAACAGCTCACCGGTGCGGTCCCGGAAGATCGCCGCCTGGCGGCCGTCCGGCAGCAGTGCGGCCACCCCCCGGCCCGGGAGCAGCATGCTCAGGTCGCAGACCGTGAACCAGTCGCCGTCCAGAGCGAGTTCGACCTTCAGATCGGTGGTCTCAGGTGCCAGGGTCATCGCTGGGCGCTTCCTTCCAGTACGTCTTCGGCGGGTCGCATGCCGATGGACAGCAGCGGCAGGTCGGGCTTCATCTGGTCGCGCTCGGGCACGAAGGCGACGACCGGGTCCGGGGTGTCCGGCGCGTTCACGAAGGAGACGAACCGGGCCAGCTTCTCGGGGTCGTTGATGGTCTCCGCCCATTCGTCGCGGTAGTGCGCGACGTGCGCCTGCATCAGCTTCTCCAGCTCGTCGCAGATGCCGAGCGAGTCGTGGACGACGACGTCCCGCACGTGGTCCAGGCCGCCGGGGATCCGCTCCAGCCAGGTCGAGGTGCGCTCCAGACGGTCGGCCGTGCGGATGTAGAACATCAGGAACCGGTCGATGAGCCGGACCAGTTCGGCGTCCGACAGGTCCTGCGCGAGCAGGTCCGCGTGGCGGGGCGTGGCGCCGCCGTTGCCGCCGACGTACAGGTTCCAGCCGTTGGCGGTGGCGATCACGCCGAAGTCCTTCGACTGGGCCTCGGCGCACTCGCGCTGGCAGCCGGAGACCGCGGACTTCAGCTTGTGGGGCGACCTGAGCCCCCGGTAGCGCAGCTCCAGGTCGATCGCCATGCGGACCGAGTCCTGGACGCCGTAGCGGCACCAGGTCTGGCCGACGCAGGACTTCACCGTGCGCAGCGACTTGCCGTAGGCGTGGCCGGACTCGAAGCCGGCGTCGACCAGGCGGGCCCAGATCAGGGGCAGTTGCTCCACGCGGGCGCCGAACATGTCGATCCGCTGACCACCGGTGATCTTCGTGTAGAGGCCGAAGTCGCGGGCGATCTCGCCGATCACGATCAGCTTCTCCGGGGCGATCTCACCGCCGGGGATGCGCGGGACGACCGAGTACGAGCCGTTCTTCTGGAGGTTGGCCAGGAAGTGGTCGTTGGTGTCCTGGAGGGCGGCCTGCTCACCGTCCAGGACGTAGCCGCTGGCGCCGATCGCCGGGGCGAGGGAGGCGATGATCGAGGCGACCGCCGGCTTGCAGACCTCGCAGCCGTCACCGCCCCTGGCCTCCTCGCGGCCGTGCCGGTCCAGCAGCTCCTGGTAGCTGTTGATGCGCAGGGCGAGGACGATCTCGTACAGCTCCTCGCGGGTCTGGGAGAAGCAGCCGCACAGGCCCTTGTCGACCTCGATGCCGCCGGCCTCCAGCTCCGCGTTGACGAGCTGACCGAGGACCTTGACGCAGGAGCCGCAGCCGGTGCCGGCCTTGGTGCACTTCTTCACCTCGGGCACGGTCGTGCACTGGTGGTCGGTGACCGCGCCGCGGATCGCGCCCTTGGAGACGTTGTGGCACGAGCAGATGATCGCGTCGTCGGGCAGCGCGGACGGGCCGAGCTGGGCCGGGGCGCCGGCGCCGGCGGGCAGGACGAGGGCCTCGGGCGCGACCGGCGGGACCGAGCCGGTGAACGCCTTCAGCGTGCCGTACGCCTCCGCGTCGCCGACCAGGATGCCGCCGAGCAGCGTGCCGTCGCGGCCGATGACCAGCTTCTTGTACAGGCCCGCGCGGGAGTCGGAGTAGACGACGTCCAGGCAGTCCTCGGCGGTGCCGTGCGCGTCGCCGAAGGACGCCACGTCCACGCCGAGCAGCTTCAGCTTGGTGGACAGGTCGGCGCCGGTGAAGGCGGCCTCGTCCGACGCGATCGTCGCGGCGGCCGTCTCGGCCTGCTCGTACCCGGGCGCGACCAGGCCGTAGACCCGGCCGTCGGCGGCCAGCGCGCACTCGCCGATCGCGAACACGTGCGGGTCGGAGACCGTACGGCACTGCTCGTCGACGCTGATGCCGCCGCGCTCGCCGACCGTCAGGCCGCAGTCGCGGGCCAGCTGGTCACGGGGGCGGACACCGGCGGAGAACACCACCATGTCGGTGGCGAGTTCGGAGCCGTCGGACAGCTTCATGCCGGTCACGGCGCCGTCCTCGCCGACGACGATCTCCTGCGTACCGACGCCCGTGTGGACGCTCAGGCCCATCTCCTCGATGGTGCGCAGCAGGGCGGCGCCGCCGCCCTCGTCGACCTGGACGGGCATCAGACGGGGCGCGAACTCCACGATGTGGGAGGTGAGTCCGAGACCCTTCAGCGCGCCCGCGGCCTCCAGACCGAGCAGACCGCCGCCGACCACGGCACCCGTCGTCGCCTTCTTGGCGTACTCCTCGATCGCGAGGAGGTCCTCGATCGTGCGGTAGACGAAGCAGCCCTCGGCGTCCTTGTTCGGGACCGGCGGCACGAACGGGTACGAGCCGGTGGCCAGGACGAGCACGTCGTAGTCGACGACGAGACCGGAACGGGCGGTCACCCGGCGCGCCTCGCGGTCGATCGTCTCCGCCGGGTCGCCGACGTGCAGCTCGATGCCGTGGTCCTCGATGAACCGCAGGTCCGTCATGGACAGGTCCTCGGGCGTCTTGCCCGAGAAGTACGAGGTGAGCTGGACGCGGTCGTAGGCCGGGCGCGGCTCCTCGCAGAGCACGACCACGCGGTGCGTGGCGGTCAGGCCGCGTTCGGCGAGCGCTTCGAGGAAGCGCTGGCCGACCATGCCGTGGCCGACGAGCACGATCGTGGGGGTGGCCCCCAGGCTGGCGGTCATTCAGGAGCCTCCATCGTTGGTAAGCAGGTGGAGCAGCGGGCCGCCGTCGGAGGGGAGCGGCTCTGCTCCCTCCCAGGCGCGGGCGAGCGCGCCGACGGTGCCGAGTTCGCCGACGAGGACCCCGCCGACCAGGCGGTCGTCGCGGACGACGACCTTGCGGTAGGTGCCGCGGGTGGCGTCGGTGAGCTGGACGACGTCGTCGCCCGGGAGCGCCTCCGTCTCGCCGAACGCGGCGAGGTCGAAGGGGCTGTCGTGCCCGTTCAGCGTGAGTCGCGTCAGGGAGCGGGTGCCGGTGTAGCGGGCGTCCGCGTCGCCGGCCAGCAGCTCCGCGAGCGCGTCGGCCTGTTCGAGTGCGGGAGCGGCGAGGCCGTAGAGGACGCCGTCGTGCTGGGCGCAGTCGCCGATGGCGTGGATGTAGGGGTCGGAGGTGCGCAGCTCGTCGTCGACGACGACGCCCTTGCGGACGTCGAGGCCGGCGGCCTGCGCGAGGCCCACCCGGGGGCGCACCCCACAGGCCACCACGACGAGGTCGGCGTCGAGCGCGTACCCGTCGGCCATCTCCACGGAGCGGACGGCGCCGCCGACGCAGCGCACGTCCCGTACGCGGCACTCGGTGTGCACCTCGACGCCCAGGTCGGTCAGGTGCCGCTTGACGAGCTTGGAGGCGGCCGGGTCGAGCTGGCGCTCCATCAGCCGCTCGGACTGCTGGGCCAGGACGACCTGGGCGCCGCGCAGGGCGAGCGCGCGGGCCGCGGAGACCCCGAGGAGCCCGCCGCCGATGACCACCGCCCGCGCCCCCGGCCGGACCGCCTTGGACAGGCCCAGGCAGTCGTCCATGGTCCGGAAGGCGTGGACGCCCTCGGGCAGCACGTGGTCGGGGGTGAACAGGCCGCGCAGGGGCGGCAGTACGGGGTTGGATCCGGTGGCGAGGACGAGCCGGTCGTATGCGATCACCGTGCCGTCGGCGCACTCGACGGTGCGCTCGTCGCGGTCGATGCCGACGACCCGGCCGCGCACGGCCTGCGCGGGCGCCGGCAGCGCGATCACCTCGGGGCTGTAACGCCCGGCCAGCACCTCGGCGAGCAGCACCCGGTTGTACGGCCGGTGCTCCTCCTCGCCGATCAGCAACGCGGGCGTGCCGAGCTCACCGAGCCGCCGGGCGAGCCGTACGCCCGCGAGGCCGGTGCCGATCACCACCACACGCTCATTCGAGGTCATGTCCTTGAGCGTGCGGTGCCGGTGTTTCCCGGCAGCATCACGACTGTTTCCCACGGGGAACGCTGCCCTCAGCAGAGGCGGGCCGTGGGTGTGAGGGTTCCTGGAGTGCGGTGACGGCGGGCTGTGAGGGAAGCGCCGCACGGCCGTCGCCCGCCCGTCGCATACGCTCCCGATCATGCCCGACATATCTCTGACCATGATCGCCGTGCTCTGCGTCGCGGCTCTCGCCGCCGGGTGGATCGACGCCGTGGTCGGTGGCGGCGGGCTCCTGCTGCTGCCGGTGCTGCTGCTCGGGCTGCCGTCGCACACGCCCGCCGCGCACGCCCTGGGCACCAACAAGGCGGTCGCCATCGTGGGCACGACGGGCGCGGCGGTCACCTACGCCCGCAAGACCCCGGTGGACGTCCGGACGGCGGTGCGCATCGGACTGGCCGCGCTCGCCGGATCGTCCGCCGGGGCCTTCTTCGCGGCCGGGATGAGCACCGACGTCCTCAAGCCGGTGATCATGGTGGTGCTGCTCGGGGTCGCCGCGTTCGTGATCCTGCGGCCCGCCTTCGGCACGGCCCCCGCGACCGGCCCGGTCACCCGGCGCCGGATCCTCGCGGCGATCGGCCTCGCCGGCCTCGGCATCGGCTTCTACGACGGTCTCATCGGCCCCGGCACCGGCACCTTCCTGGTCCTCGCCCTCACCGCCGTGCTCCACCTGGACCTCGTCAGCGCCTCGGCCACCGCCAAGATCGTCAACTGCTGCACCAACGCGGGCGCCCTCGCCACCTTCGCCTGGCAGGGCGCGGTCCTGTGGCAACTGGCCGCCCTGATGGCCGTGTTCAACCTGGCGGGCGGCACCCTGGGCGCCCACACCGCCCTGAAGCAGGGCAGCGGTTTCGTGCGGATCGTGCTGCTGACGGTGGTGTTCGCCCTGGTGGGGAACCTGGCGTACGAGCAGTGGGTTGCTTAAGACCGACCGGCAAATGGATCACTTGAGACGGCGTGTGGTGGGGCGGCCGTCCCACCGGTAGCGCGTGGTGGCGTGGCGGATCACCATGCGGAGCGTGACGAGTGCGGCGGCCAGGTAGAGGCAGGACCCCACGACAGCGCCGTTCCTGTCGGTACAGCGCCGCAGCTTGCCGTAGCCGTTCATCCATGAGTGTGGCCGTTCCACGGCCCACCGCTTGCCGACCTGGATCGGCACGGGCACTCCCTTGCGGGCGACCTCGCCGGTGAAGCCCAACTCGTGGCAGATCACGGGACTTGGTGTTGTCGTAGCCACCGTCGAGGTTGACGTTCACGCCCTCGGGCAGGGGGCCGATCTGCCCGATGGCGGCTTCGAGGGTCGGCCCGAGGAGAGGCGAGTCGTGGCGGCTTGCCCCGGCGGCGACCAGGCCGAGCGGGATGCCGTGGGCCTCGGTAGCGATAGAGCGCTTCAGGCCCTGTTTCTCGCGGTCGACCGGGGAACGGTCCGCACCTTCGCCGCCGCACGGGGCCTTGGTGATGCAGCCGTTGACGGATATCTCGGACAGCTCCAGACCGATCATGCGGTCGTAGGCTTGGAGCGCGAGAGCGTGGACGGCCTCGGAGATGCCTTGTTTCGCCCACTCATCGAGTCTTCGACGGATGGTGCGGTCCGAGTATCCGGGGCTGGAAAGACGCTCGTAGCCCGAGCCGTGGACCAGCGCGAGGACCACATGCTCGAACACGGTCCGGTCGGGGACCCTACGGCGGTGGCGGCCGAGCGGGTGGTTCAGAGTGACCTCCGGTCGTGTGGGCAGGAGTTCGGCCCATGGGTCCCAGAGGGGTTCGAACGGCAAGACGGCACCGCGGGCACGGCTGTCCTTCGTGATCATTGAGAAGCGATTCCCAACCGAGGGACACGGCTGACCCTCGAACTTTCGTGTACATCAGGCTCGGCGGTGCCTGGGTAGCTCAGACTTCGGTGGATGGTGCGTCAGGAGTGGTCTCTTGGTCTTGGCGTTCGGGGTCGGCTCGGCGCGGCAGCAGGAGGCAGAGCGGCACCGCTGCGGCGGTGAACACGGCGGCCCACCAGAAGGCGTCGCCGAATCCCGAGGCCAGCGCGGCCCGGGTGTGGGTGCCGGCGGTGGCGTGCTGCAGGATCATGACGAGGATCGCGGTGCCGATGGAGCCACCGATCTGCTGGGCGACGCGGCTGATGCTGGCGGCAGCCGGGATCTCCTGGCGTCGCAGTCCGACGAAAGCGCCGCCCATCAGGGCGATCATGGCCGCGCCCAGCCCGAGGCCGCGGACGAACAGCACGGCCATCAGCATGGAGTTGTCCATGGTGGCAGTGACGAAGCCGAACGGCATGGTGGCTGCGAAGGTGACGGCGAAGGCGATGACGGCGACCGGGCGCGCCCCGATGCGGTCCATGTACTTGCCGGCCAGCGAACGGGACAACAAGGTGCCCACACCCTGCGGGATGAGCAGGATCGCGGCGCCCAGAGCGGATTCTCCCCGGACCTGCTGCCAGTACAGCGGCATGAGCAGCATGGCCCCGTAGAGGGCGGCTCCGGCCAGTAGCAGCAGCGCCGTGGACGAGGCCAGGGCCCGGTGGCGGAGCAGGCGGATGTCGAGCAGGGCGTCGGCTCCGCGCCGAAGGGCCCAGGCGAGGTAGCCGGTGAGCAGGACGACTCCGGCGAGCAGGGGCAGCCCGGCCCTGATGCCGATGAACGAGTCGGGTCCGCCGAGCTGCGTCAGGCCGTAGATGACGGCGGCGATGCCGGGTGAGAGCAGGAGCGTGCCCACGAGGTCCAGGCGGGGGGTGGTCCCGGGGCGAGGCCCGTCTTCGGGCAGGTTGCGCCAGGCCAGGTAGGCGCCGACGAGGCAGAAGGGGATGTTGAACAGGAAGATCCAGCGCCAGTCGCCCAGGTGCAGGATGACGCCGCCGATCACCGGGCCGACGACCGGGCCCAGGGCGGTGGGCACGGTGATCAGCGACATGACCTTGCCGATGTTGCGGCCCCCGGCGGCCTGCATGGCCAGCGTGGCCATCAGCACCATCATGATGCCGCCGCCGATGCCCTGGAGAACGCGGAATGCGATCAGGCTCGGGGCGTTCCACGCCGCGGCGCACAGCATCGATCCGGCGAGGAACAGGCCCAGGGCGAGGATCCACAGCCGCTTGCCGCCCAGGACCGACTGGGCCCAGCCGACGGTCGGCATCGTGGCGGACAGGGCCAGCAGGTAGGCGGTGGTCACCCACTGGATGGTGGCGAGCGAGGTGTGCAGTTGCCCGACGAGGCTGTCGATGGCGACGCTCATGATCGTGGTGTCGAAGATGACGGCGAGCGCGCCGACGATCAACGTGTAGGTCAGGCGCCGCAAGGCCGGGTCGACCCGGTCGGAACCGGGGACGGGTGGTGACTGGGTACCGCTGGCTTTCATGGACGCCCTCCTTAAGATAATGCGCTCTATCTTATGGAGCTCAGGCTACGGCGCTACCCTAAGATAGGCAAATCTATCTAATTGGAGGAGTGGCGATGCCCGAACGGCGCCGCGGAGCGGCCCTGGAGAATGCCCTGCTGGACGCGGCCTGGGACGAGCTCACGGCCACCGGCTACGCCAGGTTCACCATGGACGCCGTCGTCAAACGCGCCGGCACCAGCCCCCCGGTCCTCTACCGCCGCTGGCCCGACCGCGACGCACTCGTCCGGGCGACCCTCGTCCACATCCTGCACAAGAACGTCCTGGCCGTTCCCGACACCGGAAGCCTCCGCGAGGACGTCCTGACCCTCATGCGGAAGATCAACGCCACCCGCGTCCAGCTCGTCACCGTCATGAGCGTGTACCTGGCCGACTACCACCAGGCGACCGGGACCAGCCCCAGCGAACTGCTCGATCCCTCCGAGACCGGACGGGGGCAAGCCATCGACACGATCTACAACCGTGCCGTCGACCGCGGGGAAGTCAAGGCGGAGCACCTCACCGAACGCATCAAGACCCTGCCGTTCGACCTGCTTCGCCACGAGCTCCTGACCACCTTCGCCGCCGTACCCGACCAGGTTCTCGAAGAGATCGTCGACACGCTCTTCCTCCCCCTGGTGCGTTGACAAGCGAGGGCTTCCGAGCGTAGAGCTCCATGACCGCGGGGACCCATGCCCGTTCTGCCGTCCGGGCCACCTCCGCAGCGCCTATTGCCGGTCGGTCTGAGTCCCTCCGAGCAGGTCCCACCATGACTCGAACCAGCCCCGGGTCTCCGCCACCCGGTCCTCGGGCAGCGGGTGCAGCGGGTTCGGACTCGGCCCGGGCACGTGGAAGTAGGACGCGAGCACGGTCCGTTCGTTGATCAGATACACCTCCGTGGGGGCTGGGACGTGGACGTCCGGAGCTCGAACTCCACCTCGCTGTGGTCGCGCCTCGCCGTGTCCTCCAACAGGTGCCGAAGTTCCTCGATGTCAGGGCTGCCCCCGTCGCCGCCCATGCACAGCACACGCACGCGGATCGAGGCAGGCGGCACGCCGCCCTCGGCGACCCTGAAGGCATCCTGGACGAGCTGGCCCAGCGACCCACGGAGTAGGCCCGGCCTGGTCCATCGTTCTTCTCCCCGCGGCGGCCGCAGGACGCGGGTTCCGCTGCCCTGCCGGGACTGGATGTACCCCTCGTCGGCCAGCTTCCTGAGCGCACGCTGCACCGTGTCGCGCGCAACGCCGAATTCCTTGGCCGTTTCGCGTTGGGGCGGAAGCCGTGACCCGGGTGGGAAAATGCCGCCGGCGATCTGGTCCAGCAGGATGCGCATGACGCGGTCGACCTCGAGGCTCGCACCTTCCCGCCGACTTTCCTCGTCCAAGGAGCCCACCTAGTTGTCTCGGGCCAGCGAAGAAACCGGACTACACGCCCGCAGACCTCAGTGTGACCCCTCCTTCTTCAGCAGTTCGATCATCCCCGTCCCGTCCTCGTCCCCGTGCCCCTGGGCCACCCGCTTCTCCATCAGCTCCAGGTACGGCGTCAGCAGCTCGGGGCTGACGTGCTGTTCCTCGGCCGTGCGCAGGAACGTGGGGATGCCCGCCGCCTGCATCGCGAGGTTGGAGACGACGCCCTTGGTGTAGTCGCCGCTCTCCAGCTGGTCGGCGGTCTGGTGGACGGCCGGGGCCATCGCGGTGAGCCAGCCGAAGAGCAGCGGCGCGAAGTCCTTCGGGGCGATGTCCTCCGGGCGGATCAGCGCGAAGGCGTGCATGACGCCCGCGAACATGCCGTTCATCGCGCTCAGCAACGCCACGTCGTGCAGCGCGGCGAAGCCCGGGTCGGCCCCGACGTACCGGGTGCCGGCCGGGACGGCGAGGGTGTCGCGGTGCTCGGCGAACAGCTCGGGGGAGCCGCTGTAGAAGACGTATCCGCCGGACTCCGGGACCCCGATCATCGGCGGGACGGCCATGATCCCGCCGTCCAGGAAGCGGGCGCCGCGCGCTTCGGCCCAGGCGGCGCGCGCACGGCCCTGGCCCGGGGTGCCGGTGGTCAGGTTCACCAGGTCCCGGCCGGTGAGGTCGGCCCCGTCGAGGGCCTCGCCCACGGAGGCGTCGTCGAGCAGACACGCGACCACGAGCCGGTTCGCGGCCACCGCCTCAGCGGCGGTCCGGGCAACGGTGGCGCCTTCGGCGGCGAGGGCCTCGGCGCGGGAGGCCGTGCGGTTCCAGACGGTCACCGGGTGTCCTGCGGCGAGCCAGGCGCGTGCCAGGGCGGTGCCCATGTCGCCGGTGCCGAGGAGGGTGAGAGGGGTGCGGGAATCAACTGGGTTGTCGGTCATGGCGTTTAGGCTCGTCCCAGGGGTGCGACCGCTCAAGTACGTACTTCGAAGTGGGCGGTTACCCCGGGGGAAGCGTGCAGGCAGCGGAAGGGGAGGGCTCGGGGATGGGGACGAGGGGGCGGCGGCCGGGGTCGTACGTCTGCGGGATCGACGCGGCGATGGACGTGATCGGCGGCAAGTGGAAGGTGCTGATCCTCTGGGCGCTGCACGAGCGGCCCTGCCGCTTCGGCGAGCTGCGCCGCGAGCTGCCGGGGATCACCGAGAAGGTGCTGGCCTCGCACCTGCGGGAGATGGAGGCCGACGGCCTGGTGCACCGCGAGGCGTACGACGAGGTGCCGCCCCGGGTGGAGTACTCGCTGACCCCCCGGGGCGTCTCCCTGAACGAGGCACTGGAACCGCTGGGGGCCTGGGGGAAGGCCAACGTGCTGGGAGGGTCACCGGCTGCCGGTCAGATGCGCGAAGACGACGACGTTCCCCTGGTACCCGGAGCCGCGTGAGTAGCCGCCGCCGCAGGTGATGACCCGCAGCTCGGGGCGGCGGGCGGCGCCGTAGACCTTCTCGTCGGGGAAGTCCTTCGCCGCGTACGCCTCGACGGCGTCCACGGTGAACACCGCGACGCCGCCGTCCCGCCGGTCCACCTCGATCGTGGCGCCCTTGGCCAGGGCGCCGAGGTCGTAGAAGACCGCGGGGCCGTCGGCGTTGTCGACGTGGCCTGCGACGATGGCGGTGCCCTGTTCGCCGGGCGTGGTGCCGGCCTCGTACCAGCCGGCGAGGTTCCTCCGCGCGGCGGGCGGTACGTCGAGGCTGCCGGTCCTCGTCAGGCCCAGCCCGGTCAGGGGCGCGTTCACCCGGATCGCCGGGATGCGGATGCGGTCGGGCGGCGAGGGCGGCAGCGCGGGCACGGCGGGCCGCTCACCGGCCCGGCCGTCCTGCCCGTCCTGCCCGGCTCGGGCCTGCGCGGCGGAGGGCTGCGGCGGGGCGTGCGTCTCGGCGCCGTTGCGCAGCAGCCACGCCCCGGAGCACAGGGCGAACACCGTGACGGCCGCCATGGCGGCGTTGGCCGGGTTGCCGGACCTGGTGCCGTACCTGGGGAACCTGCGCATGGCCGACCCTTTCCTGATCCCCGACAGTCGTCCCGTTCTCGGCCCTCGACCCAGCAGACAGCAGACCCCGGGCTCCTGTCCTGGGACCGCCCCGTACCCCCCTCCGGGCCGCGAGGGGCGTCGGACCCGGAGGGGGAGGGGACATGCGGTACCGGCGACGGACAGCGGAGGGTGTCCGTCAGATCCCGTCGCCTCTCGCCCGGCGATGCAGGAGCCAGGTACCGCCCGCGGCGGCGACGGCGAGGGCCGCCACACCGGCCGCGGTCTGCACGGGATCGGGGCCCAGTGCGCCGCCGACCCCCGTCTTCACACTCCCTCTGGGATGGACCTGCTGGTGCCCGGCCGTCAACGTGACGACCAGGTCACCGGTGATCCGCCGACCGCTCCCGGTGCACGTCGCCGTGATCTCGTACGTCCCCGGCTGCGCGCTCGGCGGCACCCGGAACCGCCCGGTCGCGTCCTGCTCGTGCGGGCCCGGCGCGAGGCTGAGGGGACCGGCCCCGACCGCGCTGGCGTCACCCGTCGCCGTGCCGCCGTCGCCGCAGGCCGCCGTGCGCACCGTGACCTGTCCGCCCGGGACGACCGAGGACGGGTACACCTCCACGTCACCGGCGGACGCGCCGTACGCGGGGGCGGCGGCGAGGGCCGCGGCGGCGACGGCGAGCGCGGTGCCGGTCAGCGGCCGGGCGGTACGTCGCATCGGTGCTCCTTCGAGCTGTTCGTTCGTGCACCTGCCCTTCCGAGGTAACGGGCAGCGAGACGACCCCGCTTTCTGATGGAGCGTCAGAATTGGGGTGAATGGGTGTCAGGGGGAGGTGGGCGGGGTGGCGTTCGTCGGTGTTTGGGCAGGTCACGGGCTGTCGGCGGACCGGTCGCGGAAAAGCGCGGGGCGCGCGTGTGAACGGGTGACCCGGACGCCGCGCGCATCCGCCCTTGACCTCAAGAAAGGTTGAGGTATGAGGCTGTGCCGCATGAACACAGCCGTTACGAACGCACCCGTCCCCGACCCGCCCGCGACCGAGCCCCTCCGGGTGACCCTCGTCGTCGGCAGCAACCGTCACGGCCGCTTCGGCCCGGTCGTCGCCGGCTGGCTCCTCGACCACCTCCAAGGCCGGGACGACCTGGTCGCCGAGGTCGTGGACGTCGTCGACGTCGACCTGCCGACGTCCTTCGAGCCGACCCCCGAGGCGACCGCCGCGCTGTCCGGCGTCACCCCGAAGCTGGCCCGCGCGGACGCCTTCGTGGTCCTCACCCCCGAGTACAACCACTCCTTCCCGGCGGGCCTGAAGAACCTCGTCGACTGGCACTTCGGCGAGTGGCGGGCCAAGCCCGTCGCCCTCGTCTCCTACGGCGGACTGGCCGGCGGCCTGCGCGCCGTCGAGCACCTCCGGCAGGTCTTCGCCGAGCTGCACGCCGTGACGGTCCGCGACACCGTCTCCTTCCACAACGCCGGCGCGTCCTTCGACGACGCGGGCACCCTGCACGACCCGTCCGGCCCGGACGCGGCGGCCAAGGCCATGCTGGACCAACTGGTGTGGTGGGGCCTGGCGTTGCGCGAGGCCCGGGCGAAGCGGCCGTACGCGGGCTGAGCCCGCCCGCCCTCACCCCTGCCCGCCCCCTGTCACCCCCGCGCCCGCCAGTCACCGCCCGCGATCGGCCTCCCGCTGGTCCGGAGCCGGGCGGCGACGGCGGGCGCGGCGACGTACACCCAGGCCCGGACAACCGCTCCGTCCGCGTCGCGCACGACCTTCCGCTCGACGCGTTCGTACAGGCTGCGCGGGTCGCCCGGCACGTAGTCCTCCAGCCGGTCCAGCTCGGCGAGCAGCTCCGCGTACGTCTGAGGGTGTGCGGTCACCAGCTCCCCGCACACGACCCCGCCGCCCGGCTCCTCGACCGCGTAGGGATAGCCCGGCCCCTCGTACAGCACCGCGCCGGAGAGCCGTCCCGGTACCTCGGAGCGGGTGCGGCCGCGCAGGAAGAGGTCGTGGTTGACCTCGCCGGGGCGGAGGGTGCCGTAGACGAAGAAGGGGAGGGTCACAGGAACGATTCTCCACCCTCACACACCTCCACACCGGGCCTATGGACATGACATGTCCGGGCCGCCTTAACTCGCGGTCAACATCAACGCCGCACCCGGTCGACCCCACGCGACCGGGTGCGCCCGTATGAGGAGACCGATGAGTCGGATACGTCACGTCCGGGGGTCCCGTCTCGCCGTCGCGGGGGCGGCCGTCACCGGCACCGCCGCCCTGCTGGCCGCCGCGCTCTCGCCGAACGCCCTGGCGGAGGACCGGCCGACCCGGTCCGACGCGATCGACAGTGCCGAGACGGTCCTCGCCGACCGGGCCGCCGAACTGGGCCTCACCTCGGCCCAGGAGACCAAGGTCCGGGACGTGGTCGTCGACGAGGACGGCACCCGGCACGTCCGCTACGACCGCACGTACCACCGGCTCCCGGTCCTGGGCGGTGACTTCGTCCTCCATCTGCACCCGGACGGCAGCTACCGCGGCACGAGCCGGGCCACGAAGTCCGCGCTCTCCCTCAAGAGCGTCACCCCGAAGGTGAGCGCCCCGAAGGCCGCCGACCTCGCCGCGAGCCTGCTGCGCGCCGCGCACCTCGGCGAGACCCTGAAGAAGCTGACCGCCCGGCCGCGGCTGGTCGTCGACGCCCTGCACGGCGCCCCGAAGCTGGCCTGGCAGACCGACGCGGTGGCGCACGACGGGCTCGGCAACCCGGTCGGGCGCACGGTGCTGACCGACGCGACGACCGGCGACCGGATCGACGCCTGGGACACCCTGGAGTCGGCGTCGGGCGACGGCAAGTCCCTCTACGGCGGAACGGTTCCGCTGGAGACGACGAAGTCCGGGTCGTCGTACCAGCTGAAGGACGCGACGCGGGGCGGCACCTATACGGGCGACGCCGCGAACAAGACGGACCTGTGCCTGCTGACCGTGTGCCTGAACCGGGCCCCCGCGACCGTCTTCTCGGACGCCGACAACCACTGGGCCACGGGTCAGGCCTCCGACCGCGCGACGGTCGCGGTGGACGCCCAGTACGGCACGGACGTCACCTGGGACTACTTCAAGAACGCGCACGGGCGCAACGGCATCGCCGGCGACGGCAAGGGCTCGTTCAACCGCGTCCACTACGGCAAGGACTACAACAACGCCTTCTGGGACGACAACTGCTTCTGCATGACGTACGGCGACGGCGACGGCAAGCAGCTCGGACCGCTGGTGTCGCTGGACGTGGCCGGGCACGAGATGTCCCACGGCGTGACGTCGAAGACGGCGGCGCTGACGTACTCGGGCGAGTCCGGCGGCCTGAACGAGGCCACGTCGGACATCTTCGGCACGCTGGTGGAGTTCTACGCGGACAACGCGAAGGATCCGGGTGACTGGCTGATCGGCGAGAAGGTCGTGCGCTCCGGGCTCGGCCGGGAGGCCCTGCGCCGCATGGACAAGCCGTCGACGGACGGGAAGTCCGCCGACTGCTGGAGCGAGGGGCTGGCCGACCTCGACGTGCACTACTCCTCGGGCGTCGGCAACCACTTCGCGTACCTCCTCGCGGAGGGCAGCGGCGCGAAGACGATCAACGGCGTCGCCCACACCTCCCCGACCTGCGACGGCTCCGCGGTGAAGGGCATCGGCCGGGCCAAGCTGGGCAAGATCTGGTACCGCGCCCTGACGGTCTACATGACGTCCTCGACGGACTACGCGGGGGCCCGTACGGCGACCCTGAACGCGGCGAAGGACCTCTACGGCAGCGACAGCACGGAGCGGAAGGCCGTGGCGGCGGCCTGGAGCGCGGTCAACGTGGGCTGAGCCGCACCGGCACGGACAGGAAAGCCTAGGGCCGCACCGCCTCCAGTCGCACCGCGCACGCCTTGAACTCCGGCATCCGGGAGGTCGGGTCGAGCGCCGGGTTGGTGAGGGAGTTGGCGCGGCCCTCGCCCGGCCAGTGGAACGGCATGAAGACGGTGTCGGGGCGGATGGTGTTGGTGATCCTGGCGGGCGCCACGGCCCGGCCCCGCCGGGACACGACGGCCACCGGATCGCCCTCGGCCGCCCCGAGCCGGGCCGCGAGCCGCGGGTGCAACTCCACGAACGGCCCGGGCGCGGCGGCGTTCAGCTCCGCCACCCGCCGGGTCTGCGCCCCGGACTGGTACTGCGCCACGACCCGCCCCGTGGTGAGCAGCACCGGGTACTCGTCATCCGGTTCCTCGGCGATCGCCCGGTGCGAGACGGGGACGAAGCGGGCGCGTCCGTCGGGGGTGGCGAAACGGTCGAGGAAGAGGCGCGGGGTGCCGGGGTGGGCAGGGTCCGCCGTGTCCCCGGTGGCGGCCGGCGTGTCTCCCGTGGCGGCCGGCCTGTCGTCGGTGGAGGCCGGGCGGCCCGGCGCGCTCCCTTGCGCCCCGGGGCCGCCCGCCCCGTCCTCGGCCCCCGTCAGGCCCTCCGGCTCCACCGCCGGGCACGGCCAGAACACCCCGTTCTCCTCGACCAGCCTGCGATACGTGATCCCCGAGTAGTCCGCGGGGCCGCCCGCGCTCGCTCGGCGGAGTTCCTCGAAGATCTCCTCCGGGTCGGTCGGGAAGCCCTTCTCCACGCCCAGGCGGGCGGCCAGTTCGTGGAGGACCTCCAGGTCGCTGCGGACGCCGTCGGGCGGGGTGATGGCCTGGCGGCGGAGCAGGACCCTGCCCTCCAGGTTGGTCGTCGTGCCCGTCTCCTCGGCCCACTGGGTGACCGGCAGGACCACGTCCGCGAGCGCTGCCGTCTCCGACAGGACCACGTCACAGACGGCCAGGAAGTCCAGGGACTTGATGCGCTCCTCGATGTGCGCGGCACGCGGCGCCGACACCACCGGGTTGGACGCCATCAGCAGCAGCGACCTGACGTCCGTGCCCAGCGCGTCCAGCAGCTCGTACGCACTGCGCCCCGGGCCGGGCAGCGAGTCGGGGTCCACGCCCCACACCTCGGCGACATGCCGCCGCGCCGCCGGGTCGTCCAGCTTGCGGTAGCCCGGCAGCTGGTCGGCCTTCTGCCCGTGTTCGCGGCCGCCCTGCCCGTTGCCCTGCCCGGTCAGGCAGCCGTACCCGGACAGCGGGCGGCCCGCCCGGCCGGTCGCCAGGCACAGGTTGATCCACGCGCCCACCGTGTCGGTGCCCTTGGACTGCTGCTCGGGCCCGCGCGCGGTGAGCACCATCGCCGACTCGGGCTCGCAGAACATCCGTACCGTCTCCCGCAGTTCGGGAACGGACACCCCCGTGATCCGCTCCACGTACTCCGGCCAGTGCGCCATCGCCGCGGCCCTGGCGTCCTCCCAGCCCACGGTCCGCTCCTGGACGTACTCCTCGTCCACTCGTCCCTCGGCGATCACCAGGTGCAGCAGACCCAGGGCGAGCGCCAGGTCAGTGCCCGGCCGGGGCGCCAGGTGCAGGTCCGCCTGCTCGGCGGTCCTGGTGCGGCGCGGGTCGATGACGATCAGCGTGCCGCCGTTCTCCTTCAGCTCGGTGAGGAAACGCAGGGACGGCGGCATGGTCTCCGCGAGGTTCGAGCCGACGAGGATCACGCAGCCCGTCCTGGGGATGTCCTCCAGTGGGAAGGGCAGCCCTCGGTCGAGGCCGAACGCCTTGATACCGGCCGCCGCGGCCGACGACATGCAGAAGCGGCCGTTGTAGTCGATCTGGGACGTGCCGAGCACGACCCGCGCGAACTTGCCGAGCGTGTACGCCTTCTCGTTCGTCAGGCCGCCCCCGCCGAACACGCCGACCCCGTCCGGCCCGTACTCCGCGCGCGTCCGGCGCAGCCCCTCGGCGATCCGGTCCAGCGCCTCGTCCCAGGAGGCCGGCACCAGAGCGCCCTGCTCGCGCACCAACGGCGAGGTCAGGCGCACGTTCGAGGCCAGCACGGCCGGCGCCGTACGGCCCTTGCCGCACAGTGCCCCCCGGTTCACCGGGAAGTCCGTACGCTCGCTCACCTCGACGGTCCCGTCGGGCGCGGGCGTCAGGTTCATCCCGCACTGCAAGGCGCAGTACGGGCAGTGCGTGGGCGTGGCGGTGGTCTGCATACCGTTCAGCCTGCTTCCACCGTGTTACGCCCGGGACGGTTCCCTGTTACGCGGCAGGGACGGCAACCTCCCCGCCACCGCCCCACCGGCGTGAGGCACACGCCTGCCCACCTTCAGGTCGCCGCCGACCGGCACGGACGTTGCCTGTGCGACCAAAAACGTCACATGTGGCTCATTGCTCTCCTTTCTTGGCTGATCCGACCTAGTTGAGTGTTGAAGCAGCCGCACTACGCTCTCGCTACGCGCAGCGCTCGCACGACTCCGTACGGCGTTCGACACCCGGGCATGCCCGCCGCTCACGGCAGCATCCACCTGCGGCTCCGCCGCGTGTGGCCATCCGACACTCGAAACAGCCAGGAGGCCAACCGACCATGCCTCTGCGCCATCTGACCCCCCGTGACCGGCAGCTGTTCCGGCAGTACGGCCGGGGCCCCACCGTCCCCGTCCCCGACCCCCTCCTGCACCACGCCGTCGCCCGGCACGCCGCGGCCACCCCGCACGCCGTGGCCGCCGAGCACCAGGGCGCGCACCTCACCTACGGCGAGCTGGACCGGTACGCCGACGCCCTCGCCGCCCGCCTCGTCCGCGAGGGCGTACGCCCCGGCGACCACGTCGGCCTGTTCGTCCGCCGCTCGATCCCGATGCTCGTCGGCCTGCTCGGCATCCTGAAGGCCGGCGCCGCCTACGTCCCGCAGGACATCGGCCTCGCGCCCCCGGCCCAGCTCACCCACGTCATCCGCACCGCCCGCACCCGGGTCGTCCTCACCGTCGCCGAACACGCCCACCGGGTACCGCTGCCGGACGGCCACCTGCTGCTCGCGCTCGACGAGCCGCTGCCGTACGCCCCGGCCCCGCGCCCGCGCGTCACCGGCGAGGACGGCGCTTACGTCCTGTTCACCTCCGGCACCACCGGCCGCCCCAACGGCGTGAAGGTCACCCACCGCAACGTCGCCAACCTCCTGCTCACCGAGCCGGGCGGCCTCGGCATCCGCCCCGGCGACCGGGTCGCCCAGCTCCTCAACATCGCCTTCGACATGGCGGCCTGGGAGATCCTCGGCTGCCTCACCCACGGCGGCACCCTCGTCATCCGCGGCAAGGACATCGCCGCGGCGGCCCGCACCGCCGACGTGCTGATCGCCACCCCGACCGTGCTGTCGGGCCTCGACCCCGCCGGCTGCCCGCGCGTGCGCACGGTCGCCGTGGCGGGGGAGCCCTGCCCGCGCCCGCTGGCCGACCGCTGGGCCCGGCGGGCCGTCTTCCACAACTGCTGCGGCCCGACGGAGACCACGATCGTCAACACGATGAGCCGCCACGACCCGGCCGCCCCGCTGCTCACCATCGGCCGCCCCACCCCCAACAACACGGTCTACGTCCTCGACGCCGACCGGCGCCCGGTGCCCGTCGGCGAGCCCGGCGAGATGTGGGCGGGCGGCGACTGCGTCTCCGCCGGCTACCTCGGCGACGACGCCCTCAACGCCGAGCGCTACGCCCCCGACCCCTTCCTCGGCGGCGACCGCCGCATGTTCCGCACCCGGGACCTCGGCCGCTGGACCCCCGGCGGCGAGCTGGAGCACCTCGGTCGCACCGACGACCAGGTCAAGGTGCGCGGCTTCCGCGTCGAGCTGGACTCCGTCTCCGCCGTCCTGGAGACGGCCGCCGGCTGCACCCGCGCCGTCACCCTGAAGCGCGACGCCCGCACCCTGGTGTCCTTCGTCTGCCCCGCCGACATCGACCCCGACACGGCCCGCCGCGCGGTCGCGGAGGCCCTGCCGTACTACTGCGTCCCCGAGCAGGTCCTGCCCCTGGCGTTCCTCCCCGAGACCGACCGCGGCAAGGTCGACAAACAGGCCCTGCTGAGCATGCTCGAACAGCGCCTGGCGGTGGCCCGATGACCACGTCCCCGGCCCGGACGCGCCAGGACACGGGCGAGCTCCCGCCGCTCCTGCCCGCCCCCCGCCGCCTGCTCAAGCACCCCCGCCTGATGCACTACAACCGCCTCGCGGCCCTGGTCCTCCTGGCCAACGCGGCGTTCCTGTGGGCCGCGCGGCCCCTGGCCACGCCCACCCTCGGGCACGCCGCCCTCGCCAACCTCGCCCTCGCCGTCCTCGTGCGCCAGCAGTACGTCATCAACCTCTTGTTCCGGCTGGCGACTTCGGCCCCGGTGAGCTGGCCGCTGAAGGTCCGCTGGACGCTCGGCAAGGTGTACCACTTCGGCGGGCTGCACGTGGGCGGGGCGCTGGCCGGGGCGGCCTGGTTCCTGGCCCTGACGGTCGCGGTGACCCGCGCCGGAACGGACCTGCCGCTGATCACGGTGAGCTGGACCCTGGTGGCCCTGCTCGCCCTGATCGTCGCCACCGCGCTGCCGCCCTTCCGCTCCCGCCACCACGACCGGTTCGAGAAGATCCACCGCTTCGGCGGCTGGAGCGCCCTCACGCTGTTCTGGACCCACACCCTGCTGTCCGGCCAGGGACCGGTGCCGCTCGCGGTCCTCGCCGTCGTCACCTTCAGCGTGGCCCTGCCCTGGCTGCGGCTGCGCAAGGTGGACGTCCGCGTCGAACGTCCGTCGCCGCACGTCGCGCTGGCCCGCTTCGACTACGGCGAGACCCCCTTCGCCGGCTCCTCCACCGCGATCAGCCGCAGCCCGCTGACGGAGTGGCACTCCTTCGCCAACGTGCCCGCCCCCGGCCGCTCCGGCTTCCGGCTCACCATCTCCCGCGCCGGTGACTGGACCGGCTCCTTCATCGACGACCTGCCCTCGCGGGTGTGGGTGAAGGGCATCACCACGGCCGGAGTCGCCAACATCGAGGTCCTGTTCAGAAAAGTGGTCTACGTCGCGACCGGCAGCGGCATCGGCCCCTGCCTGCCCCACCTGCTCGCCGCGGAGGTCCCCTCGCGCCTGGTCTGGGCGACCCGCGACCCCCGCGCCACCTACGGCGACGCCCTCGTCGACGAGATCCTCGCCGTCCAGCCGCACGCCCTGGTCTGGGACACCTCCCGGCACGGCAAGCCCGACATGGTGCGCCTCGCCCACGCCGCGTACCGCGACTTCGGTGCGGAGGCGGTCATCTGCATCTCCAACAAGCGGCTGACCTGGCAGGTGGTGCACGGTCTGGAACGGCGCGGCGTTCCGGCGTACGGCGCGATCTGGGATTCCTAACCCAACGTCCAGGGAGCCAGGATGAACCACCTGAAAGTCGAACGGGACGGCCGCGTGGTGACCGTCCGCCTGCACCGCCCGCACGCCCTGAACGCGCTCAGCTCCGAGCTGCTCGCCGAACTCCTCGGCCTCCTCGGCCCGTTGGACCAGGACCCGGAGGTGGGCTGCTTCGTCGTCACCGGCTCGGAGAAGGTCTTCGCGGCCGGTGCGGACATCCGGGAGATGGCCGGCAGGTCGGCCGTCGACATGATGTCCGAGGACTACTTCGCGGCCTGGGAGGACTTCGCGGACCTGCGCACCCCGAAGATCGCCGCCGTGGCCGGCTACGCGCTCGGCGGCGGCTGTGAGCTGGCCATGATGTGCGATCTGGTCGTCGCGGGCGAGTCGGCCCTCTTCGGCCAGCCGGAGATCAAGCTGGGCGTGATACCCGGCATCGGCGGAACCCAGCGGCTGACCCGTCTGGTGGGCCGGGCCAAGGCGCTGGACCTGGTGCTCACCGGCCGCACGATGGACGCCCGGGAGGCCGAGCGCTGCGGCTTGGTCTCCCGCGTGGTCCCCGACGACCGGGTCCTCGCCGAGGCACTGGAAGCGGCGGCGGCCATCGCCTCGTACGGCCGTACGGCGGTCCGGGCGGCCCGCGAATGCGTCGACCGGGCCCTGGAGTCGGGCCTGCGGGACGGCCTCCGCTTCGAACGGCGGGTGTTCCACGCCCTGTTCGCCACCGAGGACCAGAAGGAGGGGATGACGGCGTTCCTGGAGAAGCGCCCCCCGCGCTTCCACGGACGCTGACGGTCACAGGACAGCCGGGGGCGGGACGCCCGCAGCGCGCCGGCCGCGCTCCCGCCCCCGGCCACGTTTTCCTTTCCCCCAGTTCGCGTCATCCGAGCGGCTGTTCGGCCGTGGTCAAGGCCCGCTCCACCCCTGGCTCCCGGGGGCCGAGGAACCGGGGGTCCGGCCGGAACACCGCGTCCAGAGCGGCCTTCCCGGCGGCGAGGATCTCCCGGGCGCCCCCGTAGTACCAGGTCGCGTCATGCACGGCGTCCACGCCCACCCCGTACGACTCGACACCCGCCGCCTCACACAGCGCCACCGCCCGCCGGATGTGGAAGCCCTGGCTGATCAACACGGCCTCGTCCACGCCGAAGATCTTCTTCGCGCGCACGCAGGAGTCCCAGGTGTCGAACCCCGCGTAGTCGCTGACGATCCGCCCGTCGGGCACCCCGTGCCGCGTCAGGTACACCCGCATCGCGTCCGGCTCGTCGTAGTCCTCGCGACTGTTGTCCCCGGTGACGAGCACCACCTCGACCCGCCCCTCGCGGTACAGCCCGGCCGCCGCGTCCAGCCGGTGCGCGAGGTACGGCGACGGCTCCCCGTCCCACAGCCCGGCACCGAACACCACGGCCACATCGGTCCGCGGCACGTCCGCCGCCGTCCGCAGCCGGTCACCCGCGACCACGTACATCCAGGTCGCCGGCAGCAACGCGAGCACGCACCCGGCCATCACGGCCTGCACCAGCCGCCGCTGCCCCCGCCGGGTACGCGGCAGCCGCGGTCTGCGGAACGTCACACGACGCATCGGACGGTCCCTCCCCAGGTCGGCCCCTCGACAGTCAGGGACGTCCTCCCGGGCCGCCCGGTTCATCCGGATACGCGTGACCAGCTTCACTCGTTACACGGAAACCCCAGGTCAAGCCGCCTCACACCGAACCTGTCCCACATCGTGAACCGCTGGAAAACACCCGTGACGCCCACGCAACGGGAAGGCAACGTGCGGCGGCGACCATCGGTGACATGCCCAGCCAGCTCAGCCTCGTCCCGCCGCCCGCCACGCGCCGCCCGGCCCCGCCCGCTCTCGTGGTCGTGGCGCACGGCAGCCGCGACCCCCGTGCGCTGAGCACCGTCCGCGCGCTCCTGGACCGCGTCCGCGCGCTCCGCCCCGACGTGCCGGTGCACCTCGGGCACATCGAACTGAACGCCCCCCTGCTCCCCGACACGCTCGCCGCCCTGGGAGACACGGAGGCGGTCCTGGTCCCCCTCCTCCTCAGCCGCGGCTACCACGTCAAGCAGGACATCCCGGAGATGGCCGCGGCCGCCGGGGCCCGCACCCACCTGGCGGCCCCCCTGGGCCCGCACCCCCTCCTGGTGGACGCCCTCCAGGCCCGCCTGACCGAGGCCGGCTGGCCCACGCACATGGACGAGGCGACCCGCCGCACCAGCGCCGTGATCCTCGCCGCCGCCGGCTCCCGCGACCCGGACGCCAAGACGGACACCGGCCGCACGGCCCACCTGCTCGCCGCTCGCCTGGGCGTCCCCGTCATCCCCGCCTACGCCTCCGCGGCGACCCCGACGGTCCAGACGGCCGTGCGCACCCTGATCGCGCGGGGCCGCCACCGCATCGCCCTGGCCTCCTACTTCACGGCCCCCGGACGCTTCGCCACGGAGTGCGCCCAAGCGGCCCCCTGGATCGCAGCGGCCCCCCTCGGCACCCACCCGTCGATGGCCCGGCTCCTCCTGCACCGCTACGACGAGGCCCTGGCAACCCGGGCTTTCGAGGAACCAGCACTGGCATCGGCCTGAAGGTGGCGCGGGGCTGTATTCGATATGCGGCTCCGCCGCGTGGGCGCGACAAGCCACACTCAACCCGCACCCGCCACACACCCGCACCCGGCAAACGCTCAGGCACACAGCACACCCGGGCCCGTACTGTCGACACATGGCAGGCACCTCACAAACCCCCCCGGCCTACGACCCGACGTCGGTCGACCGCTGGGCCCCGGAACCAGACAAGCGCCCCGGCCGCACCGCCTTCCAGCGCGACCGGGCCCGAGTCCTGCACAGCGCCGCCCTGAGAAGACTCGCCGGCAAAACCCAAGTGGTGACGCCCGGCACCATGGGCCCGGCCTGGGACGCCAGCCCCCGCACCCGCCTCACCCACTCCCTCGAATGCGCCCAGGTCGGCCGCGAGCTGGGCGCGGCCCTCGGCTGTGACCCGGACCTCGTGGAAGCCGCCTGCCTCTCCCACGACCTCGGCCACCCCCCCTTCGGCCACAACGGCGAACAGGCCCTCAACGAGTTCGCGGCGGACTGCGGCGGCTTCGAGGGCAACGCCCAGTCCCTCAGGCTCCTCACCCGCATCGAGCCCAAACGGTTCACCCCCGAAGGCTCCGTCGGCCTCAACCTCACCCGCGCCGCCCTCGACGCCGCCACCAAGTACCCCTGGCCCCGTGGCGCCCACCCCACCGACCCGGCGTCCCGCAAGTTCGGTGTCTACGAGGACGACCGCCCGGTCTTCGACTGGGTCCGCAAGGACGCCCCCGGCACCCGCATCTGCTTCGAGGCGCAGGTCATGGACTGGTCCGACGACGTGGCCTACTCGGTGCACGACGTGGAGGACGGCCTGCACGCCGGCCACATCGACCCGAACTGCCTGCACGCGGAACCCGAACGGCAGGACGTCTTCCAGGTCGCCCGGGACCGGTACGTACCGGCGGACACCGACCCCGCCGAACTCGCCGAGGCCCTGGACCGGCTCCTCGCCCAGGAGTGGTGGCCGCACGGCTACGACGGCACCGCCGTCGCCCAGGCCCGGCTGAAGGATGCCACCAGCCAGCTCATCGGCCGCTTCTGCCTGGCCGCCGAGACCGCGACCCGCACCGCGTACGGCACCGGACGGCTCACCCGGTACGCCGCCGAACTCGTCGTCCCGCGCGGGACCCGGATGGAGTGCGCCGTCCTCAAGGCCGTCGCCGACCTCTACGTCATGCAGCGCGCCGAGCAGGAACGCCTGCGCGCCGACCAGCGCGTCGTCGTCGCCGAACTGGCCGAGGCGCTCACCGCCCGCGCCCCGGACGGCCTGGACCCGCAGTTCCGCGCGCTGTTCGACCGGGCGCCGGACGACCGGGCCCGCAAACGGGTGATCGTCGACCAGATCGCCTCCCTCACCGACACCTCCGCCCGTTCGCTTCACGCCCGTCTGACGGGGCACGCATGAAACTGGCGGGAAACAGCAGACGGCACACGGGAAACAGGGGAGCCCGGCACGCCCGATCGTGACCCTCCGTGGCCTGATCGGGTCACTCCCCCTTCCCGCATCACGCTCCGTGCGGGACGCTCGCAAGTGGCGACACCCTTACGAGGAGGCACCAAGTGGTCGACGCGGATCAGACATTCATCATCGTCGGAGGCGGACTCGCCGGCGCCAAGGCGGCCGAGACGCTCCGGGCGGAGGGCTTCACCGGCCGGGTGATACTGATCTGCGACGAACGTGACCACCCCTACGAGCGTCCGCCGCTGTCCAAGGGCTACCTCCTCGGCAAGGAGGAACGCGACAGCGTCTTCGTGCACGAGCCCGCCTGGTACGCGGCGAACGACATCGAGCTGCACCTCGGCCAGACCGTCGACGCGATCGACCGTGCGGCCAAGACCGTCCGCTTCGGCGAGGACGGCACCGTCGTCCGCTACGACAAGCTGCTCCTGGCGACCGGCGCCGAGCCCCGCCGCCTCGACATCCCGGGCACGGACCTGGCCGGCGTCCACCACCTGCGCCGGCTCGCGCACGCCGAGCGGCTCAAGCACGTACTGACCAATCTCGGGCGGGACAACGGCCACCTCGTGATCGCGGGCGCCGGCTGGATCGGCCTGGAGGTCGCGGCGGCGGCCCGCGAGTACGGCGCGGAGGTCACCGTGGTCCACCGCGGGCCGACCCCGCTGCACCACGTCCTCGGCCCCGAGCTCGGCCAGCTCTTCGCCGACCTGCACCGCGACCACGGCGTCCGCTTCCACTTCGGCAGCCGGCTCACCGAGATCGTCGGCCAGGACGGCATGGTCCTCGCGGCCCGCACGGACGACGGCGAGGAACACCCGGCGCACGACGTCCTGGCCGCGATCGGCGCGGCCCCGCGGGTCGCCCTCGCCGAGGCGGCCGGGCTGGAGATCGCCGACCGGGCGCGCGGCGGCGGCGTCGTGGTCGACGAGCGGCTGCGCACCTCCGACCCCGACATCTACGCGGCCGGCGACGTGGCCTCCTTCCACCACACCCTCTTCGAGACCAGCCTGCGGGTGGAGCACTGGGCCAACGCGCTGAACGGCGGCCCGGCGGCGGCCCGCTGCATGCTCGGCCGGGACGTGACGTACGACCGGGTTCCCTACTTCTTCTCCGACCAGTACGACCTCGGCATGGAGTACTCCGGCTGGGCGCCCCCGGGGACGTACGATCAGGTGGTGATCCGGGGGGACGCGAGCCGGCGCGAGTTCATCGCCTTCTGGGTGAAGGAGGGCCGGGTGCTGGCCGGGATGAACGTGAACGTGTGGGATGTCACAGACAAGATCCAGCAGCTGATCCGGTCGAAGGCCCGGGTGAGCACGGAGGCACTGGCGGACCCGCACGCACCGCTGGACAGCCTCGCCTCCTAGCCGTCGGGAGTGTCGGTTCCGCCCCGTAGAATCGCTCCGTGGCTGGGCGGATCAACGACGAGGACGTGAAGGCGGTACGGGACGCGGTCCCGATCGACGCCGTGGTGTCCGAGTACCTCCAGCTGCGGGGCGCGGGCGGCGGCAACCTCAAGGGTCTCTGCCCGTTCCACGACGAGAAGTCACCGTCCTTCCAGGTCAGCCCGAGCAAGGGACTGTTCCACTGCTTCGGCTGCCAGGAGGGCGGCGACACCATCACGTTCGTGATGAAGATCGACCACCTCTCCTTCTCGGAGGCGGTCGAGCGCCTGGCCGGCCAGGCGGGCATCACCCTGCGCTACGAGGAGGGCGGGTACAACCCCTCCCACCAGCGCGGCGAACGCATCCGCCTGGTCGAGGCCCACAAGATCGCGGCCGAGTGGTACGCGGAACAGCTCGCGACCTCCCCCGAGGCCGACACCGGCCGGGTCTTCCTCGCCGAGCGCGGTTTCGACCAGGCCGCCGCCGTCCACTTCGGCGTCGGCTACAGCCCCCAGGGCTGGGACCACCTCACGCGTTACCTGCGCGGCAAGGGCTTCACGGACAAGGAACTCATCCTCTCCGGCCTCGCCCAGGAGGGCCGCCGCGGCCCCATCGACCGGTTCCGCGGCCGCCTGATGTGGCCCATCCGCGACATCGGCGGCGACGTCGTCGGCTTCGGCGCCCGCAAGCTGTACGAGGCGGACAACGGCCCCAAGTACCTCAACACTCCCGACACGGCGATCTACCGGAAGTCCCAGGTCCTCTACGGCATCGACCTGGCGAAGAAGGAGATCGCGAAGACGAGCCGCGCGGTGGTCGTCGAGGGCTACACGGACGTGATGGCCTGCCACCTGGCCGGGGTGACGACCGCCATCGCCACCTGCGGCACGGCCTTCGGCGGCGACCACATCAAGATCCTCCGCCGCCTGCTGATGGACAACGGCTCGGCCCGCGTCATCTTCACCTTCGACGGCGACGCCGCCGGCCAGAAGGCCGCCCTGCGCGCGTTCGAGGACGACCAGAAGTTCGCCGCCGAGACGTACATCGCCATCGCCCCCGACGGCATGGACCCCTGTGACCTGCGCCTGGCCAAGGGCGACGAGGCAGTGGCGGACCTGGTCGAACCCCGCACCCCGCTCTTCGAGTTCGCCCTCCGCCAGATCGTGAGCCGCTACGACCTCGACACCCCGGCCGGCCGCGCCGCCGCCCTGGACGAGGCCGCTCCGATCGTCGCCCGCATCAAGAACAGCGGCGCCCAGCACGAGGTCGCCGTCCAGCTCGCCGGCATGCTCGGCATCCTCGACACCCAGTTCGTGGTCAAGCGCGTGGCCCAGCTGGCCCGCTGGGCCCGCGACCGCGGCGGCAAGGGCCCGGCCCCGGACCGGCACCAGCACGGGTCACAGCAGTACGCCGCCGCCCAGCCGTCCGCCGCCCCCCGCGGCCCGGCCCTCAACCTGCGCAACCCCGTCTACGCCACCGAACGCGAACTGCTCAAACTCGCCCTCCAGCGCCCCGAGCTGGTCTCCCCGGCCTTCGACGCGTACGGCGTCGACGAGTTCACCGCCCCGCCCTACGCCGCCGTACGCCAGGCCATCCTGGACGCCGGCGGCGCCGAACTGGGCGTCGCGGACCCCCAGGACTACCTGGTGAAGGTCCGTGAGGCCGCCCCGGACGACGCGGTCCGCGCGATGGTGACGGAACTGGCCGTCGAGGCGATCCTGCTGCACAAGGGCGTGAAGGGCGTCGACGAGACCTACGCGGGCGCCCAGTTGGTCACCGTCCGCCGCCGCGCCGTCGAACGCCGCATCCGCGACATCACGAGCCAGCTCACCCGCCTCGGCACCCACGGCGACCCGGCCCAGCTGGCCGCCGTGCAGAACGAACTCTGGGTCCTCCAGCAGTACGACCAGGCCCTCCGGGAGCACGGCGCCGCCGCGCTCTGAGGTCACCGCGCGGTCACGGACCGGAAGCAAAAAGTCATCGCACGCCCCTCGTGGCGAGGATGTGTCTTACCCCACACTGGGTTCCGGTGCCTGAGTCCTCGGAGCGCGGCCGATCCGTCCCCGACGGGTCCCAGACCCCCGCGGTTCCGCTCATCGCGTACGGGACGGACAGCGGCGAGGCCGCCGACTCCGCCCCCGAAGTACCGCTGCCGCCCTCCTTGGCAGCGATCATCCTGGAGGTCGCCCCCGTGCAGACCCAGACCCTCACCCAGACCGACGCCAGCGGTGCCGTCGGCGTCGACGGCAGCGCACCGGACGCGGAGGACGACGTCCTCCCCGCGGTCCCGGCGCAGAGCCGCGTCGTGCTCCGCCCCGAGACGGAACCGGAGGAGCCGCCCGCCGAGGCCATCGAGACGGCCGAGGCTCCCGAGGCCGTCGAACCGCCACCGGCCCGCCCCGACACCGGTGGCCCCTCCTCCGACCTGTTCCGCCAGTACCTGCGGGAGATCGGCCGCATCCCCCTGCTGACCGCCGCCGAGGAGGTCGAACTCGCCCGCCGCGTCGAGGCCGGCCTGTTCGCCGAGGAGAAGCTGCGACTCGCCCCCGACCTGGACAGCCAGCTGGCGCTGGACCTCGACCGCCTCGTCGTCATGGGCCGGATGGCCAAGCGCCGCCTCATCGAGGCCAACCTGCGCCTGGTCGTCTCCGTCGCCAAGCGCTACGTCGGGCGCGGCCTGACCATGCTCGACCTCGTCCAGGAGGGCAACCTGGGGCTCATCCGGGCCGTCGAGAAGTTCGACTACGCCCGCGGCTACAAGTTCTCCACCTACGCCACCTGGTGGATCCGCCAGGCCATGTCCCGCGCCCTGGCCGACCAGGCCCGCACCATCCGCGTCCCCGTGCACGTCGTGGAGCTCATCAACCGGGTCGTCCGCGTCCAGCGCCGCATGCTCCAGGAGCGGGGGTACGAGCCGACACCGGAAGAGGTCGCCGCCCACCTCGACCTGCCCCCGGAGCGCGTCAGCGAAGTGCTGCGCCTCGCCCAGGAGCCGGTGTCGTTGCACGCGCCCGTGGGCGAGGAGGACGACGTCGCCCTCGGCGACCTGATCGAGGACGGCGACGCCACCAGCCCCGTCGAATCCGCCGCGTTCCTCCTGCTCAAGGAGCATCTGGAAGCGGTCCTGTCGACCCTGGGGGAGCGGGAGCGCAAGGTCGTCCAGCTCCGCTACGGCCTCGCCGACGGCCGCCCCCGCACGCTGGAGGAGATCGGCCGCATCTTCGGCGTCACCAGGGAACGCATACGGCAGATCGAGTCGAAGACCCTGAACAAGCTCCGCGACCACGCCTTCGCGGACCAGCTGAGGGGTTATCTGGACTGATGCCGCCCGCGGGCCGGCGGGGGTCGTTCGCGCAGTTCCCCGCGCCCCTCGGGGGCGTTCAGCTGACGCCCGTCAGGGGCGCGGGGCTGTATCGATGTGCGGCTCCGCCGCGTGGGACGCGACCAGCTCAGTCGACCTCTGCCGCCGCCTGCGCGAACTGCGCCTTGTACAGCCGGGCGTAGGCCCCGCCCGCCGCCAGCAGCTCCTCGTGTCCGCCCTGCTCCACGATCGCCCCGTTCTCCATCACCAGAATCGTGTCCGCGTCCCGGATCGTCGACAGCCGGTGTGCGATGACGAACGAGGTGCGTCCGTGCGCGAGTTTGGCCATCGCCTTCTGGATGAGTACCTCGGTGCGGGTGTCGACCGAGCTGGTGGCCTCGTCGAGCACCAGGATCACCGGGTCGGACAGAAACGCCCGGGCGATGGTGATCAGCTGCTTCTCACCCGCGCTGACCCCCGCCCCCTCGTCGTCGATCACCGTGTCGTACCCGTCCGGCAGCGTACGGATGAACCGGTCCGCGTGCGCGGCCCGGGCCGCCTCCTCGATCTCCCCCCGCGTCACGTCCCGCGCGGCCCCGTACGCGATGTTCTCCGCGATGGTGCCGCCGAACAGCCAGGTGTCCTGGAGCACCATGCCGATCCCGGCGCGCAGTTCGTCCCGGGACATCCGCGCGATGTCGACCCCGTCGAGGGTGATACGCCCGCCGGTGACGTCGTAGAACCGCATCAAGAGGTTCACCAGCGTCGTCTTGCCGGCACCGGTCGGGCCGACGATGGCCACCGTCTGCCCGGGCTCGACCTTCAGCGACAGGTCCTCGATCAGCGGCTTGTCGGGGTCGTAGCGGAACGACACGTGCTCCAGCGCCACCTGCCCGCGCAGTTCCTCGGGCCGCACGCCCGGCACCGGGTCGGCGCCCTGCTCCTCCGCGTCCAGCAGTTCGAAGACCCGCTCGGCCGAGGCGACGCCCGACTGCACCAGGTTCGCCATGGACGCGACCTGCGTCAGCGGCATGGAGAACTGCCGCGAGTACTGGATGAAGGCCTGCACATCACCGATGGACAGCGAGCCAGTGGCGACCCGCAGCCCGCCGACGACCGCGACCAGCACGTAGTTGAGGTTCGACACGAAGAACATCAGCGGCTGCATGACGCCGCTGTTGAACTGCGCCCGGAACCCGGCCTCGTACAGCGCCTCGTTCTGCTCGGCGAACTGCCGCGCCGACTCCTCCTGCCGTCCGAACACCTTCACGAGCGCGTGCCCGGTGTACATCTCCTCGATGTGCGCGTTCAGGGCGCCCGTCGAGCGCCACTGCTGCACGAAGTGCGGCTGCGACCGCTTGCCCACGCGCGTGGCGATGACGAACGACAGCGGCACCGTCACCAGCGCGACCAGCGCCAGGATCCACGAGACGTAGAACATCATGGCGAGCACGCCGATGATGGTCAGCACCGAGTTGATGAGCTGCCCCATCGACTGCTGGAGCGTCTGCCCGATGTTGTCGATGTCGTTCGTCGCCCGGGACAGCACCTCGCCGCGCTGGCGCTTGTCGAAGTACGACAGCGGCAGCCGCGACAGCTTCGTCTGCACGTCCTCGCGCATCCGGAACATGGTGTGGTTCACGGCCCGGTTCACCAGCCGCGTCGCCACCGCCATCAGCAGCCCGGCCACCGTGAACACGCCCAGCGCGAGCAGCAGCACGTGCCCGACGGCGGTGAAGTCGATGCCCTCGCCCGGGGTGAAGTCGGTGCTGCGCAGCATGTCGGCGACGTCACCGTCCCCGCGCTGCCGCATCTGGTCGAGCACCTGCTCCTTGCTCGCCCCCTCCGGCATCCCCCGCCCGACGATGCCCGCGAAGACCAGGTCGGTCGCCTTGCCGAGGATCTTCGGCCCGACGACGTTGAGGCCGACGCTGAGCACCACGCACGCCAGCAGCACGACGATGGTGATGCGCTCCGGCCGGAACCGCGCGACGAGCCGTTTGCCCGACCCCTTGAAGTCCAGCGAGCGCTGGTCGGGGCCGCCCCCGGCCATCATCCGCCCCATGGGCCCCGCCATCAGGCAGCCTCCGCTTCCGTGAGCTGGGAGAGCACGATCTCCCGGTAGGTCTCGTTGTCCGCCATCAGCTCGTGGTGCCGGCCGGTGCCGACGACCCGGCCCTCGTCGAGGACGACGATCCGGTCGGCGTCCCGGATGGTCGCCACCCGCTGGGCGACGATCACCACGGTCGCCTCCGCGGTCTCCTGCGCGAGCGCGGCGCGCAGGGCGGCGTCCGTGGCGTAGTCGAGGGCGGAGAAGGAGTCGTCGAAGAGGTAGATCTCCGGCCGCTGCACGAGCGTCCGGGCGATCGCGAGCCGCTGCCGCTGACCGCCCGAGACGTTCGTCCCGCCCTGCGCGATCGGCGCGTCGAGCCCGCCCTCCAGCCGCTGGACGAACTCCTTGGCCTGCGCCACCTCCAGCGCGTGCCACAGCTCCTCGTCGGTGGCGTCCGGATTGCCGTAGCGCAGGTTGGTCGCGACCGTGCCCGCGAACAGATACGGCTTCTGGGGCACCAGCCCGACGGTCTTCGCGAGCAGCTCCGGATCGATCTCCGCCGCCTCGACACCGTCCACGAGCACCTGCCCCTCGGTCGCGTCGAACAGCCGCGGGACCAGCCCGAGCAGCGTGGACTTGCCGCTGCCGGTCGAGCCGATGACGGCGGTCGTCTCGCCCGGCCGGGCCACCAGGTCCACGGCCCGCAGCACCGGCTCCTCGGCACCCGGGTAGCGGAAGCCCGCCCCGCGGAGCTCCAGATGCCCGTGCCGCCGCAGCTCCCGCACGGGCGCGGACGGCGGCACGACGCTCGACGAGGTGTCCAGCACCTCCTGGATGCGCTCCGCACACACCTCCGCGCGCGGCACCATCATGAACATGAAGGTGGCCATCATCACGGACATGACGATCTGCATCAGATAGGCGAGGAACGCCGTCAGGTCACCGATCTGCATCCCGCCGCTGTCGATCCGGTGCGCGCCGAACCACACCACGGCGATGGACGACATGTTCACCACCGTCATGACGATCGGGAACATCAGCGCGAGCAGGTTGCCGGTGCCCAGCGCGAAGTCGGTGAGATCGGTGTTGGCCTTCCGGAAGCGCTGCTGCTCGTACTCGTCCCGGACGAAGGCCCGGATGACGCGGTTGCCGGTGATCTGCTCGCGCAGCACCCGGTTCACCGTGTCCAGCCGCTCCTGCATGGCCCGGAACAGCGGCCGCAGCCGCCGCACGATCAGCGTCACGCAGATGCCCAGCACCGGCACGACCGCCACCAGCACCCCGGACAGCGGCACGTCCAGCCCGAGCGCCAGCACGATGCCGCCCACGCACATGATCGGCGCCGACACCATCAGTGTGAACGTCATCAGCACCAGCATCTGCACCTGCTGGACGTCGTTCGTCGTGCGGGTGATCAGCGAGGGGGCCCCGAAGTGACCCACCTCACGCGCGGAGAACGACTGCACCCGGTCGAACACGGCGGCCCGCACGTCCCGCCCGAGCGCCGACGCCGTACGGGCGCCGTAGTACACGGCACCGATGTTGCACACGACCTGGACCAGCGACATGCCGATCATCAGGGCGCCGTAGCCGAGGATGTAGCCGGTGTCGCCGTTCACGACACCCCGGTCGATGATGTGCGCGTTCAGCGTGGGCAGGTAGAGCGTGGCGCAGGTCTGCAGGAACTGCAGCAGCACCAGCAGAGCGATGGGTCTCTTGTAGGGCCTGAGACAGGTCCGCAGGAGTCGTATGAGCACGCTGCTTCTCTCGGAGTGGGGTGACGGGGCGGTTGGTTGCCCGTGGCCCCTATCGTCGAACACTCCACCCGCGTTACCTCAACCGAATTAACCCAACAGGCGGTCAAAACGCCCCGGGATGCGTCTGCTCCCGCACCGACACGAACTGCTGCCGCACCGCCTGCCCCACGGCCAGCTCCTCCCCGGGCTCCAGCACCTGCGCGACCGCGCCCTGCCAGGCCGGCGGGGTCCGCGCGTCGAGCGTGCCCTGGGACGCCCCGAGCGCCCATGCCGCCTGCCGGGCGGCCCCGATCGCCGCGTAGTCCGCCGGTTGCGGCACCACGACCTGCGTCCCGAACAGCGACGGCGCGGCCGCCTGCACGGCGGGCAGCTCGGCGGCCGGACCGAGCAGGAACACCCGCCGCACCTCCACACCCCGGGCGCGCAGCATGTCCAGCGCGTCCGCGAGCCCGCACAGCATGCCCTCGAACGCGGCCCGCGCCAGATGCTCCGCCTTCATCGACTCGCGCCTGAGCCCCGCCAGGGTCCCCGCGGTGTGCGGCAGGTTCGGCGTCCGCTCACCCTCCAGATAGGGCAGCAGCACCAGCCCGTGCGCCCCCGGCGTCGACTTCATCGCCAGCTCGGACAGGCTCTCCAGATCGGGCAGCCCCAGCAGCTCCGCGGTCCCGCGCAGCGTGCGTACGGCGTTCAGCGTGGTGACGACCGGCAGGTGCATGCCGGTCGCGTCGGCCAACGCGGTGATCATGCCGGAGCCGTCGACCAGCGCCTCGGGATGCACGGCCATCACGGACCCGGACGCGCCCAGCGACACGACGGCGTCCCCGAGCCCGATGCCGAGCCCGAACGCCGCCGCCATGGTCTCGCCGGTCCCTACGGAGATCAGCAGCCCCTCCGGCGTCGTACCGGCCGCGTCCGCCGGGCCGATCACCTCCGGCAGCATCACCTGGTGCCCGAGCGCCAGCTCGACCAGGTCGGGCCGGTAGGCGCCGGTCGCCGCGGACCAGTACCCGGTCCCGGACGCCCCGCCCCGGTCGGTGGTTCTGCGGACCGGCCGGCCCAGCAGCTGCCACACCAGCCAGTCATGGGCCTGCAGCAGGATCGCGGTGCGCTGCGCGTTCTCCGGCTCGGTCCGGGCCAGCCAGCGCAGCTTCGTCACCGGCTGCGCGGCCTGCGGCACACACCCCACCGCCTGCGCCCACGCCTCGCGCCCCCCGAGCGCGTCGATCAGGTCGGCCGCCGCGACCTGCGTCCGCTTGTCGGCGCCGACCATCGCCGGCCGCACGGTGTTGCCCTGCGCGTCCAGCGGCACGACGGCGTTCTGCTGCGCCGAGACGCCGATCGCCTGCACGCCCTCCAGCAGCCCGCCGCCCGCGGCCTCGCCCAGGGACAGCAGCCAGGCCTGCGGGTCGACGTCGGACGGCCGGCCGCCGCTGTCGGGGCTCTCCACCGGATGCGGTGCATATCCCTGCCTGAGCACGGCTCCGGAGTCCGTGTCACAGACGACGATACGAGTGAAATCGGGTGAACTGTCCAACCCGGCGACTATCCCCATGGCCAAAATTCTGCCGTACCGCTGCGCCGGCTGGAGCCGTGGGCGCCGTGGGGGGTGTCGCCGGGCTTCGGGTGCGGGTCTCGTCGTGGCCGGTCGCGCAGTTCCCCGCGCCCCTTGGGGGCGCGGGCGTACTCGGCGCCTGACAAGGGACTGTTACGTGTTGCTCGTGCCCCAGTCGTCCTCGCCGCCGTTGTGGGTGGCGCGCTCCTTGAGGTGGCGGACGCGTTCGGCCACCGAGTCGGGGACGCGGTCGCCGACCCTGTCGCTCACCACGTGGTAGGCCTTGCCCGCGAACTCGCGGCCCTGCTGGGCTGCCGTCTCCGCGGTGTTACGGACGGCCGGGTTCTGTGCGAACTGCTGGGCCGACTTCTTCAGCTGTTCGTAGCGCTCGCGTCCGGCCCTCGTGCCCAGCACGTAACCCAGGACGACTCCGGCGACGAACGTGAGCCGGTAACGCATGGCGGCCACCCTTCCCTTGCGTAGGTCTCCGATGCGGCGACGGCGCCGGGGAGTACCGATTGGCGGAGCACCCCCCTGCTTGCGCTAATGTATGTGTCGCAGCGAGCGCGCGCCCCCTGGCGAATACCCAGGTAGGTACGTTCGATGCAAAACGAGACCTTCCTCGGTAGCTCAATTGGCAGAGCAGCCGGCTGTTAACCGGCAGGTTACTGGTTCGAGTCCAGTCCGGGGAGCTCGGTCCTCCGTAGCTCAATTGGCAGAGCAGCCGGCTGTTAACCGGCAGGTTACTGGTTCGAGTCCAGTCGGGGGAGCATGCTGAACGAGGACCCCCGCAGGGGTCCTTTTTCATGTCCGTTCCGATCTTCCGGGAACCGCGCGGCGCCGGGCGCAGTCCTCATGGTCACGAAGGCCGTGCGTAGCCGACCATCCGAAGCAGGAGATCGTATGAGCGGCTATGCTGCGGCAGACGGCGCGCACACATGTACGCGACACGCCGCTATGGGGCGGTAGCTCAGCCGGTTAGAGCAGCGGACTCATAATCCGTCGGCCGTGGGTTCGAGTCCCACCCGCCCCACCTTTGCAGGTCGCTGACCTGCTGAAACGTTCATTTTTGGGTGCCGGAGCGTCAACTTCGCCTGGACGGACCGAATCCGCTGCTCGTGGGTTTGGAGTCGGGCGGTGCTCGGGGGAGCTCCACACCCTGACCTGCGGGTGAGTAGATGGCCGGTGCGCGGACGCGGTAGGGCGACGTCGGCTGCCGTCTGTGCGGTCGACGACCGGTGCGGGAACCCGCTGCCACACGGCGCGCGCACGGCTCATCGGCCGGCCTCCGACCGCGGGCGCTCGTCCAGCAGTCCGGCCCGCTGCGCCAGCAGCGCGGCCTGCACCCGGCTCGTCACCCGCAGCTTGGTGAGGACCGCGCTGACGTGGTCCTTCACCGTGCCGCACGACACCGCCCGCGGCCAGGGTGCGCACCAGGTGGGCGAGCTGGTCGGGCTCGGTGTCCTTGAGGAGGAAGCCGGCCGCGCCGGAGTGCAGCGCGGTCAGGATGTACTCGTCGGTGTCGAACGTGGTCAGCATCGCCACCACCGGCGGATCGGGCATCGTGCGCAGCTCGCGCAGGACGGTGAGCCCGTCGACGTCCGGCATCCGGATGTCCAGCAGCACCACGTCGGGTCGCTCCCGGCGGACGGTCCCCACCGCGTCGCCGCCGCTCGCGGTCGCGACGACCTCGATGTCCTCGGACGCGCCGAGAATGAGTTCGAAGCCCGAGCGGACCAGTGCCTCGTCACGGTGGGGTGGCACCCTCCAGTCGGCAGGGGCACCGCTCCCGGCCGACGCGGCGTCCCCCGCACAAAGCGGCGTTCGGCTCAGGGCGTGGGCGTCGGGGCGGAGCCGTGGCGGCGCTGGCGGTGGGTGTACGCGGTGATCGCCTGCCACAGGTGGCGGCGGTCGGTGTCGGGCCAGAGGTCCGGGGTGAAGTGCAGCTCGGCGTAGGCGGTGTGCCAGGGCAGGAAGTTGGAGGTGCGCTGCTCGTTGCCGGTGCGCCAGAGCAGGTCGACGTCCGGCATGTCCGGGCGGGGCAGGTGCCGCGCGAAGTCCTCCTCGCCGATCAGGTCGGGATCCAGCTGGCCGGCCCGGGCCCGGCGGGCGAGGGCCGCGGCGGCGCGGGTGAGCTCGTCGCGGCCGCCGTAGTCGATGCACATCGTCAGCGTCAGGCCGGTGCGCGTGCGGGTACCGCGCTCCCGCAGGTGGAGCAGGTCGGCCAGGTCGGGCGGCAGGCGGCCGGCGCGGCCGTGCCAGCGCAGCCGGACGTCGAGGTCGCGGAAGGGGTCGTCGACGACCTCGCGGCGCAGGAGGTCCAGGATGGCGTCGACCTCCCGCGGATCGCGGTGCCAGTTCTCGGTGGAGAAGGTGTAGAGCGTCAGGTGCCGCAGACCGATCTCCAGCGCGCCGTGCACCACCTCGCGGACGGCGGCGGCGCCGGCCCGGTGTCCCTCGTGCCGGGGCAGCCCGCGCTGCTGGGCCCAGCGGCCGTTGCCGTCCATGATCACGGCGACGTGGGCGGGGAGCCGGTCCGGCGGGAGGGGCGGGGGCCGATGGCCGCCGGGGTGCGGTGGCGGCGGCCGGAAGCTCCGGACGGGTGCCGTCCGCCCGGCCGGGGACGGGTCGCCGGGCCCGGCGGGCCGTGCGGGCGGCACCGTCGGCGGAGTCAGACTCCAGGCCAGGGCGGCGCGGGCCCGGGCGGGGACGAGGATGCGGGCCCGGGTGCGGAGCGCGGGCCGGGGCGGGCGCCGCAGGAGAGCCGGGCCGGCGGAGCCGATCGCGTCGAGCTGGGCGCGGAGCAGGGCGGCCATGGTGGTCAGGACGGTGGCGGGCCCGGGGTGCATGCCGCGGCAGAGGCCGTCCTGGGTCACCCACTGGCGGGCCAGGCCGGTCAGCTGCGTGACCAGGGCCGCGACGGCGGGGCTCCAGCGCCGGTGCGCCAGGTCGTCCGCGGCCCCCGGGCAGGACCGCACGGCCTCGTCGGGCAGGAGGAGGTCGCCCTGGGCGAGGTCGGCGGACAGGTCGGTCAGGATGTCCGTGAGCCGGACGCCGTCGAGGAACTCCTCGTAGGCCTCCCGGCAGTCCAGCCGGAGTGCCACGGGGACGCCCGCCCGGTCGAAGAGGGTGCGGACCTGGCCGAACCAGGGCAGCAGGTTGTCCCGGCCCCAGGTGCGCCACGCGGCCCAGTCGGTGAAGTGCCTGCCGCGGGTGTCGTCCTGGACCTGGACCATGGCGCCGTGCAGCTCGGACAGGTCCAGGCGCCAGCGCGCCGCGGTGTCGACCAGGGCGTGGCGGACCGGGTCCGGGCTCGTGCCGGTGGGCAGCTCGCGGTGCAGGGCGGTGATCCACTCCTCGACCCGGGCGGCCCGTTCGGCGGCGGGCGCGGTGCGGTCGTCGCCCAGGTCGTCGAGCGCGTTGGCCGCCGCCCAGAGGGCCCAGCAGGCCGGGCGCAGCCCCGCGGGCACCAGCTGGATCAGCGCGTACTCCGCCGGGTCCTGCTCCCTGGTCCGGCGCCGGCACAGCCCGTAGGCCGCCCGCAGCGCCGGATCGTCGCCGATCACCGCCCGTGCGGAGGTCGCTCGTCGGTCTGCCGGTCGTGTGTTCGCGCGAGGCACATCGCTCACAACGAGGACGGCACGTCCAGGTTGTGCGATGAGCGCGTGGGCTAGTGCATGTGGGTCGGGGTGCCGTCAGGAGCCGGTGCCGTCCTCCTCGGAAAGGGTGCCGGCGCGGTCGTCGGTCTCGCTCTCAGGTCCGGCCGCGGCGGGTGATGGCTCGCTGCAAGGCCTCGCGGAGGGCGGGGGACGGGCGGGGGCCGTCCGACTTCGCGCTCGCCGTCACCGCGGCGGCCACGTCGCGGAGCTTGGTGTTGGAGAGCTGGGAGGTCTCGCGGAGGATGTGCCAGGCCTCGTCGGACGTGCAGCCGTGGGTCGCCATCAGGATGCCCCGGGCCTGGTCGATGACCGGGCGGGAGGCGATGGCCTGGCGGAGCTGCTCGACCTCCTCCTGGAGGACGTGCAGGCGCTCCGCGCGTTCCAGGGCGACCGCGGACGGGGCCGGGGCGGACGGCTGGGCGGGCTCCGGGTCGGGCCGGGGCGTGGCCCGCAGGGGGTCGGTCGTGTCCAGGCCCGCCAGTTCCAGGATCCGGCGCGGCTGGCCGTTCCAGTTCGTGGTCGTGACCGTCACGAACCGCTGCCGGGCGAAGTCGCCCAGCACGTCGAGGAACTGCAGACCCGCCGTGTCCATGAAGTGCACGCCCCCCATGTCCAGATCCACCCGCGTGATCGTGGGCGGCAGTTCGGCCAGGGTCCTGGCCAGTGTTTCCGCGCAGCCGTGGACCAGCTCACCACACGGGGTGAGCTCAGCCCGTTCCGCGTCCACGCGGCCACTGATGACCAGTGTGTTCAACCCTCCTGTGCGATGTGGTGATGCCGCAGACGTCATGTCACCGCCTTCTCGGTCCTCGTCGGTCGCGTTCCTCCTCGCGGGAACTGCACGACGTCACTCGCCCCCGTGGACGTCGGTGTGAGGTGCGCCTGCCCGCCGTACGGCGTACTACACACCACAGTGGGGAATGAGCCTCTCCCGGGCGGGTACGAGCGCTGTGGTCCAGAAGCGTGGGGAGAGGGGCTTGAACACTCAGTATCGGGTGCCGGCCGCCGGGTCCAGTGACCCCGTGCCGGGCTTGGCGGTGTTCCCGTTGTCCGGGCGGCAGGGTGTCCGGGCGGCGGGCGAGGTCGTCCTGACGACCCGTGCGATCTGGGAAGGCGTACTGGAGCAGGCCGTTCGCGAGGATGAGGACGTGTACCACCTGGAGTTGTCCGACGTGACGTTCGTCGACGTCGCGGGCGCGGGTGCGCTCGCGACGGCCGCCGGGCAGCTCGGGGACGGCCGGCGGTTCGTGGTGCGACGGCCGCCGGCGGCCCTGCGGCGGACGCTGGACCTGCTGTGGCCCGGCCATGCGGGGATCGAGGTGTCGATGTCATGACCGCTGCCGTGGCTGAACCCTTCGGTCCCCTGGAACCCTTCGTCCATCCCGCGCTCTTCTACCGCGACGAGGAGGAGTACCTCGACGTCACCGTGCCCTTCGTGCGCGAAGGTCTGGCGGCCGGTGAACCCGTGGCCGTCGCCGTGCCGGGCAAGAACCTCGCGCTGATCCGGGACGCGCTGGGCGATGCCGCCGAGGCGGTGCGGCTCCTCGACATGCGCGAGGCCGGCCGCAACCCCGGGCGGATCATCCCGGGCGTGCTCCGCGCGTTCGCCGACGCCCAGCCGGCCGGACGCCGGGTGCGGATCATCGGCGAGCCCATCTGGGCCGGGCGCTCCGACACCGAGTACCCCGCCTGCGTCCAGCACGAGGCGCTCATCAACGCGGCCTTCCGGGGCCGTACGGCGACCATCCTGTGTCCGTACGACGTCGAGCAGCTCCCCGAGCACGTCCTCGCCGACGCCTACGCCACGCATCCCACCGTCATCCCCTCCGGCTCCCGGCTGGAGCAGGGCAGCGACGCGTACGCCCCCGGGGACGTCGTCGACCGCTACAACGAGGCGCTGCCGCCCGTGCCGGACGCGCTGACGTTCGCCTTCGACTCCGGCTCGCTCTCCGAGGCCCGGCACGTGGCCGTCGGGGAGGGCGCGCGGCTCGGCCTCACCGGCGTCAAGCTGGACGACCTGGCCCTCGCCACGGCGGAGCTCACCACCAACAGCGTGGTGCACGGCGGCGGTTCCGGGGTGCTGCGGGTGTGGACCGAGGACAGGTACGTGGTGTGCGAGGTGCGCGACGAAGGGCGGCTCGCGGACGTGCTGGCCGGGCGCCGGCCCGTGCCCCGGGACCAGCGCGGCGGGCGCGGGCTGCTGCTGGTGAATCTCATCGCCGACCTGGTGCGGGTGCACAGGGGGGACAGCGGGACGACCGTGCGCTGCTGGTTCGCCCGCTGAGGGCAGCGCGCTGAGGGCGGGCCTCGGGCCCCGGCGGTTCAGGATCCCAGCGGATCCAGCGCCAGCGGTTCGATCCTGCCCTCCATCATCGCGCCGAGCCCCTGCACGGCGCACACGTCCGGGCGCTCGGCGATGTGCACGGGCATCCCGGTCGCCTGACGCAGCATCTGGTCCAGGCCCGGCAGCAGCGCACTGCCGCCGACCATCATGATCCCCCGGTCGGCGAGGTCGGCGACCAGGTCGGGCGGACAGGACCGCAGCACGGCACCGATGCCGTCCAGGATGGCGGTCAGCGGCGTCTGGATGGCGTCCCGGACGGCGGCCGTGTCGACCTGGACGGAACGGGCGAGGCCCGTGGCGACGTCCCGCCCGTGGATCTCCGTCGAGGCCGGACCGTGCGGGGTGAGGCCGTTGCCGGACAGGGCGAGCTGCAACGGCCGTACCGACTGGCTGGGCAGCATCAGCTCGTGCCGGTGCCGCAGGTGCTGCACGATCGCGTTGTCGACGGCCTCGCCGCCCACGGGGATGCGCTCGGCGGTGACGATCGAGCCGAGGGACAGCACGGCCACCTGCGTCGCCGCGGCACCGCACACCATGATCATGGTGGCCTCGGGCTGCTCCACGGGCAGTCCGCAGCCGACGGCGGCGGCGATCAGCGTGTCGACCAGTTCCACGCGGCGGGCCCCGAGGCCGACCAGCGTCTCGATGGCGGCGCGCTGGGCGAGCGGGTCGGCGTCGTGCGGGGTGCAGGCCGCGGCGCGCAGGATCGGCTTGCGGCGCAGGCTGCGGCGCATCTTGTCGCCGAGCAGGTGTCGCAGCATGCGCTGCGCCATCTCGATGTCGACGACGGTGCCGCCGGAGACCGGCCGTACCACCCTGATGTAGTCCGGTGTGCGGCCCGTCATCTTCTCCGCGAGCTCGCCGACCGCGATCAGCGCGCCGGTGCGGCTGTTCACGGCGGCGGCCGACGGCTGGTCGACGACGAGCCCGGCGCCCTTGACGTAGACACGGGTGCGGGCCGCCCCCAGGTCGACGGCGAAGTGGCAGCGGCGCAACTGCTCCAGACTGGCGGTCATGGCAGGTCCTCCCGAGAGCACAGACCGTGGGAGGCCGCCAGGTGGCGGGCCTCGCAGACGTGAGGCCGCCGGGCGGCGGGCCTCCCTCGCATGGTGCGTGGGACGGGACGGGGGCGCCTTTCGGAGGGGGCCGGGCGGGGTGCCGCCGAACGGGGGGTTCCAGCCCACCGGGACTCCGCGGACACCCCTAGAGGGAGCGCGCGGCCTCCAGGAGTGGTGCCAGGGAGCTGACGGTGGTCTCGCAGCCCGCCTCGTCGAGCTGCCGGGCGGCGGTGGTGTTGCGGGCGAGGCCGACGAAGCGCACTCCGGCCTGCTGGGCGGCGGTGAGTTCGGCGACCGTGGAGCCGATCAGTACGCCGGTCGCGGCGGCGCCGCCCGAGGAGTGCATCGCGCGCAGGAGGCAGTCGGGGTGCGGGGTCAGCAGGGCGAGGTCCTCGCCGCGGGCGTGGATACCGGCCAGGGGGAGGCCGTAGGGGTCGAGGTAGCGGTGTACGGCCGGTGCGCTGACGTCCGTGACCACGCTGACGCGGCGGCCCGAGTCGTGCAGGGCCCGGACCAGCGGCACCGAGTTGTGGGTCGTCGGCGCGTCGGGGACCGCGCGCAGTTCGATCGCGTCGAGACGGTCGCGGAGCAGGGGGCCGAGCCGGTCCCGGGCGAAGGCCCTCAGGACGTCGAGCGGATGGACGAACGTCTCCCGTGCCGCGTCGGCGGCCAGGGGCCGGCCCGTCAGGGCGTCCTGCGGGTCGCGGTGCTCGGTGACGAGGGTGAGCAGGTCGAGCGCGGCCTCGCGGGCGGTGGCCGCCGAGAACAGCCGGGCCATGGGGCCGTCGAAGCCGAGCAGCACGGTCTCGGCCTCATCCAGGAGTCCGGACAGGTCGGGCGCCGACCGGGCCGGGGCCTGCGGCAGGCCGGGCGGGGCCGCCCCCTCCGGGGCCAGCTCCACCGAGGCCGCCACCGACAGCCCCGGCACCGGCCACCTGCGCAGCCCGGCGTTGACCGCGCGCTGGGCCGCGCCCGCCCGGCGCAGTGGATGGCGCCGGGTGATGCGGGCCGCCTCGTCCAGCAGATGGCCGAGCAGCGGCTCGGACACCCGGGTGACCCCGGCGCGCACGAAGGCGACCGGGTCGTCCACCCGCCAGGACAGCTCGACCGCGGCGGCGAAGGCGCCCTTGCCGGAGCTCGGCAGGGAGACCCAGTGGTGGGACTGGTGGGTGGTGAGGTCCACCTCGTAGTACGTCACGAGCCGCGGCGGCCCGTCGCCGTGCGGCTGGGCGGGGTCGAGGAGGGTGAGCGGGCCGTCGGGCTGGGTGTGGACGACGGCCGTGCGGCCCGGGGCCGGTATCCCGAGCCGGCGCAGGTCGTGCGTGATGAAGGGGCCCCGCACCAGGTCGCGGGCCTCGGGTCCGGGGGCGGCGGTGGCGGGGGACAGCGGGCAGTACCAGGCGACGGGCGGGGTGTCCGTGGCGCCGCCCCGGTAGAGGGGCTGGAAGCGCTGGGGCCCCTGCGCCGCCGAGCTGCCGGCGAACTGCTCGTACACGTCCGGGGAGACGACCACCAGGATGTCGGCGGGCACGGGCGGTGCCTCCGGCGGCGGGGTGGGCCGGTCCCAGAACGTCACGGTCAGACGCGGCGGGTCCACCAGCCCGGTGAGGACCTCGGGCAGCCCGCGCAGGACCGCGACCAGCACGGGGAGCACGTAGGTGCCGGGGTCGGCGTGGACGACGTAGCCGTTGCCGCGGACCCGGACGTCGAACTGGGAAGCGGTGAGGGCGCCGCGGGAGAGCATCTCGTGCACCGCGTATTCGAGGGTGATGCGGGCCTCGGGGTGGCCGGTGAGGTCGTCGGCCTCGAAGAGGATCGTGGGGCGGGCGCGGTGGCCCAGCCGGCGTACCGTCTCCTCGCTCACCGTCGCGAACGCCATGCCCGAGCCGTCGCGTTCGCCGGTCGTCTCGGCCCGGAACTCGCCGGCCGCGCGTCCGGCCCGTTCGTCGATCAGGCCTCCGACCTGTTCGAGGAACTCGCGGGTGCGGCCCCGGGCCGTGCGGGGGAGGGAGCGCAGCAGCAACTCCCGTACACCGGGCCGGAACTCGTAGGAGCCGGGTGGCCCGGGGACGGAGGTGAGCATGCCGCTGAGGATCACCTCGGCCAGGTGCTGGGGGCGCGGGTCGCGGTCCACGGTGCGCTGGACCAGGCGCATCACCGGGACCGAGGGGACCGCCAGGGCGAGGTGCCCGGCGAGGCGGAAGGCCTCCGGGGACGCGGTCGCGCGAAAGCGCAGGACCAGGTCCTCCGGGGAGGACGAGGCGATGTCGGGGGTCGGTTCGGCGGGCGGTGCGGGGGAGGGCGGCAGCCATGCCGCCGCGCCCGGGGTGCGGGCGCCGCCCGGGCCGGCGACCAGGGCAGCCCAGTGGGCGAGCCAGGGGGCGCCCGGTTCCAGGACCGGGACGGGGAGGGCGTGGTCGGGGGGCGGTGCGGCTTCGTAGGGGGTGAAGGCGAGGCGCGCCGAGGGGGCCGCCGTGGACGGGGAGGTGAGCAGGCCCGGCTCGGCGGGGAGCGCGGTGGTGGGCCAGAGGTGTTCCGGGAGGGGCTGGACCACGGCGAGCGGCATGTGGCGGGCCCAGTGGCGCAGGGTGCGGTACCAGCGGTCGCCCGCCTCGCCCGGACGCCACTGCGGGCCCATGCAGTCGCTGACGACGAGGGTGACGGTGCGGCCGTCGTCGAGCACCGGGACGTGGCGGGCCCGGCCGTCGGGGGCCGCCGGGTGCAGGGTGACGTCACGGAAGATGCCCGACTGGGCCAGCGCGGTGTGCAGTTCGCTCACCAGGGGGCGCCAGACCGGCATGGTGGGGCCGGTGTCGTGCACGAGGTTCAGGCGCAGCCAGCGGTCGGGGGCCGGGCGCAGGACCGGGAACCACACGTCGGGGTGGGCGCCGAGCCGGGCGATGCGGTCGGCCGTCGCCCGCTCGTCCAGCACCCGGACGTGCGCGGAGGCCACCTTGCGCTTCAGCGGACGCAGGGCGCGCTGGAGCGCGAGGGGGTGGGGCAGCATCGGGGGTGCGGGGGCGAGGAGGGGGGATCCGCCGCCGCCCGGGGCGTCGTGCCGGTGCTGCGGGGAGCGCGGGGCGGGCAGGGTCAGCGGGACGCGGTCGGGGGTGTGGCGGACCGGCTCCGGCTGCGGGGGTACGGGGGTGGGAGTGTCTGCCTTCCCGGGGGTGCTCGCCTCGGGGTTGCCGGCCTCGTGTGCGGGTGCGGTGGACGACGGGGCGCGGTCCTCGCCGGGCTCCCGCGACGGCTCCTCCTCCTGCCGTTCGCGGTCCAACAGGGCGGCCATCCACAGCAGTTCGGCCAGCTCGCGCGGCGTCGGCGACGCGCCGGCCGCGGACAGGGCCGCGGCCAGCCGGGCAACCGGGGACGGCCCGGGGCCGTGGTCAGAAACCATCGCCGTCGGCCGTCGCGCTGAGGTACGGCATCAGCTGCTCGGCGAGGTCGTCGCGGGACTCGGCGTCGAGGCCCGCGACTCCTGTGAGGTAGAGGGCGTTCAGCAGCTGATCGGTGGCGAGTTCGCCGCCGCCCGCCCGCTCCAGGAAGCGGGTGATCAGACGGTCCGCGTGACCGTCCGGGGTGTCCAGGTGGGCGCGGACGATGTCGGTGAGCTGGTCCCGGTCGGGGCGGCGCAGCTTCAGCCGGACACAGCGGCGCAGGAAGGCGGGTGGGAACTCGCGCTCGCCGTTGCTGGTCAGCACCACGAACGGGAAGGCCCGGCAGCGGACCCGCCCGCGGTGGACGGTGACCGGCGTGTCCGTGCCGTCCGCCAGGACCTCGGCCGCGCCGTCACCGGAGTGACGTGCGGCCCGCACCAGTTCCGGGATCTCGTACTGGCCCTCCTCCAGGACGTTCAGCAGGTCGTTCGGCAGGTCGAGGTCGCTCTTGTCGATCTCGTCGACGAGCAGGGCGCGGGGCCGTTCGTAGGGGAGCAGGGCCGTGCCGAGCGGGCCGAGGCGGAGGTGGTCCTCGACGTCACCGGCGGCACGGCCGGGCCCGTCCTGCCGCTCCCGGGCCGCGTACAGCCGGGACAGCGGGTCGTACTGGTAGAGGCCGTCGGCGAGGGTGCTGCGGCTGGTGATGTTCCAGCGCAGGACCGGTCCGAGGCGCAGCTCGCGCGCCACCGCGTACGCGAGTGAGGACTTGCCGGTGCCGGGCGGACCGGTGACGAGCAGGGGGCGGCGCAGGCACAGCGCGGCGTTGACGAGCCGGACGCTCTCCGGGGTGGCCACGTACGACTTCGCCCGGTGCACGCGGTCGGGGGAGACGGCCGTCGCGTCGTCGCTGTCGTGCGGCGGCGGCAGGGCGGGCCCGCCGTCGAAGGCACGCCAGGGCGGTGGTGCGGGGAGGTGGTCGATGCCGTCGTGCGGCTCGCTGTCGCCGGTGTAGACGGACCAGTGCGGCATGGGGGATGTTCTCCGCTCTCCGTTGTCGAGCTGGTGTTTCTCGGGTGCTCCGGGCCGTGTCAGCGGTGGTCAGGCCACCGGGGTCCGGGCGTGGGCGGCGACGGCATGCGGGTCGGTGAAGACGCGCGGGTCGTCCCACAGCAGCTGGATGCCGTGGGCCCAGTGGTCCTCCTCGGCGTCGGCCTCCTCGCGCAGGGCCAGGATCCGGCGGGGGAGTTCCGCGGGCGGTACGGCCCTGAGGCAGGCGTCGAGCGCGTCGAGGAAGGCCTTGCCGGTGCAGCCGTCCGCTCCGGAGCAGTCCTCCTGCCCCGAGCCGCAGCCGTCGCGCGACCACACGATGACCGGGGCCGGCGCCGTGAGCGAGGTGTCGAAGTGCGGCCGGGTGCGGGAGGCGGCCGGGGCGGTGCCGAACCCGGCGAGGCAGGCGTCGGGCCGCCGCAGCAGCATCCGCAGCCGCCCGGGCTCCTGCGGGCCGCCGCACTCCACGCGGTGCAGCCGCGCGCCCGGCAAGGCGTCGAGGCGCTTCCAGGCCCGGGTCAGGACATGCCGGGTGCTGGCCTTGCGCCGGGCGTGGTCGGTGACGACCAGCGGGTAGACGCAGCCGAGCGGGGTGGCGTCGTCGGGGGCGCTCTCCCAGCGGTCGACGGGCCAGTCCAGCCAGTCCCGGGGCAGTGCGAAGGCGACCAACTCGTCGGCGCCGGGCGTCAGATAGCGGAAGGCCGCCTCGATACGGTCCTGGACGTAAGCGCGCAGCCGGTGCTGCTCGACCGTGCCCGAGTCCACCGGGTGCCGCCGCCCCTCGCTGTACGCGGACACCTCGACACGGACCAGGTCGTCGCCCGCGCCGCTGTGTCCGAGTTCGACGAGGATGGGCGACCAGTCGGGCGCCGACGGCTCCACGGCCGGGGTGTGCAGCAGGGCCTGAAGCCGGTCGGCGAACCGGGACACCGTCCGCGCGGCGCCCGGGCCGTCGAGTTCGCACAGGACGAACAGGGCCGCCGACCACAGCGAGTCGAACCCCTCCTCGGGCGGCGGCGGATCGAACGGGTCGGCCGCCGCCGTGTAGAGCCGGACCGGGTCGCAGTCCACGCCCGCGCGGGCCGCCTTCTCGACCAGGGCACGCAACCGGGCCCGGTCGGCGGTGGTGTGGTCGGAGGTGGGGACCAGGCTCTGGAGTGCGGGCCAGTAGCGGGCCATGACCTGGGTGGGCATCATCCGGCCGGTGCGCACGTCCCGGGTGCCGGCCGCCGCCGTGGCCATGCCGACGACCTCGCCGGTGTCGGCCAGGGTGACGGCGGCCCCGCTGAAGCCGGGGGCCAGGGGCTGGCCGCCCGGGTGCCAGGCCTCCAGCTGGATCCACTCCCGTTTGATCAACTGGGGTGCGGTGACGCGGTATTCGGCGAGGGTGCCCTCGTCGAAGCCGACCGGGAAGCCGTAGACGACGAGCTTGCGCGGTGCCGGGCCGTGCGCGGCGTCGACCGGGGCCAGCGCGGCCGGGGCGATCGGCACCTCCTCGTCGAGTTCCAGCACGGCGAGGTCGCCGAGGTCGGTGCTGGAGCCGGTCCAGCCGCCGTGCGCGACCACCCGGGCGGGCACGGGCGGGGAGCCGGGCCGCTCGGTGAAGGTCACGGTCAGGCCCTCGCCGTCCCCCACGACGTGGGCACAGGTCAGCACCGTGCCGGGCGCGACCAGGAAGCCGGCTCCGGCCACCCGGCCCCGTAACTCGATCCGGGCGTGCCACTCGGCGCTGTTCATGAGGCGGGGCTGGTCTCCGGACCGGCCGGGGACCAGGTCAGTCTGACCACCAGGTGGCCCTCGGCGGTGCCCTTGGCGATGAACGCGCCTGTTTCCGCGGACAGTTTGACCCCGAACTCGATCTCCACGCCGTCGGGCTTCAGCGAGCCGTCGCGGAACACCCGCAGCGCGGACTCCGCCGCCGAGCGCACCCCGTCCAGGGCGCCCTCGAAGGTGCGGGTCGCCTGGACCGTGCCGTCGCCGCGGGAGACCAGGCGGGAGCCGGACCGCTCCTCCACCGCCTCGACCGCGACCACGGCACCGTCACCGGTCCTGAACTCGACCAACCCGTCCACGGCACCCCCGTCGTCCCACTGCACTGAGCATTTCCATTGTCACGGAAGGTACTTGATGTTGCGGGAGGCATCCACCGAACTCTCACGGACCCACGGTCCCCCGGATCACCCCCAGCTCCACCAGATCCTGCGGCCGGATGCGGAGCTGGTCCGCCGTCGTCTCCACCTCGCGGGGCGGCCGCTTGAGGATGGCCGCCGCGAGCTCCGGCGCGATCACCGAGAAGTAACTGTCCGGGGTGGCCCAGGTGTTGCCGGGCGCGGCCAGCGCCAGCGCGCCGCCGGAGCCGCCCTCGCCGATCACCAGCGTCGTCACCGGGGTGCGGGCGCCCGCCACCGCGCCGAACAGGTCCGCGATCGCGGGACCCGCGCCCTGCCGCTCCGCCGCCGCGTCGTTGGCGGCGCCCGGGGTGTCCACGAGGGTCAGCACCGGGATGCCCAGCCGGTCCGCGAGACGGATCAGACGGGCGGCGGTGCGGTAGCCGGCGGGGCGGGTCGCGGTTCCGGTCTGCGCGGCGTACGCGATCGTGCGGCCCTCGTGCGTGCCGAAGCCGCACAGCATGCCGTCCGGGTCCGTGCCGCCGCAGCGGTCGCCGCTGATCGCCGCTCGGTCGGAGAAGTAGGCGTCCAAGTAGGCGGCGGCGCGCGGGCGCCGGGGTGAGCGGGCGCGCCGGACGGCGTCCCAGCCGGTGGCGGGCAGGCCCGCGTCGTCGCCGAGCGGTTCGGGCGGCGGCGCCGGCGTGCCGGACGGGCACGTCAGCAGCCGCAGCCACCGGCCCAGCGTCCCGCGCAGGTCCTCCGGCCGTACGACCGCGTCCGCCGCCCCCGCCGCGACCTGCGCCTCGGCCGTGTAGGCCGCCGGGTCCGCGTCCGCCGGCCGCACCCGGGAGCCGGCGAAGCCGACCTGGGCCCCGGGCAGCGCGAGGACCACGTCGGCGCCCGCGCCCAGGGTGGCCCAGCCGCCCCCGGTGGTCGGATCGCGCACCACGGCGACCTGCGCGAGTCCCGCTTCCCTGGTGAGCGCCGACTGCCGGGCCACGCGCTGGAGTTGGGTCAGGGCGAGCATGCCCTCCTGCATCCGGCTGCCGCCGGTGGCGACCAGCGGCACGACCGGGAGGCGGTGCTCACGGGCGTAGGTGTACGCCGCCTCCAGCCGGTCGCCGGTGCGTTCGCCGAGCGAGCCGCCGAGGAAGCCGAACTCGAAGGCGATCAGCACGGCCCGGGTACCGCCGACGCGGGCGGTGCCGCAGACCACGGACTCCTGCTCGCCGGTGCGTTCGGCGGCACGGGTGCGCAAGGCGTCGTAGCCGGGCCAGCCGAGCGGGCCGTCCGGCTTCGCGTCCCGTATGACGGCCGGCAGTTCGGCGAAGGTGGAGTCGTCGGCGATGGCGTCGGCGACCGCGCGGGCGGAGGGGCGCTCAGTCCCGGGGAGGCGCTCAGTCATGGGGCAGCGCCCGCTTCATGATCTTCCCCATGTCGTTGCGGGGCAGGGCGTCGAGGTGGTGGACGACCCGGGGGCGCTTGTGCGGGGCGAGACGCTTGGCCACGTGATCCGCCAACTCCTCCAGCGACGGCGGGGAATCGGGCTCCGCCGGGACGATCCACGCCACGATCCGCTCGCCCAGGTCGGCGTCCGGCTCCCCGGTGACGGCGGCCTCCCGCACCCCCGGGTGTTCCAGGAGCGCGTTCTCGATCTCCCCCGCCCCGATCTTGTAACCGCCGCTCTTGATCAGATCGGTGGCCTTGCGCCCGACGATCCGGACATAGCCGTCGGGGTCGCGCACCGCCATGTCGCCGGTGCGGAACCAGCCGTCCGCGGTGAAGGCGGCGGCGGTGGCGTCGGGCCGGTTGAGATACTCGGTGAACAGGTTCGGGCCGCGCACCTGGATCTCGCCGACGGTCTCACCGTCGTACGCGGTGACCTCCGAGCCGTCCTCCTCGACCAGCCGCAGCTCCACGCCCGGCAGCGGCACGCCCACCGTGCCCGGGCGGGCCTCGCCGTCGGCACGGACGCTGGTGTTCATCAGCGTCTCCGTCATGCCGTAGCGCTCGATCACCCGCCGCCCGGTCGCCGTCGCGATCCGCCCGTGGTCGTGGACGGGCAGCGCGGCGGAACCGGACACCAGCAGCCGCGCCCCGGTCAGCGCTTTCACCAGCTCCGGGTCGCCGGTCACCGCCTCCGCGATCCGGTGGTACATCGTCGGCACGCCGAACAGCATGGTCGCCCCGGCGTTCAGCTCCCGGGCGACGCCCTGCGTGCTGAAGCGGCCCAGGTGCCGCACCGAACCGCCGCGCCGCAGCGGGCCGAGCGTGCCCAGGACCAGGCCGTGCACATGGAACAGCGGCAGTCCGTGGACGAGTACGTCGTCGCCGGTCCACTGCCACGCGTCGGCCAGCGCGTCCAGGGTCGAGGCGATCGCCCGGCGCGGGATGACGGCACCCTTGGGCGGGCCGGTGGTGCCGGAGGTGTAGACGATCAGGGCCGGGTCGGACTCGTCGGCGTGGTCCCCGGGGACCGGCCCGGTGCCGTGCACGTCGATGTCGAGGCGGGGCAGGTCCCGTACGGGGGCGGGGAGTTGGTCGTCCGGTGCCGTGAGCACCAGGTCGGGCGCGCTGTCGGACAGGATGTGCCCGAGTTCCTTCTCGCCCGACTTCGGGTTGAGCGGCACGGCGGGGACGCCGGCCAGCAGCGCGGCGACGACGGCGACGGCCGTCTCCATGGTGGGCGTCGCCCAGACGGCGACCCGCGTGGCCTCGCCGATGCGGCCCGTGAGTGCTCCGGCCGCGGCGGCGAGCTGCGCGTAGGTGAGGGAGCGCTCGCCGAACCGGAGGGCGGGGTGGTCGGCCGGGGGTTCGGTCAGGCCCGGGAAGAGAGGGGTCACGCGTCATCTCCTTGGCTGTTGCGTGCGGTTCGCTGTGGACGCCGGGGCTATCCCCAGCCGGGGACGACCATCACCAGCCATGCCGCCGCCGGTACGACCGCCACCACGATCCCTCCGTACACCATCAGCTGCCGGAAGAAACGCTCGCGGTCGACGTCCGGCGCGGCGGCCAGGACGAGTGCGCCGTTCGTGGAGAACGGGCTCACGTCCACGACGGTCGCGGACACGGCGAGCGCCGCCACCATGCCGATCGCGCCGATCTCGCCCCGTTCCAGGAACGGCACGGCCAGGGGGATCAGGGCGCCCATGATGCCCACGGAGGAGGCGAAGGCCGAGACGAGTGCGCCGATGTAGCAGAGCAGGACGGCGGCGAGCAGCGGGATGCCGATGTTGCCCACGCCCTCGCCTGCCCAGGTGATGGTGCCCATCTCGTCGAGGACGCCCACGTAGGTGAGGACGCCGCAGATGAGGAGGACTGTCGGCCAGGCGATCTCGCCCACCGCCTTGCGGCTGTCGTCCGGCCAGGCGGTGCTGAGGAGGACGGCGAGGGTGATGGCCGTGAGGCCTGCGTCCAGGTCGAAGACGAGGACGGCGACGACCAGGGCCAGGAGGGAGGTGAGGGTGGCGAGGCGGGATGGGGTGAGGGTGGTGATTTCCGTGCTGGGCGTGAGGGTCGCTGTCGGGTTGGGCCGCAGCTCGGCGGAGCGGGGTGCCGCTGCGCCCACCCTCCCCCGAGCTCTCGGCTTCGCTCCAGCAGGGGGGACCCCCATCGCCCCAGCGGCACGACTGCCCGCAGCCATGTCTCCATCGCCCTCGTCCACGGCCCCCCGCGCCCACAGCTTCAAGCCGCCGCAGACGATGAACACCACTCCCGCGATCACCAGGTTCGCCGCCAGTGACGACAGGAACAGCACCACCTCGTCGCCCGGCAGCTTCTCGCGTTCCACGATGCCGTTGACGATCGAGCCGTAGATGCTGATGGGCGAGAAGCCGCCGGCCTGGGCGCCGTGGACGACCATCGCGCCCATCAGCAGCGGGCTGATCCCGTACCGGGCGGCGAAGCTCAGGGCGATCGGGGCGACGATCGCCACCGCGGCCGGGCTGACCGCGCCGATCGCCGTGAGCGCCCCGGTCAGGGCGAACATCACCCAGGGGATGAGCGCCACCCGCCCCCGCACGAGCCGGACGGCGGCGTGCACCAGCCAGTCGGTGGTGCCGTTGGCGCGGGCGATCGCGAAGAGGTACGTGACGCCGACCAGGACGACGAACAGGTCGCCGGGGAAGCCGGCGAAGATGCCGTCCGCATCGAGGTCGGCGACGAGCCCGCCGACCCCGAAGGCGGCGGCGAAGGCGAGCGCGCCCATGTTGACGGAACGGGTGGTGGCGATGACGAACACCACGACGAGGACGAGGATCGAGATGAGTTCAGGGGACATACGGGCTCCCGTCTTTGGGCCCCGGAGCGGCTGGGAGCACCAGGAGAGTGGCCGAGTGGCTGAGCCACTTGAGGTGCGTTGGCTGAAAGCGTGGGTGCGGCCCGGACGCCCGTCAAGGGGGTGCGCGAGAATTGGTTCAGCCACTCGGCCACGACAAGTGCCGGTGTTACGCTCCCGGCGAGAGGGGGACCCCGTGACCGACGCCCTGCGCCCCATGACCAAACAGCGCCTCTACGAACAGGTGCTGGAGCGGCTGCGTCAGTACGTCGTCGAGGGCGGCCTGCGCGCCGGCGACCGGCTGCCGCCCGAGCGCGATCTGGCCCAGCGGCTCGGGGTGAGCCGCGCCTCGGTGAAGCAGGCGATCGTGGTGCTGGAGGTCCAGGGCCTGGTGGAGGCCCGGCACGGGGGTGGCACGTACCTCGTGCGGGACAGCCTCGACACCGAACCGGTCGAGCGGATGGTGGAACGCCGCCGGCGCCTGCCCGATGTCCTGGAGGCCCGGGAGGCGCTGGAGACGAAGCTCGCCGAACTGGCCGCGGAGCGGCGCTCGGAGGAGGACCTGGCCGCGCTGCGCTCGGCGCTCGCGCACATGTCGGAGGAGATCGAGGCGGGCGGTCACGGCGTGGAGGGCGACCGGCTGTTCCACGCGGCGGTGACGGCGGCGGCCCACAGCGGTCTGCTCGAGGAGTTCATGCGCTCCATCGCCGAGCAGATCGCCGAGAGCCGCACCGAGTCCCTCCGTCAGCCCGGCCGCCCGTCCCGCTCCCTCTCCCAGCACCAGGCCATCCTCGACGCGATCGCCGCACAGCAGCCCCGTCAGGCGGCCACGGCCATGCGACGGCACGTCCGCACGGTGGCGAAGGTGCGGTTGCTGGACTGGGAGCCGGGGGAGGAGGGGTAGCGCGATCCGGGGTGTCAGGCGGCCCCGGCGGCACCGGGCGGCACGAACCGCCGGTGTGCCGGCGTGAAGTGGAACTCGGGCTTGCCGGGGAGACCGACCTTCTGCACGGCCGGAGAGAGGCGCTCGGCGAAGAAGCGCTCGAAGTCAGCCTCGGCGTTCCACACGTCGGTCACGTGCAGGGCGCCCGCCTCGAACCAGGCCACGTGCAGGACGAGCCCGTCCGGCACCTGCGCCTCCCAGCGCACCTCGGCCAGCATCGCGTCGTACTGCTCGGGCGTCACCCCGGCCCAGCGCAAGGACAGCACAGCAGCCATGGGAAATCCCTTCCTGTGATCGGTGTCCCGCCCAGTAGACCGGCCGGGGCCGGTCACGGCCCGTGGTCATGGGCCGTCCGGGTCACACCGCCACGACGTCCGCCACCACGCAGCTGACGTTGTCCGGCCCGCCGGCCTCGTTCGCCGCCCCGACCAGGGCCCCGACCGTCTCGTCCGGGGTGCCCCGCGAGGCGAGGAGCTCCCGGATCCGGTCCTCGGCGACCACACCGGTCAGGCCGTCGGAGCACAGCAGGTAACGGTCGTCCGGGTGCGCGTCGTGCAGGCGGAGGTCCGGGACCGTGGCGGCACCGTCGCCCGTCAGGGCCTTCAGGAGGAGGGACCGCTGGGGGTGGGAGACGGCCTCCTCGGGCGTCAGGCGCCCCTCGTCGATCATCGACTGGACGACCGTGTGGTCGTGGGTGATGAGGAACAGCTCCCCGTCGCGCAGCAGGTAGGCGCGGGAATCGCCGATGTGCACCAGGGCCAGCCGTGAGCCCGTCCACAGCAGGGCGGTCAGGGTAGTGCCGATTTCGTCGGCGCCGTCGGCCACGTCCCGGACGGCCTGGGCCGCGCCCCGCACCGCGTCCTCCAGGAGGTTGAGGACCCCGCCGGCCGGGACCTCGTCCGTGTCGAGGAAGCGCAGTGCCTCCACGGCGGCGCTGCTCGCGGGCGCGCCCGCCGGTCCGAAGCCGTCGGCGACGGCGAGCAGCCGGGCGCCCGCGTACGCCGTGTCCTGGTTGGCGGGGCGGACGCGACCGGTGTCCGAGTGGGCGGAGTAACGCAGTTCCAGCATGGCGGTGTCCTTTCCGGACTCGTCCGAGTCCTCCGTCAGGTGATCGACCAGGAACGCGGCGAGGTCCCGCCGTACCGCCGTCTCCGCCTCGACACGCGCCCAGTAGGCGCGGATCTCCCGGGCGGCGGCCGTGGAGTCGCGGTCGTGGAGCCGGCACACCTGGCGGATCTCGGCCAGCGGCATGCCCAGCCGCCGCAGCCACGCCACCAGCCGGGCCTGCTCCAACTGCCCGACCGCGTAGTACCGGTATCCGGTGTCCGGGTCCACCCGGGCGGGCCGCAGCAGGTCCAGCTCGTCGTACAGGCGCAGTGCCTTCGGCGAGAGCCGGCACGCCTTCGCGAACGCGCCGATCGTCAGCATGTCCATGCGATCCCCATGCGATATGTCCATGCGATCCCCTGCGCTCCGCGGGTTCCGCGCGCTTCCCGGTTCCGCCACCGATGCTGGGGCTTCACCAAAGGTGAAGGTCAAACAGGGTGTCGCGGTTCCGGGCCGGATTGTTAGCCTGCGCCGGAATCGATCGTTGGTCCGAGGATGGAGTCGCCGTGGCCGGCACCCCGCGCATAGCGCTCGTCACCTACGACCCCGGTGGCGTGGAGAGCAAGGACCGGGACCTGGCGGGGCTGGTGGACGCGCTGCGGGAGGCCGGGGCCGAGGCCGCCGCCGTCCACTGGGACGACCCGTCGGCCGACTGGGCCGGCTACGACCTGGCCCTCATACGGTCCACCTGGGACTACAGCTGGCGGGCCGAGGAGTTCGCGGCGTGGGCCGAGCGGTGCGGGAAGGTGACGCGGCTGGCCAACCCGGTGGACGTCGTGCGGTGGAACGCCGACAAGAGGTACCTGGGCCGGCTCGCGGAGGCCGGGGTGCCCGCCGTGCCGACCCGCTACTTCGCGCCCGGCGATCCCGTCGAGCTGCCCGCCGACCACGAGTACGTCGTGAAGCCCACCTCGGGGGCGGGTGCCCGGTACGCCGCGCGCTACCCCGCCGGGGAGCGGGACGCCGCCCTGCGCCAGGTCGAGCGGATGCACGCCGAGGGCTTCACCGTCATGCTCCAGCCCTATCTGACCGGCATCGACACGCACGGGGAGCGGGCCCTGCAGTTCTTCGGCGGACGCCTGCTGCACGCCAGCCGCAAGGGCGCGGTCCTCGCGCCGGACACACCGTACGACGCCGAGAAGGTCGCCCACCCCGACCTCCGGCCCTGGGAGCCGACCGCCGCCGAACTCGACGTCGCCGAGCGGGCGCTGGCCGCCGTCCCCGGGCAGCAGGAGCTGCTGTACGCGCGGGTGGACCTCGTCACCGGGCCGGACGGGGAGCCGTGCGTCATGGAGCTGGAGCTGATCGAGCCGAACCTGTTCCTGTGGCTGCACCCGGAGTCCGTGCCGAGGGTGGTCGAGGCGGTCCTGGCCGCCGCCGGCTGAGTACCTTACGCCCCTTTACGTCCTTCCATGCCGTTTTTGGTGTAGTGGTAGGGCCATGCCCTCCGAGCGACGGTCCTGGGCACCGCTGCTCGCGGTGTGCGCCGAGTACTTCATGGTGATCCTGGACGTGACGGTCATCAACGTCGCCGTGCCGGTGATCGGGCGGGAGCTGTCGGCCTCGCTCACCGGCATCCAGTGGATCACCGACGGGTACACCCTGGTCTTCGCCGGGTTCCTGCTGACCGGTGGGGCGCTGGGGGACCGGCTGGGCAACCGCCGGGTGTTCTGTGCGGGCGTGGCGGTGTTCACCGTGTCGTCCGCGGCGTGCGCGCTCGCGCCCGGCACGCTCTTCCTGGTGGTGGCCCGGCTCGTGGAGGGGCTGGGCGCGGCGCTGATCGTGCCCGGTTCCCTGGCCCTGCTCCAGCAGGCCTACCCCGAGCGGGCCGCACGCTCGCGGGCCTTCGGGCTGTGGGGTTCCATGGCGGGCATCGCGGCCTCGGCCGGGCCGCTGCTGGGCGGGCTGCTCGTCTCCACGGTGGGCTGGCGCTGGGTGTTCCTCGTCAACCTGCCCGTCGGTGTGGTCTGCCTGGTGCTGACGCTGCGGCACGTGGCCCGCTCACCCCGGCGGCCGGGCCCTGGACTGGCCGGCGCAGTGCGCGGTCGTGGCGGCGGTGGCGCTGCTGACCGGGGCGCTCAACGAGGCCGGACGGCGGGGCTGGGCCGATCCGGCCGTGCTCGCCGGTGCGGGTCTGGCCGTGTCGGCCGCCGTGGCGTTCGTGGTGCGCGAGCGGCTGGCCCGGTCCCCGGTCCTCCCGCTCGGCCTGCTGCGCTCCCGCGCCATGAGCGGCGCAGCCGGCATCGGCCTGCTGTTCAACTTCGGCTTCTACGGCATGGTGTTCACCGCCAGCCTGGAGTTCCAGCACGAGCGCGGCTACAGCGCCCTCGGCACCGGTCTCGCGCTGTTCCCGGCGGTGGCGATGACGATGTTCGCCTCCGTCCTGTCCGGGCGGCTCGCCCGCCGCACCGGCGACCGCCCGCTGGTGGTCTCCGGGATGCTGCTGGCCGCCCTGGGGCCGGCCGGCTGGGCCGCGGCGGGCGCCGACCCGGCCTACGCGCTGCTGGTGGCCCCGATGATGGCCGCGGGATTCGGCACGTCCTTCGCCCTCACCGGCTCGACCGCCACCGTGATGGGCGCCGCCCCCGCGGCGTACTCGGGGGCCGCCTCCGCCCTGTTCAACACCACCCGCCAGATCGGCAGCGCCACCGGCGTCGCCCTCGGCGGCAGCCTGCTCGCCTCCGCCGCCGACTACGGCACCGGCATCCGCACCAGCATGCTCATCGGGGCGCTCGCCTACCTGGCCGCCGCGGGCCTCGCGTGGCGCTGCGTGCCCGCGCGGCCCCGGCGGCCCGGCCGGGCCGGAAGGGTCGGCGCTCGTCAGCCCTGACGGCCGGTGACGGCCACCCGCTGCAACAGCCCCCAGGTGAACTCCGCGACGACCTCCCACCGGGCCCCCTGCGCGTCCGGCGCGGTGAACGCCAGCCCCCAGCGGGTCGGGGCCGAGCCCTGGAGGGGACGGGCCGGGGCGAAGGCGCGGGCCGCCTCGTCGACCGTGCAGGACCAGGGGGTGAGGTCGTCGAGCGTGCGCAGCTCGGGCCCCGCGGCGCCCGGGGCGCGGACCAGCCACTCGTTCCACACCACGCCGTTCGGGGCGGTCAGCACCTCGAAGCGCAGGTCCGGCCAGAGCGGTACGGGCCACAGCCAGGCCTCGCAGTCCAGGTCGCCGATCCGGCGGGCAGTACGGGACTCGGGTCCGCCCAGCACGGAGCGGTAGCGGGAAAGGGGCGCGCGGGACCGCGGGGAGCGGACCATCGCCTGCCAGCGCTTGTTGGCCTCGCGCATGGCCGCGAGGGAGGCCCCCAGCTCGTGACGGGCGTCCTCCACCAGGTCCGGGTTGTGGTCGGCCATGCGACGCAGCAGCACCAGCTGGAAGTCGAGCGGTGTGAAGGGGCTAGCGGGGCGCTTTCCGGAGGGCATGGGAACCATCGTCGCCCACCGGCGCGGTGCCCGGGCGGCGGCCGTCCGGGAGGAAGAGGACCGAGTTGACGTAGCGCGGGCCCCTGAGGAGCGGGGACGGCAGGACGCGGCGGAGCAGTCCGTGCGAGACGACGTGAGAGGCGCCCGCCTGATGGTCCTCCAGGGGGAAGTTCGCCAGCGGCACCCAGGTGTCGCCAGGCAGGACCCAGCCGTCGTAGCCGAGCAGGGACAGGTAGGTCACCACAGGGGCGACCGGCTGGATGCGGGACTCCAGCTCCACGAAGAGGGCTGGGCGGTCGCGGGCCAGCAGACCCGTCGCGCCGCGCAGGACAGCCGGCTCGTTGCCGTCCACGTCGATCTTGATGAAGCCGACGTTGCGCAGGCCCAGCTCGTCCAGCGTGACGCAGGGGACGTCCAGCGCCCGGCCGTGGATGTCGCGCCGCACCAGCGACGACACGCCCCGGTCGCCCGAATCGCCCGACGGCAGCCACAGGCGGGCGATGCCCGGGCGGTCCGAGGCCGCCGCACGGATCACCCGTACGTTCGGCGGGACGGCGGCGGCCAGCAGCCGGGCCAGATGGGGCACCGGTTCGATCGTCACCACATGCTCGGCCAGGCCGGACAGCCGGTGCGTCCAGGGCCCGTACCAGCCGCCGACGTCCACCGCAGTACCGCAGTGCGGCGGGCACAGCTCGGCGAGCCGCGCCAGCTCCGGTTCGAACCGGGGGTAGAGCGCCCGGGCCGTCGCCGCCACCAGGCGGGTGGGCAGGAAGGGAGCGAGGCGGGCGGCCAGGCTGGTCATGGGGCCATCCTCTGGAGAAGTTCCTCGTGCTCGTCGTCCGGGACCTGCTCGCCCGAGGACGGCAGCAGCTGCGGAATGCCGTCGACGATCGGATAGCGGCGGCGCAACCGCGGGTTGTACAGCGCCTCCTCCTGCCCGGCCTCCTCGGCCAGCAGATGCAGCGGGCCCTTGTCGAGCGGGCACGCCAGGATCTTCAGCAGCGGGTCGTCGGGCTTCATGGGGACGCCAACTCCTTGGCTGGTGCGGAGGGTCGGGGAGCGGGGTCGTGCTTCGGCATGGTCAGCAGCACGGCGACCGCCAGGGCCGTGCCCGCCACCCGCAGCGCGAGCCGCAGCGGCTCGTCCGGCAGGGCCTCGCCGAACGACAGCGTGCCGAGCACCGCCGTGAACAGACTGGTCACGGTCGTGCACACCGGCACGATCAGCGAGGCCCGGCAGCGCTGGAGCGCCGCCTGCGACATCACCAGGCCGAACACACCGGTGAACAGCAGCAGATACGGATACGGGGAGCCCAGCAGGTCCAGCACCGCACCGCCGATCCCGCTGGTCGTCAGATGGCTGGAGACCCCCTTGATGGCCAGCGAACTGACGCCGTACAGCAGGCCCACCGCCACGCCGTACTCGACGCCGGTCGTCGGCCGCCGGTGCCGGTTGCGGGCCCGCCGCTCGGCGGAGCCGTACAGCCACAGCCCGGCCGCCAGCGACGGCACGCACACCAGCAGGATCAACTGGTACGGCGCGTCCTGGCTGACGGTGTCCGAGCCCTCGCGCAGCGACAGCACCACCATCAGCAGCGCGAGCAGGATCGCGCCCAGCGCGTACCGCTCCCGGCCGCTGGTCTCCTCCCCGAGCAGCCGCGCCGACAGCAGCACGAGCAGCACGAGGCCGGAGACGAAGATGCCCTGCGCGGCGGCGATCGGGAGGGTGCGGTACACGACGAGCTGGGCGCCGAAACCGGCCGCGAGGGCGAGGGAGCCGCCGATCCACAGCGGGCTGCCGAGGACGAGGCGCAGCAGCCTGGCGGGCTGCCGGATCGTCACCTCGGGCAGGGCGGTGAGCGCCCGTTTCTCCAGCACGAAGCCCAGGCTGTACAGGGTGTTCGCCAGCAGGGCCGCGGCCACTCCCCACCACATGGGCTAGGTCCTCCTGGCGTGCAGCAGCAGGATCGACGCCAGCTGCGGCCGGGCACAGGCCAGCCGGTCCAGCGGCCGCAGCGGGCGCGGTACGCCGTGGAAGGGAGCGCCTTCGAGCGTCACGACCGTGAATCCGGACGCGGCGACGAACTCCCGCAGCGCGCGGGCGGTGTAGAGGCGCAGATGACCCACGACCTCCCGGCCCGGGCGGCCGTGGATGCCGCGCAGGCTGACCTCCGAGAAGACCGGCTGGACGCCGGCGAGCAGCAGGGCGCGGTTGTACCAGGCGGCCAGATTCGGCGTGGACAGCATCAGATGCCCGCCGGGCCGCAGGATCCGGCGGATCTCGTCGAGCGCCGCGTCCGGGTCGACGAGATGCTCGATCACCTCGCTGAACAGCACGGCGTCGGCCGACTCCGGCGCGAACGGCAGCCCGCCGCCGGTGAGTTCACCGCGGACCGCGTACGGGATGCGGGTGCGGGCGCGCCTCAGGGCGTCCTGGGACCAGTCGACGCCGATGACACGGTGGCCGGGGAGGAGCGGGGCCGCGGTGGCGGCGGCGGTGCCGTCCCCGCAGCCGATGTCGAGGATCGTCCGCGGCTTCGGGCCCGCCGGGCCGAGGGCAGCGGCCAGCATGCGGGCCTGGCGGAGGCTGCGAGGGGTGCCGGAGGCGACGGGCACGGCCGGGTTCTCGTAGAAGTCGCGCAGGTCGCGCGGCTGCACGGGGGAGGTCGTCACGGGCTCACCTCCGTGGTGTGGAGATAGTGCTCGAACAGGTCGCGGAGGTGGGCGCCGTCGCCGTGGCTGAGCAGGGCCCGGGACCAGCGCAGGGCCAGGTGGAGGCGGCCGGCGGTGGAGGCGGTGGTCACGGTGAGGCCGCGCGGCATCCGGGCCGGCGCCGAGAACCAGACGGCGTGCGCGCGGCCCGTCTCCTCGCCGAAGTCCAGGGGGTACGGGATACGGCCGATGTTGCTGAGCAGGGTCGTCGACGTCCAGGGCGCGGCGGCCCGGCGCAGGGCGCGGGTGAGGGCGGCGCGGGCGGCGACCGGGGCCCAGGGGGCGGTGAGGAGGGCGGCGCCGTGGCCCAGTTGGGGGCGGGGCAGGGACTTGAGGGCGCGGGTGCGGGTGGCCGTGCGCTGCAGCAGGGCGGGCATGTCCGTGACGTCCAGCTCCGACGGCAGGAACGGTACTTCGACCAGGCGGGTGCCGTTGCCGATGGGCATCGTGGTGTCGCGGGGGCGGTCGTCGACGGGCATGGTGATGCGCAGGGGGCGGATGGGGGTCCCCCCGCTCGAGCGAAGCCGAGAGTGGGGGAGGGCGCCGTGCTCCCGGTTCCAGTGGGCGATGGTCAGGGCCGTGGTGACCATGAGCTGGTCGTTGACGGTGTAGGGGGAGCCCTTGGGGCGGTGCGGGAGGGGGAGCTCGGTGACGAGCATGCCGTTGCCGGGGGAGGGGTCGGGGGTGCCGGGCGCCACCCGTGCGGGGGGTGACCAGGCGGTGGGGATGTCCGGGGCTTGTTGCGGGGGTGCTGCAGGGCGGGTGGGGGGTGCTGCGGGGGAGTTGTCCGTGCCGCCGTAGAGCTCTGCGGCGGTGGCGAGTATGCGGAGGCAGGCCGGACCGTCGAGGGCGGTGTGGTTGATGGTCAGGAAGAGGACCGAGTCCACCACTTCGAGCCGTATCGGCGGGGACATCGACAGGGGTGGTGCCTCCGTCAGCGCCCGGGTCCGGGCGTCCTGGAGCGCTCGCGGGCCCGCCGGGGCGAAGGTCACCACCTCCACGTCCGGCTCCGCCGTCAGCTCCCACTCGTAACGCCGCCGGTACCACGGCCCCCGGGCCTCCCGCATCAGGATCCGCGGGTGCCGGTGCAGGGCCTCCGTGAACGCCTTGCGCAGGCGGGTCTGGTCGACGGGCCCGGGGAGGTGGACCTCGATGTGGACCGTTTCCGGCTCCTCCTCCTGGAGGCAGTGCCGGGACACCTCGTCCACCACCGGGAACGGGACGCGTACCGGTGTCGTCATGCGGGCTCGTTCCTCCCCCCAGCGGGCTCGTGCAGGCTTACCAGTCCTGCGAACAGGCCGATCAGCGCCAGCAGTTGGGCTGTCCGGCCGAACGCGCCCGCGCCCGCCCCCACCGGCTCCCCGGCCCCGATCGCGGCAGCGACCCCCGCTCCGGCCAGCGCCACGAACGCGATCGGCACCAGCAGCGCGTGCCGCCTGGCCGCGAGCAGCGCCAGTGCCGGGACCAGCAGCGCGAACCAGCCCGCGATCACCGCACCGACCAGCGTCAGCGCCACCGTGCCGAGCCACAGGCCGGGCAGCGGCGGGGCGGGTTGCGGTGCGTCGGGATTGGGGGCGCGGCGGCGCCAGAGCGCCAGGCCCAGCAGCACCGCGATGCCGGCGCCGCTGCCGATCAGCCCGGCGTCGTACGTGGTGGCCGGTTCGTAGGACAGCTTGACCGTGCCGCCCGCCCCGGCCGGGATCCGCCAGCCCTGCTGCCAGCCGTCGAGCCGCAACGGGGTGAGCTCCTTGCCGTCGAGGGTGGCCTTCCAGCCGTCGTTGAAGTTCTCGTACGTCGTCAGGTACGAGGCCGCGCCCGAGCCGACCGTCACCTCGCGCCGGTCGCCCAGCCAGTCGCGGACCCGCAGCTCACGCCCGGCCGCGGCGGCCTCCGGGACCGTCCCGCGGGTCAGGGTGACGTCCGTCAGCGCGAGCGGGCCGGCATCGCCGCCCTCCAGCCGGTGGTCGCCCGAGGGCAGTTCCACCTCGGTGTCCGCCCGGCCCTGCCGGCAGAGCGTCACCTCGACGGACCGCCGTTCCACCAGGTCCCTCACGGTGCCCTTCGCGGTCGTCTGGTAGAGCTCGCCGTCCAGCGCCACGTCGGGCCCCTTCCCACATGGCAGTGAGAACTTCCGGGTGCCGTCCGGCTGTGGGGTGCGGTACTGGTCGAGGGAGGGGATGTACGCCTCCGTGAGGCCCACGGGGAGGCGCAGATCCTCGTCGGCGACCGGGTTGTGCAGGGTCAGCGGGGCGGTCTCGGTGATCGTGATGTCGAGCCGGTCCGTGGTGATCGGCGGGAAGCGGACCCAGCCGTTCTCCTCGACGCCGGCGATCGTCGCGCCGTCCGGGGAGCTGATGTGCACCTGGGAGGCGCGGGTGGACAGGCCGCCCGCGGGGGCCAGCACCAGTTCGCCGACCGGCTGCTTGCCCTCCCAGCGCAGATGGATCGTCGGCCGGTCGCCCGCGATCCACGCCGTCGTCAGGTCGCCGTCGGTGAGGTTGCGTGCGGCGAGGCCCGCGCCGAGGCTCGCCGTGGAGTCGGCCGTGGCGACGATCCGGGACTGCTGCTCGGGCGCGACCTCGTACAGCAGCCGGTCGAGTTCCTCGCCCGGCACCGGCACCGCGCTCGCCGTCACCTCGTACGTCCCGGCGGCCGGTGTCGTGAAGCGGCGGTGCAGGCCGGCCTCGGTGCCGGTCGCGGAGAGGCCGGTCGGGTCGGAGGTCCGGTGCAGGGAGACGACCGTGGCGTCCGAGGTCGCGTCGGCGGCGTCCGTCGGGAGCCGCAGCAGCCGCGTCACCTGCACGTCCGGCAGGTCGATCTCGGAGAAGCCCGCGCCCGTGAGCCCGGCCCGGCGCTCCACCGAGTCCACGATCGTCAGCTTCATCCACCGCGTGCCGCCCTCGGGCGCCTTGACGCTCTGCGCCGTGCCGTTCGGCCGGAGGAAGCTCGTCCGCTCGCCCTTCTCCGTCTCCACCCGCACCTTGGTCGCCGCCGCCCGCACGCTCTCCTGCGGCAGCGGCGTGACCTTGAAGGCGGACGGCATGTCGTAGGAGCCGGTGAAGCCGATGCGCAGCCACTGCCCGTCCGGCGTGTCCGGCGCGCCCTCCGTCCACGCGGTGTCCGGGTTGCCGTCGAAGGCGTTCACCGGGTCGAACTGCGGCAGGTGGAACAGCCAGTTGCCGTACGAGGAGGCCGTCACCGAACGGGCGCCGCGCAGTTCGGCAACTGTCTGGTGACCCGCGCCCTCGGTCGGCAGGATCTGGCGCGGCTTCTCGCCCGCGTCCTGCTGGGCGCCCGGCGCGTTGCGCTCGTCGCGCGTGTACGTGTACGACGTACCGGCGTTGACCAGGCCGAACCGGGTGTCCGCGCGCCGCATCCCGTCGCCCACCACCTGCACCGCCGGGGTGCCGAGCCCCGGGTGGTTGTCACCCGTCAGGACGGTCGCCCGCCCGCGCAGCCGCGTCGCCAGCGGCAGCAGCGCCTCCGGGCCACCGGACACCACGGCCGTGTCGGAGACCGGCATGAGTCCCGCCTGCCCGGGCCGGAGCACCTCTTGCCCGGCCGGCCGGTAGATCTCCACCGCCCGCTGCCGCGGGTACAGCCCCTCGACCTGGAGCGGGGCGTCCTGCGCGATCCGCCCGCCGGTCATCACCGGACCCAGCCCCGTCACCCGCTCGTACCCCGACTGTTCGAGGGTGCGCTTGACGGTCGCGGTCGGCACATGGCCGATCTGGTCCGGATCGAGATCATTGCGTACGACGACGTAGTACAGTCCGGCTCGGCTCAAGTAGTCGGCCAGGCCCGGGACTTCGGCACCCGACATCAGCGCCTGCTCGACCGCGTCCATCGCGCGCCGGTTGCCGGGCGTGCCGAACGGGACGTAGTCGCGCTGGGCCCAGCGCGACTCGGCGAGCACGTCGAGCGGCTGGTCGATGGGCGAGCCCCAGGTGTAGATGCCGTGCGCGGTCGCCGGGACGACCAGGGCGCGCGAGTCGGGCGAGTACTTCTCCAGCCAGTCGGCCGTGGCCTGCCAGTAGGCGGGGAGCTTCTGGAAGGAACCCGGGTTGAGGATCGAGCCGTTGAGGTACGGCCACAGCAGCCCCGGCAGGATCAGCACCGAGGCGACCAGCGGGGCGAAGCGCCGGCCGCGCACCGGGCGGGCCCCGCGTGGCTCGGCCGCGACGCCCACCAGATGGGCCAGGCCCAGCACGAATGCCAGCGCCAGGCCCGTCTGGAACTTGTAGATGTTCCGGAACGGCGACAGCCACCCGTCCAGCCAGCCCTGCACGACCCCGTGGAACGGCGCCCCGAACGCGCCGCCGTACCCGGCGAGCAGCACCAGCGCCGCGACGAGCACCGTCAGCACGAGCCACCGCCGCTCGGGCATGTCCCGCCGGGCGAGTCCGGCCAGACCGAGCCCGGCCGCGAGCGCCGAGCACACGATCACGACGACCGACGAGGCCACGGCCCACCCCGCGGGCAGCCACGCCTCACCGAAGTGCAGATAGGCGACCCAGTTCCCGGCGCCGCGCAGCGCCTCGGTCGCCGACATGGTGTCCGTCGTCGTCTGCGACGTCTCTATGTAGGGCAGGAAGTTCTCGCCGTAGACCCCGAGCAGCAGCAGCGGCACCCACCACCAGGCCGTCACGACGAGCACGGCCGGGGCCCACCAGGCGATCAGCTTGCGCTGCCGTGGCCCGGGGGGCCGGGACAGCAGATACAGCCCGACCGGCAGCAGGGACGCCAGGGTCGCCGAGGCGTTCACGCCGCCCATGAACGGCACCAGCAGCGCCGACCGCAGGGCCGCGACCCGGGCGGCGTACCGCTCGTTCGTCAGCGGCAGCAGCACCCAGGGCAGGAACGCGCCGGGCAGCGCGGCGGCCGACGTCGACCCGATCACGGTGGTGAACACCGGCCACAGCGCATACGCCACGGCCCCCAGCAGCCGGGACGCGCCACTGCCCACCCGCAGCCGCTCGGCCAGCCGCAGCGCACCCCAGAAGGCGACCGACACGACGATCGACAGCCACAGCCGCTCGGCCAGCCACACCGGCAACCGCACGAGGTCGCACAGCCAGTAGAACGGCAGCATCGGCCACAGATAGCCGACGTACTGGTCCTGGATCCCGCCGAACCCGGCCCGGTCGTGCCACAACTGCCCCAGGTCGGCGAGGAACTGACCCGGGTCGACCGTCACACCGAGCTTGGTGTCGAAGGTCTGCCGTCCCGGCCGCACCACCAGGAACAGCACGAACACCACGGCCCAGAAACCCAGCAGCCAGCGCCGCGACCGCGGGCCCTCGGGCGGACCCGCCGCGGTCGCGGTGGTGGGGACGGCTGCCGGTGGAGGAGCCTGGACCGTGGTTGTCATGTAGGACACCGCCGCAGGATGAGGAGGAGGTTCCAGGTGGCGAACTCGCGGATGCCGGGCGCCTTGACGACGGTTTCCGCGAGGAACGGCCAGTAGCGGGAGCGCGCGGAGACGACCGTGACGTCGTCCCGGGCGCGCACCTGCCGCAGGGTGGATCCGATGTGCACCGCGAACAGGTTCTCGCCGAGCGTGTGCTTGGCGGGCCTGCCGGTCCGCCGCAGATAGCGGGCCCGGGCCCGCTCGGCACCGAAGTAGTGCCACGGGGCCCACTCGTGCCCGCCCCACGGCGACAGCCAGTTGGTGAACGACACGTAGATCAGCCCGCCGGGCCGCGTCACCCGGGCCAGCTCGCTCAGGAACGTCTCCGGGTCGGCCACGTGCTCCAGCACGTTCGAGGAGAACGTGACGTCCGCGATGCCGTCCCGGAGGGGCAGGAGGTATCCGTCTGCCACGACGGCCGAGTCGGGGGGTTTCTCACCGAGTTCGGCCAGGTCCGGTTCGAAGAGGAACGCTTGCGCTCCGCGCCGGCGGAACTCCTCGGTGAAGTAGCCGCTGCCGCCGCCGACGTCGACGACGGTACGTCCGGCGACGGGCCCGTCGTATGCCTCGACCTGGTCGACCGCGTCCCGGGCGAGCAACGCATAGCAGGCGTCGGGATCGTCCTGCTCGTGGAGGAAGGCACGGAACAGGGCAAGAGATCTACGAAACGAGGGGTCGTGTCGATAGGGGCGCGGTGCTGTGACATGTGCGGCTCCGCCGCGTGGGCGCTTCGGCGGTATCACGGAGCCCAGCCCCTCACCGCCTCCGCGGCAACCACACGGAACTGCCGCACAGTCCGATCCCACCGAAACTTCGCCGCCCGCTCCCGCGCGGCCTTGCCCATCAGCTCCCGCCGACGCCCGGACAACGCGAGCGCACACCACGCCGCCGCGAACGACGACTCACCGCGCGCCAGAACCCCGGTCTCACCATCCACCACGGAGTCCTTGAGCCCCGGCACGTCGAACGCCACGGCCGGCGTCTCCCGTGCCGCGGCCTCCGTCACGACCAGACCCCATCCCTCCACGGCCGAGGGATGCAGCAGCAACCATGCAGCGCACAACAGCCGATGCTTCTCCGCCTCCGACACGTACCCGGTGAACTCCACACCGGGCCCGGCGAGTTGCTCCAGCCTTCCGCGCTCGGGGCCGTCCCCGACGATGACCAGCCGCCCGCCGGTGACGGGCCGCACCCGCTCCCACAACCGCAGCAGCAGATCGATCCGCTTGTACTCGACCAGCCGGCCGACGGCGACGAACAACGGCTCGGGGGACCGCTCGGCCCGCGGCCCCGGCTCCTCGACCCCGTTGTGCACGACCCGGATCCGGTCCCGCTCCACGCCGATCGCGCGCAGCGCGTGCGCGGTGGAGGAGGACACCGCGACCAGCAGACTCCGCTGCTGCGCCCCGGTCAGCGCCCAGTGCTCCAGTCTTCGGCCGAGCCGCGCGGCCGGCGCCAGCGGCCCGCCGAAGCGCATCTTCCACAGATCCGTATGGACGTGGTTGACCAGGCACAGCGTGGGTCCGGAGTGCCACAGCGGCGCCAGGTACGGCATGCCGTTGCACACCTCGACCAGCAGGTCGCAGTCGCCGACCTGGCGGGCGAAGGCCGACCGGGCGCGCAGATAGTGCCCGTACGGGCCGCCCGCCGACACGACCCGGTAGTCACGGAAGGACGCGGGGCCCCCGCACAGCAGGGTCACCTGGTGGCCGAGCCGGGTCAGGCCGTCGGCGAGCTTGTCGACCAGCAGCTCGGAGCCGCCGGCGGACGGGTTGTCCAGATCGCGATGGGCGAGGAAGACGATCCGGCACGGATGTGGGGGGAGTGCCGGAAGGTGCTGCGGCGCGCTGGGGGACGCGGCGCGCAGCTGGGACGGTACGTGCTGGGGCATGGGTGCTCCAACTCGTCTCGGGGTGCGGAACTCAGCGTGGGGGAGGTGTGGCTCTGGGGGGTCTGGCTGTGGGGGGCCTGAGCCCTTCCTGGGAGGGGAGTGTGGACGGGTTGTGCTCGGGTGGGGTTGGACAGTTTTCGCCCGGACGTTCTCGACGGCTACTCACCGGCGTGACAATTTCGGGCTTTGTTGGAGCTGACGTCACATCACATCGTGAGGGTGGGCTGGGGCGTACTGGGCGTATCGGACGGAGTGGGCTGCTCCGGCTCCTTCCGCCCACGCGCCACCAGAACGCCACCCACCGCTGCGAGCACCACACCCGCCACACCGGCCCCGATCGGCAACGTCGTGCCCACCAGGCGCAGTTGACCGCTGTCCCGCTTCGCCTGCCGCACGGCCTCCTTCTGTGTCGCGGTCGTGAACGAGATCTTCCGGCTGTCCAGCAGCACCGCCGCGTCCTTCTTCCCGCCCGGCGCCCGCAGCGTCCGCTTCGGTCCGGTCTGCGCGTAGATCACCCGGCCGGTGGCCTGGTCGACGACCAGCTCGAAGCCGTGGTTGGAGTACCACTCCTCGGCCAGCACCTGCGGCCGCTCCGGCTGGTCGACGAGGCTGCCGGGCACCATCCGCGTGCCGGTCCTCGTCGGCGCCACGGAGCCGGTGAACTTGTAGCCCGTGTAGCCCTGTATTTTCTCGGTGCCCCGGTAGCGCAGGACGACCGTGTCGCCGAGGGTGTTGTCCCACCACTGGTACGAGCGTTTCTGCACGTCGAAGGGGAACTTCAGATAGGCCTCGCCCTCGATGTACGGCTTCTCGCCGCAGCAGTGCACGGGCCGGGTGGTCTTCCGGTCCATCACCCAGCGGTGGGGGACGAAGTCCAGCGCGTCGTGCGGGTCGGCGGCCGGCAGCGAGTTGTCGGTGTCGACCGTGGTCGTCACGTCCCAGACGGCGTTGCCGCTGCGTTCGCTGTCCTCGACGTTGCCCCGCACCCGCTGGGTCACCGTGATCTTCCGGTCGGGCACCGTCTCGATCCGGTCAGTGTCGAAGACGCTGCCCCGGCCGGTGTAGACGGCGGTCGTGTCGATGTCGATCGGGTTCACCGCGGCACGCGGCTGGACGTACCAGGCGAGCAGTGGCGCCAGCACCAGCAGGAACGTGCCGAGACCCAGCAGGACCAGGGAAAAGGGAGAGGTTGTACGGCGCATCCGGGCACTCCAGTGGCTTGGGACGGCTCGACGTACGAGAGGGCCGGCACGGCGGAGAGAACAGCGCGTGCGGCTGGGCCGGGAACCGTAGGCCGCTCTTGACGGGGTGTCAATGCTTGTCGACACTGGGCGCGACAGGCAGGGACGGGGTGCCGGGGTGGGGACGACCTCCGGACGATCTCCGGACGAATCCGGACAGAGAGGCTGACCCTGCGATGTCCAGACTGCTCGCTGCCGCGCTGACCGTCGCGCTCGCCGCCGCCCTCGCCGTGGGCGCCGCGCTGGGCGTGGTCGCGCTGCTCGAAGCCACACCCGACCAGCCGAACACCCCCCTGATCACGTACGAACAAGCCGGCCAGGGGAGTTGAGCCGGTGACGGCCGCCCGCACCGGAACCGTCACGACACGCTCGGCCTGGCACGACGTACCGCGCTTCCAGGTACGCCGGTTCGCGGCGATCGCCATGGCCGAGGCGCCCGCGCTCGCGGAGGAGATCCTCTGCGAGATCCAGCGCGAATACCCCCATCTGCCCGTCGTCCTCGACGACTCCGGCGAGCCCATGGCCCTGGTCGGCATCCGCCGCGCCATCGAGGTCTTCGTGCAGCATCTGGAGCACTCGGAGGGCCGGCCCACCGTCCCGCCCGGTGTCTTCCAGGACTTCGGCCGCGGGGAGGGCCTCAACGGCCGCTCGCTCGACTCCCTCCAGGCCATCTACCGCATGGGCGTACGCCTGGCCTGGAGACGCTTCGCCGACATCGGCCAGCGCGTGGAGATCCCGCCCCCGGCGATGTACGAACTCGTCGACGCGGGCTACGAGTACCTGGACGGCCTGGTCGACCAGTCCGTACGCGGCTACGCCGAGGCCGCGGCCCGCCAGGCCGGGGAACGCCTGCGCCTCCAGCGCCGCCTGATGGAGCTGCTGCTGGCCGAGCACCACCGCGGCGACCCCGCCGAGGCCCTGACCGAACGGGCCGCCCGGATCGGCTGGCCCTTGCCCGAGAAGGTCGCGGTCGGCGTCCTGCTGCGTCCCGCCCGGGAGGCCATGGCCCCCGCGGTCGGGCAGGGCGTGCTGCTCGACATGGAGTACGAGCAGCCCCGCATGGTCGTGCCCGAACCGGACGCGGCGGGCCGCCCCGAGCTCCTGCACCGGGCCCTGGCCGGCTGGTCCGGCGCGATCGGCCCGCCGGTCCCGCTCACCGACGCGGCGAAGTCGCTGCGCTGGGCCGAGGCCGCCGTACGCCTCATGGAGCGGGACCTGCTCCCCTCGGGCGAGGTCCTCTACTGCACGGAGCACACCGAGGCGCTGGTCCTCCTCCAGCCCGAGGAACTGATCGACGACCTGGCCCTGAGGTGCCTGGCCCCCCTGACCCACTGCGGCCCCACCCACGGCCGCCGCCTCGCGGAAACCCTCCTGGCCTGGCTGGAGACCCGAGGTGGAGCACCCGAGGTCGCGGCCCGGCTCGGCGTCCACCCCCAGACGGTCCGCTACCGGCTCCGCCAGATCCGGGAACTGTGGGGCGACGAGATCGACGACCCCGACCGCCGCTTCGAACTGGAACTGGTACTGCGGGCGCAGCGGCTGCGGGGGGAGTTGGGGGCGGTGCGGGGGCGGCGGTGAGCGGGGCCGGCGCACCGGGCGAAGCTCACGGCCACCGCACTGTCACACCGCGGCCCGCTCCTTCGCCGCGGCCCGCCCGGATGCCGGAGCGTCCAGGTGGGCCACCACCGAGGTGTAGAACCGGTGCACGGCGTCGTCGACGCTGCGGATGAAGCCGGACTCGGCGTTGCCCCGGCCGCTGCCCATGCCCTTGAAGAGGGACAGCCGGAACCCGGTGATCCGCAGGTTGCTCTCCTTGGGCAGCAGTTGCACGCTGCCGTCGGCGGCGACGGGGTTGTTGTAGAAGTAGAAGTCGGCGTCGCTGCGGACCTTGCCGTTCGCGTCCAGCAGCAGCACGGAAACGTCGGCGTCGCCCTCACCGGTCGGACTGGACCAGCCCAGGCTGACGATCGCGGAACCGACGTTCTCGCTCAGGGCCGTCAAAGAGACGTTCGAGCCCATGGTCATGTCGTGCACAGAGTTCCCCCACCCTTGCGACACCTGTGACGTGCCGCACACTGGGCACTCTAATGTGCACGCAACGTGCTCGTGGTGTGCTCGTGGGTTTCCGCCCGCGGTGCCGCTGCCCATTGCCCGGGCAAACCTCTATGGCTAGCCTGTGTTCGTCATGCCGATCGCCTGTTGATATCTCGAACGGTGATATCTCGAACACAGGCGCCTGAGACATATAGGGAGGGGGCCGGTCGTGGGACGCCTCGTACCAGCCGTGACCCGGGCTCTCGACATTCTGGAGCTCTTCCTCGACGGGGACGGGACGCTCTCCGCCCCCGACATCGTGCGCAAGCTCCAGCTGCCGCGCACGACCGTGCACGAGCTGGTGACCACGCTCGCCGCCCGGAAGTACATCGTCCCGGTGCCGGGCCAGCCCGGACGCTACCGGCTCGGTGTGCGCCCGTACCAGCTCGGCGCCCGTTACGCGGAGCAGCTCGACCTCGCGGCCGAGGGCCAGCTCGTCGCCCGGTCCGTCGCCGAGACCTGCGACGAGACGGTGCACGTGGCGATCCTCGAGGACACGGACGTCATCTACATCGCCAAGGTCGACTCCACGCACGCCGTGCGGATGGTGTCGGCGGCCGGGCGCAGGCTGCCCGCCCACTGCACGTCCGTCGGCAAGATGCTGCTGGCCTCCCTTCCTGAGCACGAGCTCGCCGCGCGGATTCCCGACGGCGCCGAGCTGGTCGCGATGACCCCCAACAGCATCACCGACCCGGCGGTCCTGCGCGAGACCCTGGCCGAGATCCGTGAGCGGGGCCTCGCGGTCGAGAACCGCGAGTCCAACCCGGACGTGAGCTGCGTGGCCGCGCCGGTCCGCGACCGCACCGGTCAGGTCGTCGCCGCCCTGTCGATCTCCGTGCCCATGATCCGCTGGAGCGAGGAGCGCCGCGCCGAGCTGGAGCAGCTCGCCGCGAAGGGTGCCGCCGAGCTGTCCGAGCACCTCGGTCACCGGAGCATGGCATGACGACGACGCCGTACGAGGTCGCCGTGCGGGCCGAGGCCGAGCTCGGCGAGGGCCCGACCTGGGACGCGGCGGCCGGCCGGCTCCTCTGGATCGACATCCTCGGCTGCCGGGTGCACACGTACGACCCGGCCACCGGGCGCCGCACGGTCCGCCGGACGGAGCAGCACGTGGGTGCGGTCAAGCCGCGGGCCGGGGGCGGACTCGTGCTGAACCTGCGCGACGGAATCGGTCTTCTCGACCCCTCCGACGACGGCTTTCGCTGGCTGCACCACGAGCCCGTGCCCGGCCGCCGCGCCAACGACGCCGCCGTCGCGCCCGACGGTGCGCTGTGGGCCGGCACGATGCGGTACGACGAGGCGCCGGGGGGCGGCACGCTGTCCCGCGTCACCGGTGACGGCACGGTCGGCCTCGTGCTCGACGACGTGGCCGTCAGCAACGGCACGGGGTGGAGCCCCGACGGGCGGCTCATGTACTACATCGACTCCCCGACCCGGCGCGTCGACGTCTTCGACTACGCGGAGGGGCGGGTCTCCGGGCGGCGCACCCTCGTCGAGATCGAGGACGGGGCGGGCTTTCCCGACGGGCTGACCGTGGATGCCGACGGGTGTGTGTGGGTCGCGCTGTGGCAGGGCGCGGCGGTACGGCGGTACACGCCGGAGGGGCGGCTGGACCGGGTGATCGAGTTGCCCGTGCCGTTGGTGACGGCCTGCGCGTTCGGTGGGGCCGGGATGAGTGATCTGTACATCACCACGGCTCGGACGGGGTTGACGGAGCCGCCCGCGTTGGCGGGGTCGCTGTTCGTGGCGCCGGGGGCGGGCAAGGGCCTGGCCCAGCCCGCGTTCGACGGCTGACCGAGGGCAGGGGCACGAGCGGGCGACGGCCGGGTCCCGGGACGCCCGCACGTGAGTACGCCGACGGGGCGCGGACCGGCCCGGACCGGAGCGCCCCCTGGCTCAGCGTCCCGACCGGTCCAGCCGTCGCAGGATCGCCCGCTCGTCCTCCGTCAGTGGCGCCCCCACCGCCGCCGGCATCGGCGGCCCGCTCAGCGTCGCCAGTACCGTCGAGGGCCGCAGCAGCCGCGTCGGCCCCGTCGTCATGCTCATCACGTCCCAGACCGCCGACGCCGCCGTGTACGAGCCGGTCGCCGTGCGGATCATGCGGCGGGTGTAGGCGGTGACCAGACGGTCGGCGACCCCGGGCGAGCCGCCGCGCGTCCCGGGGTACCAGACGTCCTGACTCACCGCCATCGTCCACGCGGCCTCCACCGGCCTGGCCGCCCGCCGTTGCACGCGCCGGGCGAGCCCGGGCGCGTCGAGGCCGGACCGCCGCAGCTCGCGGTCCAGCTCCCGGGCGCCCAGCGCGGCCACCGACATGCCCTGCCCGTAGGCGGGGTTGAACGTGGCCAGTGCGTCACCGAGGACGACGAGGCGCTCGGGCCAGGAGCGCACCTTCTCCAGGTAGCGGCGGTGATTGCTGGTGCTGCGGCTGACATGGACGTCGGTGAGCGGTTCAGCGCCGGAGATCAGCCGGCCCACGATGGGGTCGGGCAGGTCCAGGGTGTACCGGAGGAACGCGTCCGGGTCGGACGGCGGTTCGCCACCGCCCCGCGTGCCGGCGAGGCTGACCATCCAGCGGTCGCCCTCGATCGGCAGCACCATGCCGCTGCGGCCGGGCCGTCCCTGATACGGATCGGCCTGCACGATGGTCAGGGGGAAACGCCCGGCCCCCTCGGGAGTGCGGTAGAGACGGGAGGCGTTCACCAGGCCGGCGTCCACCGTCTTCTCGCGCACGTCGTCGACGCCCAGCCCCGCCAGCCAGGTCACGATCCGCGAGCCACGTCCGCTCGCGTCCACCACGAAGTCGGCGGCGAGTTCCTCCTCCCCGGCCGCGGTCGAGACGCGGACCCCGGTCACCCGCTGCCGCGACCCCGTCAGCTCCAGCACCCCCGCCTTGCGGATCACCACTCCGGTGTTGTCCAGCACGGCCCCCCGCACTGCCCAGTCGAGCAGTGCCCGGGTGCAGGTCAGCATCCGCGGTCCGGGTTGGCGCCAGCGTCGGAACCAGCCCTCGGGTGTGAGGGCGACCATGCCCGAGCCGAGCGGTATCTCGTGCGCGCCGGCGGCGAGCAGGTGCTTGCGCATGCTGACGCCCGGCACCAGGTCCTCCATGGGGGCCAGGCCGCCGGCCATGAGGAGATGCGCGTGACGTCCCTGTGGCAGGCCCTTGCGGTGCTCCGGCCCCTCGGGCAGGTCGTCGCGGTCGAGCACGACCACCTCGTCCGCGACGGCGGACAGGGCCGCCGCGGCCAGCATGCCGGCCAGACCCGCACCGATGACGACAGCTCTACGCGACATGCGACTCCTCGCACTCAGCCATGAAGGCTCCTTCGCCCTGCGGGCATTCCCCGACGTCCGGCCACGGCCGTGCAGCCCCCAACACCGTGCGCCGGCACCGGTTTCGAGCCGTGCGGGCCTCGTCCCGGACGGCTCTCACCGTACCTTCACGCACCGTGCGCGCGGCTCCCCGTGCGGGGCCCGTCGAAAATCGGCCGGGTGGCCCCAGGGATGTGGTCAGCCGTTGAGCGACGTGCTTCCTCCGTGTGGTCCCGCGCCAGGGCGCGGATCGCCCGGAGGTCCTCCGTGCGGCGCAGGGCCCGGGACAAGGCGCCGATCTCGCGCAGCAGCTCCGTGGTGTCATGGGCACCGGTGCCGTCGTCCTCCGGTGTCCGGGTCCCGGCGTCGGCCGCGTCCTGGATCGCCGCGGTGGCGGCGAACACCTTCGCCAGTCCGGGCGGGTGGCCGAGGGCGAGGGCGGCGTCGTGGAACCGTTCGCGCCGGTCATCGTCGATGTGCCGGGCGAGCGGCAGCAGCACGTCGCGGATGAACGTCTCCCGGCGGACCAGTCGCAGCTCCGGCGTCGCACGCAGCAGGAACGGAACCCCTCCGCCGTTGACCGTCTTCATCAGCAGGTACAGCGGCCGCAGCTCGTGGTGGGCGAGCCGGACGTGCCAGCGGCCGTGCAGGTACTGCCCGGCGTGCGGGAGGATGAAGCCGATCGCGATGAGCACGGCGGACAGGCAGGCGAGCGGCGGGGCGACGGCCGTGCTCAGCCAGTCCACGTTCCGTCCGGACCAACGGGCCACCACGGCACCGATCTTGGCGGCGTCGAAGAGCAACTGCGCCGTGTAGCCGACGCCGAGGAACTTCAGCCCCCAGCGCAGCAGCGAGTCGAGTCCGTCCGTGCGCACCCAGTTCCAGATCAGCCCGTTGGTGACCAGTGCGGCCGCGGTGTGCGCGAGCAGGTAGAGCACGATCAGTTCGCGCATGTACGGCGTGTTCGCGTAGTACGTGTCGAGATCCCGCAGCCGCTCCACCGGCACGTCCGCGAGGGCGAACAGCACCCACATGGCGACGATCACGCCCGAATAGACCGTCACGACCCCGCGCATCGCGCGCCGGGTGCGGTCCGAGCGGTCGGACGGGCCGTTGCGCCAGGAGATGATCAGCAACAGGCAGAAGGCGCAGAACGCGGTGAGCAGCGAGTAGACCCAGGGGCCGGAGAAGTTCGCCACCCCGGTGAGCCGGTTGACCCGCGCGATCGTCGACGGCGCCACGAAGACGAACACCGCGCAGGCGAGCAGCAGCAGCCCGCCGACCGCGCGCAGCATCGGGTCCTTCCAGAGCCGGATGATGCTGGGCAGCTTGATGGCCAGGGCGGCGGCCAGGACCCCCGCGGGGATCCACCAGAAGTTCGGATAGAACTGGTTGACGAACTCGACCGGGGTCAGCGCCACCGTCGTCACGGTGCCGCACCTCCTCGCGGCCCCCGGTAGTACAGCGACCGCTGCACGGGTTCGAGGGGCGCGTCCGGTCCGCGCCCGCCCGGCAGCAGCGCGCGGCACCCTGCCGCCAGCCGATGTCCGAAGGCGTCGGCATCGGCCTCGTCCCGTTCCCGGGATCCGTTGCGGGCGGCCACCGCCAGTGCGGCGTCGTCCCACCCCGGCCGGTCGGCGAATGCGTGGGCCGCCGCCGCACCCGCCTCGTGGTGATGCGCGTGCCCCGCGTGCAGGTGCCACAGCTCATGCCCGAGGATGACCAGTTGCTGCACCGCCTCGGCCCGCTCCTCGACGATGACCAGGTCGAAGTCCTGGAACTCCACCCACAGCCCGGTCACTTCGATCTCGTCGGGGAACCGCTCGAAACGCAGCTCGACGGGACGCCCGCCCCGCCGTGCGCTCATCTCCTCGCACAGCGCCCGGCACAACGACCGTACGCCGACCGGGACCTGCTCCCTCGCCCGGACCGCGGCGGCGAGCTCGGCGGCCAGGCCACGCATGGCGGAGCCCCTCCGCGACCGCCTCAGCGCGGCCGTGACTCGGGCGGCCCTGACCCGCGCGCCCGCGATGCCCATCGCTCCCCCTTCTCACCGTCGGCCGACGGCTTGGCAGCGGGTCCGAGACTACGCGCCCGAAAGTGTGCGCGTCATGCGATCCGATGTCCGTAGTTCAACGGGGAACGACCGAACTCGCCCAAAAGTCCCACCCGAACTTCCCGCCCGACCCATTGACGTGCAGGCGCTTCGAACTTACGGTCCCGTTCGAAGTTACGAGCGTCATTCGGGGTATCGAACAGTAAGGGCAGGGCATGGGACGACCTGGCCTGAATCGCAGGCAGCTTCTCGGCGGGCTCGGCGGGCTCACCGTCGGGGGCAGCTTCGGCTTCGCCGCACTCGGCACCGGAGCCGACGCACTCGCCTCGGACGCGAACACGCGCGTGCGGTACTGGAACCTCTTCAGCGGCGGCGACGGCTACAACATGATCGCGATGCTGAACTCCTTCCGTAAGGACCACCCGGCCATCGCGGTCAAGGACTCCACCCTCCAGTGGGGCAGCCCCTTCTACACCAAGCTCGCCATGGCCGCCGCGGGCAATCGCGCACCCGACCTCGGCGTCATGCACATGGGCCGGGTCACCGGCTTCTCGCCCGGCCGCCTCCTGGACGCCTGGGACGTCGACCTGCTCGCCGAGTACGGCGTACGGCAGCAGGACTTCAACCCCCGGTTGTGGAATCGCGGCGTCATCGACGGCAAGCTCTACGCCGTCCCCCTCGACATCCACGTCCAGCTCTGCTTCTACCGCAAGGACGTGCTGAAGAAGGCGGGGCTGCTCGGCGACGACGGCCGGATCGTGCCCGTGACGTCGACCGGAGAGTGGTTCGACGTCCTCAAGGAGGCCAAGAAGGCCACCAAGAAGGGGCTGCAGACCATCGGCATGTGGAGCAGTGACCAGAACTTCCAGTGGTGGTTCTTCGTCGCCTTCTACACCCAGCTCGGCGGCACCTGGTTCAACGACGCCGACACCGAGGTCACCTTCGACACCGACAAGGCCGCCCAGGTCCTGGAGTTCCTGCGCCGGCACATCACCGACGGGTACGCCGACCCGAGCTTCGCGGGCCTCGCGAGCGCCGAACAGTTCGTCAACGGCTCGCCCTTCGTCTGGGAGGGCAACTGGTCGGTGCCGGTCTACGACACCGCGAAGATCGACTACGGCGCCACCCCGCTGCCGCCCGTCTTCGGCGGACCGGCCACCCACGCCGAGTCGCACGCCTTCGTCCTGCCGCACCAGTCCGACCGCGGCGGCCCCGCCAACGAGGGCGCCCACCGACTCGCCGCCTACATCGTCCGGCACGCCCGGCAGTGGGCGCTCGGCGGCCACATCCCCGCCTACCGGCCGGTCCTGTCCACGGCCGCGTACCAGAAGATGAGTCCCCAGAACGAGTACGTCTCGGCCATGGACCACCAGGCCACCGAGCCCAAGGTGTGGTTCGCCGGCTCCACCGGCATCCTCGCCCAGCGCGTCGGCCCCGTCGTCGTCTCGTCCACGATGGGCTCCGCCAGGCCGGAGACCGCCGCCCGCCGGATGAAGGGCGAGCTCACCAGGCTGCTCGCGACGAAGAACCCCATGGACGGCAAGACCGCCGCACAGGGAGGTGCGGTCGCATGACCACCAGCGCCCAGACCGTCATCGCACCCGTGCGCGCGGGGACCGCCGCCGACAGCGCCACCACCCCCCGCAAACAGGGCTTCCAGCACGGCGGCTGGTTCGTCGCCCCGTTCCTTGCCCTGTTCGCGCTCTTCGTGATCTGGCCGCTGCTGCGCGGCGTCTACCTCAGCTTCACGGACGCCAACATCTCCGGCGACAGCACGAGCTTCGTCGGCCTCGACAACTACCGCGAGGCCGTCCAGGATCCCCTGGTGTGGGACACGCTCGGCCACAGCGCGTACTTCACGCTGCTGGTCGTGCCCTGCATCACGGTCCTCGCCTTCCTCCTCGCGATGCTCGCCCACCACATCGAACGCGGCAAGTGGCTGTGGCGGCTGTGCTTCTTCGCCCCGTTCCTGCTGCCGTCCACCGTCGCGGCCAACCTGTGGCAGTGGCTGTTCAACCCCGGCACCGGAATGATCAACTACGTCTTCGGCATCGAGACGCCGTGGCTGACGGACAAGTCCTACGCCATGCTCGCGGTGGTGATCTGCACGCTCTGGTGGACGGTCGGCTTCAGCTTCCTCCTCTACCTCGCCGCGCTCCAGGGCATCCCCGACCACCTCCACGAGGCCGCCAAGCTCGACGGCGCGAACGCCTGGCACCGCATGGTCCACATCACCCTGCCGATGCTGCGCAACATCACGGGGCTCGTCATCGCCCTGCAGATCCTCGCCTCGCTCCAGGTCTTCGACCAGGCCGTCGTGATGATGGACTTCCTCCCCGGGCCCGAGGGATCGACCCGCACCTTCGTCCAGTACACCCTCGAAGAGGGCTTCACGAGCTACCGCGTGGGCTACGCCTCCGCGATCTCCGTCATCTTCTTCGTGATCATCGCGGCCGTCGCCCTGGCGAGGATGTGGCTGCTGCGCAACCGTGAGGAGAGCGCCCGATGACCACCGCCGTACCGGTGAAGCCCCGTAAGCCGTGGACCCCCGGCCAGATCGTCCTGACCCTCCTCGGCACAGGCGTCTCGGCCGCCTTCCTGGCCCCCTTCGCCTGGGCCCTGTTCACCTCCCTCAAGTCGGAGACCGAGGCGGTGGAGGTCCCACCGCACTGGCTCCCCGAGGACTGGACCGGCCAGGCCTGGAAGGCCCTCTTCGAGACCGGCAACATCACCAACTGGTTCGTCAACTCCGTGGTCGTCTCCGTCTGTGTGACGTCCGTGGTGCTGCTGGTGAGCGCACTCGCCGGGTACGGCTTCGCCCGCACCGAGTTCCGCGGCAAGAAGGCCCTGATGGGCCTGGTCATGGCCGGCCTGATGATCTCGCCCGCCGTCCTCGGCGTGCCGCTCTTCACCACCGTCCAGCAGATGGGCATGGTCGACACCTACTGGGGCATGATCCTGCCGCAGTGCGCACCCGCCGCGATGGTCTACATCCTCTACAAGTTCTTCCAGGGCATCCCGCGCGAACTGGAGGAGGCCGCCTTCATCGACGGCGCGGGCCGCTGGCGCGTCTTCTTCACCATCGTCCTCCCGCTCTCCCGCCCCTCCCTCGCCGCGGTCGGCATCTTCACGTTCATCGCCTCGTGGAACAACTTCCTCTGGCCGTACATGGTGACCAACAACCCCGACCTGATGACCATGCCGAACGGCATCGCGACCGTGATGAACTCCTACGGCATCCAGTGGGCCCAGCTCATGGCCGGCGGCCTGATGGCGGGCCTGCCCCTGATCATCGTCTTCGTGTTCTTCCAGAGGCAGATAGTGGCGGGTGTCGCGCACACCGGCTTGGCTGGGCAGTAGAACGGCGCCCGAAGGGGCGCGGGGCCGTGCTCGGTATGCGGCTCCGCCGCGTGGGCGCGACAAGCCACGAACCACCCGCAGCCGCCAGACAACAGAAACCACCCACCCCGAAAGGCGACCATGCACACCGCCCGCTTCACCCTCGACCCAGCCTTCACCGTCGGCGAGGTCAACCCTCGCCTCTTCGGCAGCTTCGTGGAACACCTCGGCCGCTGCGTCTACACAGGCATCTTCGAACCGGACCACCCCACGGCCGACGACAAGGGCCTGCGCCGGGACGTCCTGGACCTCGTCCGGGAACTCGGCGTCACCGCCGTCCGCTACCCCGGCGGCAACTTCGTCTCCGGCTACAAGTGGGAGGACTCGGTCGGCCCCGCCGAGGACCGCCCCCGCCGCCTCGACCTCGCCTGGCACTCCACGGAGACCAACCGCTTCGGCCTCTCCGAGTACATCGACTTCCTCCGCAAGATCGGCCCCCAGGCCGAGCCCATGATGGCCATCAACCTCGGCACCCGAGGCGTCGCGGAAGCCCTCGAACTCCAGGAGTACGCCAACCACACCGAGGGCACCGCCCTGTCCGACCTGCGCGTCAGCCACGGCGACAAGGACCCCTTCGGCATCAGACTGTGGTGCCTCGGCAACGAGATGGACGGCCCCTGGCAGACCGGCCACAAGACGGCGGAGGAGTACGGCCGGGTCGCCGCCGAGACGGCCAGGGCCATGCGCCAGCTGGACCCCGGCGTCGAACTCGTCGCCTGCGGCTCCTCCAGCCAGTCCATGCCGACGTTCGCCCAGTGGGAGGCGACCGTCCTGGAGGAGACGTACGACCTCGTCGACTACATCTCGCTGCACGCCTACTACTGGCCCGAGGACGGCGACGTCGACTCCTTCCTGGCCTCCGCCGTCGACATGGAGTCCTTCATCGACAACGTCGTCGCGACCGCGGACCACGTGGGCGCGCGCCTCAAGTCGAAGAAGCGGATCAACCTCTCCTTCGACGAGTGGAACGTCTGGTACCTGCCCGAGTGGGAGGCCCGTGCCAAGACCTTCGAGCAGGACGACTGGCCGGAGGCCCCGCGCCTGCTGGAGGACAACTACAGCGTCACCGACGCCGTCGTCTTCGGCTCGCTCCTCATCGCCCTGCTCCGGCACGCCGACCGCGTCACGGTCGCCTGCCTCGCCCAGCTCGTCAACGTCATCGCGCCGATCATGACCGAGCCGGGCGGCCCGGCCTGGCGGCAGACGACGTTCTTCCCGTTCGCGCAGGCGAGCAGGTACGGCCGCGGCCAGGTCCTCGACGTCCGGGTGGACTCGCCGACGTACGAGACGAAGAAGTACGGCGAGACGGACCTGCTGCACGCCACCGCCGTACGCGCCGAGGACGGCACGGTCACGGTCTTCGCGGTGAACCGCAGCCGCACCGACGCCCTCCCGCTCGACGTCGCCCTGAACGGCCTCGACCTCACGCGGGTCGTCGAGCACAGCGTCCTCGCGGACGCCGACCCCGACGCCCGCAACACCCTCGACGACCCCGAGCGCGTCGCCCCGCACCCGGGCGACGGCACGGCCCTCCGGGACGGCACGCTGAGCGCCGTCCTGGAGCCGCTGTCCTGGAACGTGATCCGGCTGGCGTGACGGCCCCCGGTCAGCGTTCGATGCGGGGCCGGGCGGTCGTGGACGGCGGGGGCGACGTCGTGCCGACCGCCCAGTAGCCGTCCGAACCGGGCACCGTCGCGAGGGCGTTCATGACGACGGGGGTCGTGGCCACCGGCCCCCGCTCGCTCACCCAGGCCGTGCCGTCCCAGCGCAGGTAGTGGGCCCGGGTCTGGTCCCAGAAGTCCCACCCGGAGATACGGTCGGGACGCCCCTGAGCGTCGCCCACGATGCCGGTCAGCACTCCCACGCCGAACGGTGCCGTGACGTACTCCCAACCGGTGCCGTCCCCGTGCAGCAGCCGGACGCCGGGGGGCTTGCCGGGCGGGCCGCCGACGCCGTAGTCGTAGCCCGTCATCCAGATGTCGTCGCGGGCGACCGGAAGCAGCCCGGTGAAGCCGGCCCGGATGCCGCCGGGCGTCGGCAGCACTGTCCAGGCCGCTCCGTCCCAGCGGGCGACGAGCTCGCTTCCGTAGACCCAGATGTCGCCACAAGGCGCGCGGTGGATGCCGTACGGCGGGATGGTGGTCGTGACCGGGGGCGCCTCCAGCCAGGTCCACTTGCCCCGGTGGCCGTGCAGCAGCACCGAGCCGTCGCTGTTCCGGCCGGAGACCCAGACGTGGCCCCGGGGGCCGGTCGCGACGGCGGCGAGGGACGTGCCCGGCGCCCCGCGCCTGGGGAAGTCGGCCTCCCGCCACGCCGGCCCGTCCCAGGCGAGCAGCCGGGCGGTGCCGGAGGTGTCGGTGCCGACGGCCCAGGCGGAGCCGTCGGACGCGGCGGCGACGGAGCCCAGATAGCCGCCGAAGCCGGTGCCCGTGCGCTGCCAGGCCGTGCCGTCCCACACGAGGGTCAGCGCCGTCCCCCGTGCGCTGCCGTAGCGGCCCTCCTCGCCCACGGCCCAGGCGAGGCCGGGGCCCGCTGCCGCCACGTCGAGCAACTGCGCGGCCGGGGCGGCCTCGGGGGCGGGGACGGCCTGCCACTCGCGGGTCTCACCCGGGAGACCGGGGGCCGCCCAGGCCGTTCCACCCCGCATCGAGGCGAGCCCGAGCCCGGCCCCGACCAATCCGCCCAATCCACCGATGAAACGCCGTCTTCGCACGAGGTTCCCCTCCCTGTCGGCAGCCCGGAAAGGCCAACACGGTGAACCAGCCTGCCGGAGAAGGCAATGCGCGCGGACGGCTCGATCCGGTCACACCGGTGTGACCGGCACCCCTCCAGCCGCGGCGCCCAGCAGCGTCAGCCGTACATCCCCCGGCCCCGACGGTGTGGTCCCGTCGGACAGCACCGCCAACGCCAGTGTGTTGGCGCCACGTGTACGGAGGATCCCGTTCGGCAGCACGAACGTGTGCTGGGGCCCCACGTCGTTGATGTACTGGCCCATGTTCCAGCCGTTGAGGAAGATCTGGACGCGGTAGGCCCGCTTCGGGTCGTCGTCGAGGACGAGCCCGATGGAGGCATCGACTCCGGGCTCGACATCGAGCCGGAAGTCCGTCCGGTACCAGGTGACGCCCTGCCGCCGGTCGGCACGCGGCAGTTCGGCGTCCTGCCAGTCCCCGTCGTCGTATTCCGGCAGGTGCCAGCCCTCGCGCTCCCCGTGCAGCCCCCCGTTGTTCATCGGCCCGCGCACGGGATCGGGCGCCGACGCGCCCTGGATCCGCCAGGTCACCTTCGGGGCGGCACCCTCGAAGGTGACGGCGGTCAGCCCACGCGCGGCCTTGTGCGTGTCGAGTGCCTTGCCGTCCATGTCGTGCTGCATCCGGCGGACGAGCACGGACAGCACGTGCCGGTCACCACGCTCGCGGCGGTCCTCACGGAACCTCTTCCGCAGGTCCTTCGGCAGGGCGAAGGTGGCCTTCGCCGTCCAGGTCCCCTGCCGTGCCCGGTCCCTGTCCGGCACCGGCATCCGGTGCGTGCCCAGCGGCTCGCCGTCCAGCCAGGCCATCAGCAGGCCCTGCGTGCCCGTGCTGTAGTCGAGGGACACGGACTCCAGGCCGTTCGCGTCCGTCCACTCGCCCCGGTACCAGACGTCGCCGTAGTGGAAGCCGTAGTCGTCGGCGAACAGGACCGGCTGCCCGTCGGGCACGGGCGTCGTGCTGAACGACGTCTTCCTGTCGGCCCTCGTCCAGCCGGAGTCGTCGAAGCCGGGCTCGGCCTCCGGGTTCTCGGTCCGCCGCCGCCAGCCGTCGAGGGCGGGCAGGGCCGGCGCGGTCACGCCGGCAAGCGGGCGGAGCGCCAGCAGACTGCCGGAGGCGCTGATCCGGGTGGGCACCGGGCGCCCGTTCCACGTGACATGGGTGATCCCGCGCGGCCCCCACACCTCCAGGCCGGTCTGGCCGGTGGTGTCGCCGGTGAGGTGGACCGTGGAGCCGCGCAGCGTGGCCGACCGCAGCAGGGCCGGGCCGTAGACGAGGAGCGGGCCGGACGGCGTCTCGTACGGCCACAGCCTGAGGGCCGTCGCGTCGTCGGCGAACAGCAGCAGCATCGGCGTGTCCACACCGTCGCCCTCGACCCGCACCCGGCTCAGCCCGCCGGCGCCGAGCGGAGCGGTCACGTACAGCTTGCCGAGGTTGTAGGCCCACGCGGGCTCCGCGTCCAGCCGCATGGGCGTCGGTTCGTCCGCGCAGTCCAGCACGACCTGCGCCAGATCGCCCCGCCGGCCCGCGAACACGGCGATGTCCTGCCGCCCGGCGGTCAGGCTCAGCATCGGCTGCACGGTGGCGTGCACCAGCGTCCGCTTCCCGAGCTTCAGCCCGGCGGCGATCAGCTTGGCGTCCCGCGCCGGGACCCTGACCGGCACGTCGATCCCGGCGTCCGGCAGCGTCGAGGACACCGCCTCGTCGGAGTCGTTGCGCAGGACGTAGAAGTGGGCGCCGGTGTCGGGGTTGGCCAGGTGGTAGACCTTGATCCGCTCGTCGGCGGCCCGTACCGCCTTCGCCCGGTTCAGCCTGGCGAGGTCCGGCACGTACCGCAGCAACTGCCCCATCTGGTGCATCGGGGCGAGCTTGGGCGTGGCGTTGCGGGCCTCGTCGAAGGCCGCGCCGTAGTCGTACGACGTGTAGACGACCGGCGCGGGCAGCCAGCCCCAGGAGGTGCCGCCGTACGTCATGTAGACGTTGTGCAGCGTGATGCCGTTGGCGAGGTTGGTGAGGTGGAAACGCCGCTCGTACGCCGCGTCCCGGGTCCGGCGCGCCTCGGCGTAGCCCTTCCCGTCGAACCAGGACCCGCCCCACGGGTCGAACCAGCCCCCGCCGAACTCGGGCAGGAACCCGGGCGTGCGCGGACTGGCCGTGGCCCCGCCCTTCGCCCCGCCGGTCCCGAAGTGCCCCCAGTCGGGCGGCACCTCGTCCGGCTCCGGATACCCGTCGAACCCGTACAGCCAGCGCCCCTTCTCACCGCCGGTGCCGAACGACCCGGGCACCCAGTACCCGTTGCGCCCCTTGTCGTTGTGGAACAGCGGCACGTCGATGCCGTCGGCGCGGACCTTCTCGTACAGGTACGACATGTAGGCGCGCCCGGTCGGCTCGTCGACGTGCGCGTCGTACTCGTTCTCGATCTGGTACAGCAGCACCGTGCCCGTGCCCCGCGTGAACAGTCGCTTGGCGACGATGGCGTTGACGGCGGACAGCCACTCGTCGACGTACCGCAGGTAGGTCGGGTCGGAGGTGCGGGCCGTGCCCTCGGTGGCGGTCAGCCAGCCGGGGAAGCCGCCGGCGTCGACCTCGGCGTTGATGTACGGGCCGGGCCGCAGGATCACGTACAGACCGGTCTCGGCGGCCATGCGCAGGAACAGGTCCAGGTCGCGCACACCGGTGAAGTCGTACCGGCCGGGGGCGGGGGAGTGGTAGTTCCAGGCGACGTACACGCTGACGGCGTTGTAGCCGTGAGCGCGCATCTTCTCCAGCATGTCCCGCCACAGGGAAGGGCTCGGCAGCCGGAAGGGGTGCAGCTCGCCCGACCAGAGGACGAGGCGCCGGCCGTCGACCAGCAGCGAGTACCGGTCGAAACCGACCTCGTGCCGCCTGCCGTCCGCGCCCGGTACCGGTGGCGGCGGGCCGGTGGGCACGGTGCGTGCCGGGTTGGCGGAGGTCGGCGACCCGCTGCCGGTCAGCGCGAAGCCGAGCGCCGCCGTGCCGGCGAGAGCGTGGAAGGTACGCCTGCTGAGCTCCAAGGGAGCGCCTCCTGTTGTGCTGCCGTGCCGTACGTGGTGCTGGTGGGTCATTGTCTACGGGCCGACCGCGACAATGGTCGTATGAGGATCTCGGCACGTGCGGACTACGCGGTACGAGCGGTCGTGGAACTGGCCGTCCGACAGGGCGAAGGGCCGGTCAAGGCGGAGGCCGTCGCCACCGCGCAGGACATCCCGCACAAGTTCCTGGAAGGGATCCTCGGCGATCTGCGCCGCGGTGGTGTGGTCGACAGCCGGCGCGGCGGGGGCGGCGGCTACCGGCTGGCGCGGGAGGCCTCGGAGATCACGGTCGCGGACGTGATCCGGGCCGTGGACGGGCCGATCGTCTCGGTGCGCGGCGAGCGCCCGACCGGCCTCGCCTACTCCGGCACGGCCGAGCCGCTGCTGCCGCTGTGGATCGCCCTGCGGGCCAATGTGCGCAGGATCCTGGAGGGCGTGACGATCGCCGACCTCGCGGCCGGCGCGTTGCCCGAGCCGGTGGAGCGGCTGGCCGCGGAACCGGCGGCCTGGGAGAACCCGTGACGGGCCGTGTCCGCGGGGGAGCCGGTGGGTGATCCTCATCGCGTCCTCGGGGTGTCCTGGGGCCGACGCACTGGTAACGCACCTTATGCGCCCGCCGGTACCGCTGGTGTCAACGGGGCCCGCGGGAACGGGCCCGGCGCCCCTTCTCCCGGTGTGATCGGGCCACTGTGAATGGCCGGAGACCGCCCTGGCCGACCTCCTCCGCCCTGCGTACGATGCGACCGCTCCCGGCCTTCACAGCTCCTCCATGGAATGGTCACGGGCTGGGCGCGCATGGGCTGTCGTCTTGACATGCTCATGCCTACTTCGTGTTCCACCCCCCACGAACGGATGGGAGAACCATGGCCGGTGGCCTGCTCCTGAGCGGCGCGGTAGCCGCGCTCCTCACCAGCGCACTCCCCGCACAATCCCCGTCCTCCGGGTTCGTCGACCCGCCCCCGGACAAGATCGTCATCAAGGTCGCCACGGTGAACGGCTCCGGCTGTCCGCAGGGCACGGCAGCGGTCGCCGTCTCCGAGGACAACACGGCGTTCACGGTCACCTACAGCGACTACCTCGCCCAGGCCGGCGGCGGCTCCGACCCGACCGCGTTCCGCAGGAACTGCCAGCTCAGCCTCATCGTGCACGTGCCCCAGGGCTTCACCTACGCCATCGCCAGCGCCGACTACCGAGGCTTCGCCTCACTCCAGCGCGGCGCGAGCGGCTCCCAGCGGGCCTCGTACTACTTCCAGGGCTCGCCCAGCACGGTGTCCAAGAACCACCCCTTCAGCGGCCCCTACAACGACAACTGGCAGGCCACCGACGAGACGGACTGGGCCCAACTGGTCTACGCACCCTGCGGAGTCCAGCGCAACTTCAACATCAACACCGAACTCCGGGTCAACGCCGGTACGCAGTCGGCCGACAAGGTCAGCTTCATGACGATGGACTCGACGGACGGGGACATCAGCACGGTGTACCACATGGCGTGGAAGGAGTGCCCGGGGAAGTCCTGACGGGATGAGGGCGGTCCACCGGGTCGTTGGGCCGGGTGGGCCGCCCCATCATGCGCTGTTGCCCAACTGCCGGGCGAAGCGGCGCACGGCATCGCTGAAGGCAACCGGATCGTCGAAGTTCGCGAGGTGCCCGGCTCTCGGGATCAGCTCGACGCGGGCGTGCGGATGCGCGCGGGCGAACGCCGCCTCGCCGGACCGGAAGACGCGGTCCTTCTCACCGTTCAGGATGAGCACCGGAGCCGCCACATGGCGCATCGCGCCCGCGTCGAAACGCCCCAGCACCTCGCCCCAGGCGGCGGGGAGGGTGTGAAAGGCGTAGCCGGACCGGATGGTGGCCTCGACCACCCCGGCCGGATACAGCCGCCGCAACAACGTGTCGTTCCACCCCGCCAGTCGATCCGCAGGCAGCCGCGGGACGAGCCCGGCGACCCACCGGTACGGCACCGCCCACGCCCCACGGGTCGAGGCACTGGCACCCGCGAGCACCAGCCCGCGCAACAGCTCCGGGCGAACCCGTGCGAACTCCAGCGAGGCGTACCCGCCGAGCGAGTGCCCGACGACCAGGGCCGGTCCGCAGCCGAGCGCGTCCACGGCGTCGGCGATGACCTCCGCGGCCGCCTTCAGGCTCCAGGCCTCGGTGGAGCGGGAACCGTGCCCCGGCAGATCGACGGCGGCCACGGGGAACTCCTCCCGGAGCGCGGCGAGCTGCGGGCTCCACTGCCCGGCGCTGAACCGCGTCCCGTGCACGAACACGATGGGCTGTCCCTCGACTGCCGTCATGATCCCCCGAATCGAACGACGCTCCTGCCGGACCGACCTTACGCCGACCCCCCGAACCCGAAAGCCGCTTGAGCTGCTGCCCTCGCTGGGCAAGGGTCTGTCCCCATGGACCTCCAGTGGCGGGGAAGCCCTCACCGGCAGCGTCCACATCCTCGACCTGCCGGATCCCGCCGCCGCCCGCACATTCGCCTAGTCGAGGTCGGCCGCCGGGCCCGAGCCCGGAGTTCGGTGGGCGGCGGTGACGAGCGGGGCCGGCGTTTCTCGCTGTGCGAACCATTGACGCGCAAGAGGTTCGATTCTACGGTCCGTTCGAACTTGCGATCGCTGTTCGGAATATCGGACGGCTGTCACCCCCACCGCAAGGAGGACCGTATGAGCCGCTCCATCCTGCGCAAGAGAACCGCCCTGCTCGCCCTCCCCACCGCAGCCCTGCTCGCCCTGATGCCGAGTGCGGCGTCCGCGTACCCCAACCCCGGCCGGGTCACCGGTGACATCGTCACCCACGACCCGTCGATGGTCCGCACCTCGTCCGGTCAGTACCTGCTCTACGCGACCGGCGGCGGCATCGCCAGCAAGACCAGCAGTGACCGCACCGCGTTCAGAAACGGCGCCGACGCCTTCTCCAGCCGGCCCGGCTGGTGGCGGAACTACTCCTCCGTCCCGGAGGCCTGGGCGCCGGACATCTCGTACCACGGCGGCAAGTACCTGATGTACTACTCCGTCTCGAAGTTCGGCTCGAACACCTCCGCCATCGGCCTCGCGACCTCCAGCACCGGCCAGCCGGGCAGCTGGACCGACCAGGGCACGGTCTACACGTCGAACTCCGCCAGCGACTTCAACGCCATCGACCCGAACCTCTTCGTGAACGACGACGGCAAGTGGTGGCTGTCCTTCGGCAGCTGGTGGACGGGGATCAAGATGATCCAGATCAACCCGTCCACCGGCAAGCAGCTCTCCTCCAGCACCACCCGCTACTCGCTGGCCTCCCGCCCCACCGGGACCAAGGCCGTCGAGGCGCCCTTCATCGTCAAGCGGGGCGGCTACTACTACCTCTTCGCCTCGTACGACGCCTGCTGCGCCGGGACCAGTTCCACGTACAAGGTGAAGGTCGGGCGCGCTTCCAGCGTCACCGGGCCCTACCGCGACAGGAACGGCGTCGACCTGATGAACAACGGCGGCACGCCCGTCCTGGAGTCGCACGGCAGCATCATCGGACCGGGCGGCCAGTCGATCCTGAAGGACACCGACGGCGACCTGATCGTCTACCACTACTACGACGGCAACGACAACGGCACGCCCAAGCTCGGCGTCAACCTCCTGAACTGGAGCAGCGGATGGCCCGTCGCCTACTGACCCTGCTGGCCGTCCTGCTGCTCGCCCTCACCCTCGGCCGGCCCACCGCGAGCGCCGCCTCGTTCGCCAACCCGGTCAAGTCCGTCAAGGGCGCCGACCCCTGGATCTCCTACCACGACGGCAACTACTACCTGGTGACGACCAGTTGGACCGACGTCATCACCATCCGCAAGTCCGCCACCCTCGCCGGGCTCTCCACCGCCCCCAGCGTGCAGGTGTGGAAGGGCGACGCCGCCTCCCGGTGCTGCAACATCTGGGCACCCGAGCTGCACTTCGTGGGCGGCCGCTGGTACCTGTACTACGTCGCCGGGCAGAACGTGTCCGACTACAACCCGACGCAGCGCAGCCACGTGCTGGAGAGCGCCGGCTCCGACCCCATGGGCCCCTACACCTACAAGGGGCAGCTCAACTCCGCCTGGATGCTGGACCCGAGCCTGATGAACGTGGGCGGCAGGCTGTACATGCTGGGCAGTGCGATCACGGGCGGTACGCAGAATCTCGTCATCGCCCCGATGGCCAACCCGTACACCGTCAGCGGCTCCTACTCGACGATCTCGACACCGACGTACGCCTGGGAGCGGCAGGGCGGCACCGTCAACGAGGGCGCGGAGGTGCTGCAACGCGGCGGCCGGACCTTCCTGATCTACTCCGCGAGCGGCTGCTGGACGCCCGACTACAAACTCGGGCAACTGGAGCTCACCGGCTCCGACCCGCTGTCCGCCTCCTCCTGGACGAAGAAGTCCACGCCCGTCTTCCAGCGCAGTGACGCGGCCGGCGTGTACGGGCCCGGCCACAACGGCTTCTTCACCTCACCCGACGGCCGCGAGAGCTGGATCGTCTACCACGCCAACGACTCCGCCTCCGACGGCTGCGACAACGGCCGTACGACCCGGGCCCAGAAGTTCACCTGGAACTCCGACGGCACGCCGAACTTCGGCACGCCCGTCCGGCTCGGGGCCTCCCTGCCCGGGCCGTCCGGTGAACCGGCGTCCGCCTCCACGACCTACACGGTCACCAACCGCAACAGCGGCAAGTGCCTGGAGGTCACCGGCAGCTCGTCGGCCGACGGCACCAACGTCGCGCAGTACACCTGCAACGGCGGTGCCAACCAGCGCTGGCGCTTGGAGGACCTGGGCGACGACACCCACCGACTGGTGAACGCCGCCACCGGCAAGGTCCTCGACACGGCCGACTGCTCCTCCGCGGACGGGGCGGACCTGCGCCAGTGGTCCTGGCTGAACAACACCTGCCAGCGTTTCCAGTTCGTCGCCACGGACGGTGGCTACGTCCGCATCGTCAACAAGGCCACCGGCAAGGTGGCAGACGTGGCCAACTGCTCGACGACGGACAGCGCGGACGTACGCCAGTGGTCCTGGCTCAACAACGCCTGCCAACAGTGGAGGTTGAACCCGGTCTAGTACGACGTCCCCAGGGGCGCGGGGAACTGCGCGATCAACCACGGACACACCCGCGCCCGCCCACTCACGGCAACTGCCTGCGGCGAGAGGGGCTACCCGGCCTGCCCCATCCCCGCAGCATTGGGCCAGGCCTGCGCCCCCGGCCACCCCGTAGCGGGCGCGGGCGAGAGCCCATTCGTCCCCCTGACCTGCGCCGCCGTCAACCCACCCCGCGCGGGAACCCCCGGCGGCGTGGGCCCGGTGGCCGCAGGGACCGGCGCCGGGGCCGGGACGGGCGCCTGCGCCACAGGGGCCAGCGGCGGGGCCGGCGCGGCCATGGGCTGTGGCGCCGGCGCCGGCTGCGGCACGGGCCGAGGGGCAGGCTGCGGCACAGGCTGGGGGACGGACTGCGGGGCAGGCTGGGGCACGGACTGCGGGACGGACTGCGGCATCTGCTGCTGCCCCATCTGCCCGAAGTGCCCAACCTGCCCCATCTGCCCGACCTGTGCTGCCGCCGGCATCGGCATCCCGCCACCCGCACCCGCCGGCACGGCGGACGCGGCGGCGGGGAGCGGCATACCGGTGCCGGCGGCAGCCGGAGCGGCGGCGGGCGCCGGAGCGCCGCCGCCGGTGGCCTGAGCGGCAAGGCCCCGCATGCCGGATCCGTTGGTCTCGCTCACCAGACGGTCCACTGCCGCCGTACCCGAGCTGTAGCTGGTCCCGTTGCCCAGCTCGGGTACGGCGGCTCCCCTCCTGGACGTCCCGTAGAGCACCTGTTCCAGGCCGGACACCAGGCGACGCACGTCCACCTGGGGGCGCACGACGAGACGCAGGAAGCGGCTGGACGAACCGATCTTGTTGCCGCACTCGCGGACCAGGATCCGGTGCTCGGTGAGCATCCGGTCCCGGACCACGGTGCCCTCGGCGCCCACGGGGAGGCGCACGAAGAGGAAGTTGCCCTGCGACGGGTAGACCGTCAGCCCGGGCAGGGAGGACAGCTGGCTGGCCATGTCGAGCCGGTCGCGCCGGACCTGCTGGAGGCTCTGCGCGTACTCGGCGCCGTGCTCCTTGAGCATGAAGACGACATGCTCGGCGAAGGAGTTGAGGTTCCACTTGGGCAGCATGGAGCGGACGCGCCCGGCGAGCGCGGGGTTGGCGACCAGGTAGCCGAAGCGGATGCCGTGCAGGCCGAAGTTCTTGCCGAGGCTGCGCAGCACGATGACGTTGGGCCGCAGCATCGCCTCCTGGACGACGGACGGCTCGGCCTCGGCGTCCGCGAACTCCAGGAACGACTCGTCGATGACGACCAGGTCGAGGTCGGCCATGGCGTCCATGAACTGGACGATGGCGTGCTTGTGCAGGAAGCCCCCGTCGGGGTTGTTGGGGTTGCAGATGACGGCGACGCGAGTGCCCCGGGCCCGGATGAACTCGGCGTACTGCGCGAGGTCGAGGGCGAAGCCGCTGGACTCCTGGAGCGGGAACATGTCGACCCGCTTGCCGGTCTCCATCGGCTGGTCCGTCCAGCGGCCGAAGGTGGGGACGGGGACGGCGAGGGACTCGCGGACGAGCAGGTGGTCGATCCAGGTGATCAGCTCGGTGGAGCCGTTGCCCATCGCCACGCACTGCGGTGGCAGCTGGAGCAGGCTGCACAGCTCGGCCGTGATGGTGTCGGCGCTGCTCGGGTAGTACGTGATGATGTCGCGGAGTCTGGCCGACATGTCGTCGAACATGGCCGGGGTGGGGAAGTACGGGTTGCAGGGGATACAGAAGTCCACCGGACCCGCGCCGTCGCCGCCCTCACGTGTCAACGCCGCCATCGACGGGCTGTGCGCCGCGGTGCTGCGGAACAGCGACGTGACGTTGTCGGCCATGGAACCTCCGTATAGGGCGGGTCCGTTGGGGACGGCCGGACCCGACGTTTAAGGGCGGCCCGCGCGGGGGAGCACGGGCCGCCCTTGATTACGGAGGCCACAGTGACACCGTTCAACCGTCGAGAAACCGGTCAGAACTTGTGTCCTGGATGTGAAGGCCTGTCAGCAGCCGAACGTGTGGATCGTCGACGTCCGGTACGTCTGCCCGGGCCGCAGCACCGTCGACGGGAACGACGGCTTGTTCGGCGAGTCCGGGAAGTGCTGCGTCTCCAGGCAGAGCGCGTCGCCCTGCCGGTAGGTGCGGCCGGACGGGCCGGTCAGCGTGCCGTCGAGGAAGTTGCCGGAGTAGAACTGCAGGCCCGGCTCGTTCGTGGCGATCTTCAGGGTGCGGCCGGAGGCGGGGTCGCGCAGGGTGGCGACGTGCTCCGGCCGGGCGGTGATGCCCTTGTCGAGGACCCAGTTGTGGTCGAAGCCCTTGGCGGTGACCAGCTGGGGGTGCGAGGTGCGGATGTCCCGGCCGATCGCCTTGGCGCGGGTGAAGTCGAAGGGAGTGCCCGCGACCTTGGCCAGCTCGCCCGTCGGGATCAGACCCGAGTCGGTGGGCGTGTAGCGGGAGCCGGCGATCTGGAGCTCGTGGTCCTCGATCGTGCCGCTGCCCTCGCCGGCCAGGTTCCAGTAGACGTGACTGGTGAGGTTGACGACGGTGGCCTTGTCGGTGGTGGCCTCGTAGTCGATGCGCCAGTCGCCGTGCCGGGTGAGCGTGTACGTCACCTTCGTCTTGAGCGTGCCCGGGTAGCCCATCTCGCCGTCGACGCTCGTGTAGTACAGGTACAGGCCGACGTCGGAGCCCTTGGTGAACGGCTCGATGTCCCACACGCGCTTGTCGAAGCCCTTGGCGCCGCCGTGCAGGCTCTGCTCGCCGTCGTTGACGGACAGCTGGTAGTTCTTGCCGTCGAGGGTGAACTTGCCCTTGCCGATGCGGTTGCCGTAGCGACCGATCAGAGCGCCGAAGTACGGGCTCTTGGCGACGTAGTCCTCGATGTTGTCGAAGCCCGCGCTGACGTTGGCGTAGCGGCCGCGGCGGTCGGGGATCTCCAGGGACTGGACGATGCCGCCGTAGGAGAGGACCTTCAGGCGGGTGCCGCCGTTCTCCAGCGACCAGCTGTAGATCTTGGTGCCGTCGGCGAGCTTGCCGAAGAGCGTCTTCACCGGCTTCCTGCCTCCCGTGGCGTGCGCCGTGCCGCCGAGCGTGGTGGCGGCCATTCCCGCCGCCGCGGCTCCCGCGATGACCGTGCGTCTGTTCAGTTCCATGTGTGCGGCTCCCGCATAAGGAGTGGGCCCCGCCTTCCGGCGGGGCCCAGGTGACTTACGAACCGACCTTGCGCTTGTTCCACACGTCGAACCCGACCGCCGCCAGGAGCACCAGGCCCTTGATGACCTGCTGCCAGTCGGTGCCGATGCCGACGAGGTTCATACCGTTGTTCAGCACGCCCAGGACCAGGCCACCGATGATCGCGCCGAGGACGGTGCCGACACCGCCGCTCATCGACGCACCGCCGATGAACGAGGCAGCGATCGCCTCCAGCTCGAAGTTGAGGCCGGCCTTGGGAGAGGCCGCGTTGAAGCGGGCGGCGAAGACCAGACCCGCCAGGGCCGCGAGCATGCCCATGTTCAGGAAGACCAGGAAGGTGACCTTCTTGTCCTTCACACCCGACAGCTTGGCCGCGGGCAGGTTGCCGCCGATCGCGTAGATGTGGCGGCCGACGATGGCGTTGCGCATGACGTAGCCGAAGCCGACGAGCAGCACGCCGAGGATGAGCAGCACGATCGGGGCGCCCTTGTAGCTGGCCAGCAGCATGGTCAGCGTCAGCACGGCGGCGGAGATCGCGACCAGCTTCAGCAGGAACAGCTTGGTGGGCGGGACCTCCAGGTTGAACTCCTGCTGCCGCTTGCGGTCCCGGACCTCCTGGAAGATCACGAAGGCGATCATCGCGAAGCCCAGCAGCAGCGTGAGGTTGTGGTAGTTGGTGTTCGGGCCGACCTCGGGCAGGAACCCGTTGGCCACCTTCTGCAGCCCGTCCGGGAACGGACCCAGGGTCTGGCCCTCCAGGAAGATCTCCGTCAGACCGCGGAAGATCAGCATGCCCGCCAGGGTCACGATGAACGACGGTATGCCGCCGTACGCGATGAAGAACCCTTGGATGGCACCCGCGACCGCGCCCACCGCCAGGCACAGCACCACGGCGAGCGGCCAGGGAAGGTCCTGTTTGACCATGAACACGGCGGCCATCGAGCCCACGAACGCCGTCAGCGAGCCGACCGACAGGTCGATGTGGCCCGCGATGATGACCAGCATCATGCCGATCGCGAGGATCAGGATGTAGCTGTTCTGGAGGACCAGGTTGGAGACGTTGCGCGGCAGCAGCAGGTCGCCGTCGGTCCACACGGCGAACAGCGCCACGATCAGGCCGAGCGCGATCAGCATGCCGTACTGGCGCATGTTGCGCCGCATGCCGTCCAGCACCAGCTGCAGGAGTCCGTCGCCGGTGGCCGCCCCTCCCTTGCCGGGCGGCGCGGGGGCCGGCGTCTTGGCGGTCACGTCCGTGCTCATCGGGTTACCTCTTTGTCCTTCGTCATCTGACGCATCAGCGATTCCTGGGAGGCCTCGGCCCGCGAGAACTCACCGGTCAGCCGCCCCGCGGCCATCGTGTAGATGCGGTCGCACATGCCGAGCAGTTCGGGCAGCTCGGAGGAGATGAAGACGACCGCCTTGCCCTGGGCGGCCAGCTGGTCGATGACCGTGTAGATCTCGTACTTGGCACCGACGTCGATGCCGCGCGTCGGCTCGTCCAGGATCAGCACGTCCGGGCCCGAGAAGATCCACTTGCTGAGGACGACCTTCTGCTGGTTGCCGCCGGACAGTTTCCCCACCGGCTCGAAGACGGTCGGCGCCTTGATGTTCATGGACTTGCGGAAGCCCTCGGCGACCTGCCGCTCCTCGTGCTCGTCGACCACACCGCGCTTGGCGACCTTGCCCAGGGCGGTCAGCGAGATGTTCCGGTTGATGGTGTCGATGAGGTTGAGGCCGTAGTGCTTGCGGTCCTCGGTGACGTACGCGATCCCGTGCTTGACCGCCTCGGGGACGGACTTCGTACGGATCTCCGTGCCGTCCTTGAGGACCGTGCCGCCCGCGTACCGGCCGTACGTCCGCCCGAAGACGCTCATCGCGAGCTCGGTGCGGCCGGCGCCCATCAGGCCCGCGATGCCGACGATCTCGCCGCGCCGCACCTGGAGGGAGACGTCGTCGACGACCTTGCGCTGCTGGTCGATCGGGTGGAACACGGTCCAGCCCCGGATCTCCAGGGCGGGCGCCACGCCCTCCTCGGGCTCGTGCGGCGACCGCTCCGGGAAGCGGTGCTCCAGGTCGCGGCCGACCATGCCGCTGATGATCCGGTCCTCGGTGGTCTCCGGGGCCTTCACATCGAGGGTCTCGATGGTCTGGCCGTCGCGGAGGATCGTCACCGAGTCGGCGACCTTCCGGATCTCGTTGAGCTTGTGGGAGATGATGATGGAGGTGATGCCCTGCTTCTTCAACTCCAGGATCAGATCGAGGAGTTTGTCGCTGTCCTCGTCGTTCAGGGCCGCGGTCGGCTCATCCAGGATGAGCAGCTTCACCTTCTTCGACAGGGCCTTCGCGATCTCCACGAGCTGCTGCTTGCCCACGCCGATGTCGGCGACGCGGGTGTCCGGGTGGTCGGAGAGACCGACCCGGCGCAGCAGTTCCGTGGCGTGCCGCAGCGTCTCGGTCCAGCTGATGATCCCCCGCGTGGCGTGCTCGTTGCCGAGGAAGATGTTCTCCGCGAGGGAGAGGTAGGGCACCAGGGCCAGTTCCTGGTGGATGATCACGATGCCGCGCTCTTCGCTGGCCCGGATGTCCTTGAACTGGCAGAGCTCTCCCTCGAAGAGGATGTCTCCCTCGTAGGTGCCGTGCGGATGGACGCCGGAGAGGACCTTCATCAGGGTCGACTTGCCGGCGCCGTTCTCTCCGCAGATGGCGTGGACCTCGCCCTGCCGGACGGTCAGGGTGACGTCCGACAGCGCTTTGACGCCGGGAAAGGTCTTGACGATCGAGCGCATTTCCAGGACGGGTCCCGCCATGGTCGTGCCTTCCAATCAGTGGTGTCGTCGGTCGGTGGCGGGGACTACTTGAGATCGGCTGCCGTGTGGTAGCCGGAGTCGATGACGACCTTCTGGTAGTTGGCCTTGTCGACGCTCACGGGCTTCAGCAGGTACGCGGGCACGACCTTCACGCCGTTGTCGTAGGTCTTGGTGTCGTTGAGCTCCGGCTTCCTGTCGTTCAGCGCCGCGTCGACCATGTCCGTGGCCACCTTGGCGAGTTCGCGGGTGTCCTTGAAGACGGTCTGGGTCTGCTGGCCCGCTTCGATCGACTTCAGGGAGGCGACCTCGGCGTCCTGGCCGGTGACGACCGGCAGCGGCTTGCTCTTGGAGCCGTAGTCGTCGGACTTCAGCGCGGAGAGGATGCCGATGGAGATGCCGTCGTAGGGGGAGAGGACGGCGTCGACGCGCTCGGTCTTGTAGGCCGAGGTCAGGATGTCGTCCATGCGCTTCTGGGCGGTGCCGCCGTCCCAGCGCAGCGTGGTGACCTGGTTGAGCTTGGTCTGGCCGGAGCGGACGACGAGCTGCTTCTTGTCGATGTACGGCTGCAGGACCTTCATCGCGCCGCCGAAGAAGTAGCGGGTGTTGTTGTCGTCGTTGGAGCCGGCGAACAGCTCGATGTTGAAGGGGCCCTTCTTGGAGCCGTCCTTCAGGCCGAGCTTCTCGACGATGTAGCTGCCCTGGAGCTCGCCGACCTTCTCGTTGTCGAAGGAGGCGTAGTAGTCGACGTCCTTCGTGCCGAGGATCAGGCGGTCGTAGGAGATGACCGGGATGTTGGCGTCCTTGGCCTGCTGGAGCACGTTGTTCATCGACTTGTTGTCGATGGCCGCGATGATCAGCGCCTTGACGCCCTGCGTGATCAGGTTCTCGACCTGGGAGACCTGCTGGTCCGGGTCGTCCTCGCCGTAGACCAGCTTGGCCTTGTAGCCCTTGGCTTCCAGGTTCTTCTTGACGTAGTCGCCGTCGAGGATCCAGCGCTCGGAGGACTTGGTCGGCATCGCGACGCCGATGGTGCCTCCCTTGGCGTCTCCCGCGCCCTCCTTGCTGCCGCCCTCGCCGCTCTGGCCGCAGGCGGACAGGGTCAGGGCGAGGGACGCGGCTCCGGCTATGGCGGCGAGAGCGGCTCTGCGGTTACGCATGATGATCATCCTTGATCTGTGTGCAGGGCTCGGTCTGGGAGGCGCGAAGTCGCTCCGGGTGGTCGTGCCGGAAAGACCGAGAAGAGATGTGTGGGATTGTGGTCGGCTGTGTCTTCTTTTGTGAAGCTGAGTTTCCGGAACGTTATGCCGAGATTTCGAACCGTTGCAGATCGCCCGGCAGTCGCGACCCGAGCGGCGCCATGTCGCCGTCGGCGCCGTGGCGGGCCAGGAGGTCCAGGGCGAGCCGGCCCCGCCGCACGCGTTCCTTGGCCGTGGCCAGGGTGAGTTCGCGCATGTGGTGCCCGTAGGGGTAGATCCCGGGCGCCTTCGACAGGCCGAACTTCAGGTAGAGCGGTGCGCCGCGCCGGATGAGCTCGGCGACCTCGTACATCCGGACGTAGCCGCCGAGGTCGTCGGGGGCCTCGATGTACATGTCCATCGGAGCGCCGGAAACCCGGCGGATCTCGGTGAGGTGATCGAGCGTCAGGTCGCTCGGCACGTTGACGGAGTCGGCGCCGAGGCGCTCGTACACCGCGTACGCCGCCGGGTTGACGGGCCCGATGAGCGCACTCACCTTGAGGGTCGTGTCGGCCGGGATGATGCCGGCCGCGCGCGCCCGGTGCAGCGTCCACAGCACGCCCTCGTCGGCGACGAGCAGGCACTTGACGCCCAACTCCGTGGCCCGCACGGCGTCTTCGACGCAGCCGGCGACGGCGTCGTGGCCGCGGGCTCTGAGGCCCCCGCCACGCGAGTCGGTACGCGTGGAGCCGCCGATGTCCCACGTGCCGCGCGGGCCGGTGAACAGGCAGAGCTCGATGTCGCGTTCGGCCGTCGCCTCGACCATCTCGGTGATCTCGGCGTCGGTCAGCATCCACACGCCGCTGCCCTGGCTGATCCGGTGGATCGGCACGTCCAGCCGCGAGGCCTCCTTCAGGACCACCGCCAGCGCCTCGGGACCCTCGCACGAGGGGATCTCGGTGCGCCAGCGGCCGCCGCCGGGGAAGGAGTGCGGCGAGGCGTCGGCGGGGTCGAGGGCGGGCGCGCTCAGGCCCAGCGTGGTGAGCGCCTGCTCACCGGGCCTACGGGCTGCCGTGGCGGAAGCGTCGGTCACAGGAAAGTCCTTCGGTTCGATATTTCGGACGAGGTTCGCGGCTCTGGGTAGGGCAAGGCTGGGTGTACGCCGGTACGGGAGCCGTCAGGTTGCCCCCGTACCGGCGTACGTCTAGGGGCGGAGCAACACCTTGCCCACCTTCGGATCACCGGCTCCCACCAGCTCGATGGCCTGCGAGAAGTCGGCGAGCGGCAGCTCGTGCGTCACCAGCGGCAGTGGGTCGAGCAGACCGGCCGCGAACACCCGCACCGTGTGCGCCCAGGCGTCCGGCGGAGCACCGAAGACGGTGTGCACCTCCAGTTGCCGTACGACGAGATCGGTCGGGTCGAGACCGTCGGCACCCGGCGCCGGGATACCGGTCAGGACCAGCCGGCCGCCGCGTCGGAGCAGGGCGGCGGAGATCCTGGCGGCGTCCGCGGAGCCGGCCGTCTCGATCACCACGTCGAAGTCGTCCGGGAGATCCTGGTCCTTCGTCCGGAAGTCCGTCGCGCCGTACTGCCGCGACAGCGCCTCGCGGTCCCGGCGGGTGCCGACGACCAGCAGCTCGGCCGGCGAGTTCGCCTTCAGGAACTGCACGGCGAACATGCCGAGGGTGCCGGTGCCGACCACCGCGACGCGCTCGCCGGGCTGTGCGTTCCCCTTCAGCGCGGCCGCCGCAATACAGGCGGCGGGCTCCAGGAGGGCCGCGGCCGTGAGGTCGCAGTCGTCCGGGAGGGCGTGCAGGAGACGGGCGGGGAGCGTCAGCGTGGCCGCCATCGCGCCCGGCTGGGTGAACCCGGTCTCCTCATAACCGGCCGTGCACAGGGTCGTGTCGCCCGCGTGGCAGCGGTCGCAGACCTGGCAGTTGCGGAAGCCCTCACCGACGACCTTGCGGCCGACGAGGGACTCGGGGACACCGGCGCCCACCGCCTCGACGGTCCCGGACCACTCGTGGCCCGGGGTGAGCGGGTAGCGCACGTAGCCCTCGGGGCGGTTGCCCTGGTAGACCTCGCGGTCGCTGCCGCAGATGCCGGAGGCGTGGACGCGCACCAGTGCCTCGCCGGCCTCGGGCCGCCGGGGCTCGTGCGGGACGAGGCGGTGCTCGCCCGGGGCGTCGATCACTACCGCGGTGCTCACGTCGCTCCTCCGGGTTTCGAAGCTTTCGGTTGCCGGTTCCGGGTTTCCGGGGACCGGAGGGTCACTGCGTGCCCTTGGGCTTGCGCTGCTCCCAGCCGTCCGCCCAGAGGTCGAAGCGGGCCTGCTGCTGCGGGAACTCGGCGGCGGCGTCGACGTCCAGCTCCACGCCCAGACCCGGGGCGTCCGAGAGGTGGAAGCAGCCGTCCTCCGGGTTCACCTGCGGGGCGCCCTTGATCACCTTCTTGATCTCAGCGTCGGCGAAGTCGTTGAAGTGCTCAAGGATCTTGAAGTTCGGGGAGGTGAAGCCGACCTGGAGCGATGCGGCGGTCAGGACCGAGCCGCCGACGTTGTGCGGGGCCACCAGCATGTAGTGGGTCTCGGCCGTCGCCGCGAGCTTCCTGGTCTCCCAGATTCCACCGATATGGCCGACGTCCGGCTGGATGATGTCCACGGCCTGGCTCTCGAAGAGCTCGCGGAACTCGATCCGGTCGTGGATGCGCTCACCGGTCGCTACCGGCATGTCGACCTTGGCGGCCACCTTCTCCAGGGCCTTGAGGTTCTCCGGCGGGACCGGCTCCTCCAGCCACGCCGGCTTGAACGGCGCGAGCTCCTTGGCCAGGCGTACGGCCGTGGCGGGGGAGAAGCGGCCGTGCATCTCCAGCATCAGCTCGGCCTCGGGGCCGATGGCGTCCCGGACCGCCTCGATCAGGGAGACGGCGTACAGGGTGTCCTTGTGGTCCAGCTCGAAGTGCCCGGTGCCGAAGGGGTCGATCTTGAGCGCCCGGTAGCCCCGCTCCATGACCCCCTGGGCCGCCTTGTGGTACGCCTCCGGGGTGCGCTCCGTGGTGTACCACCCGTTGGCGTACGCCTTGACCTTGTCGGTGACCTTGCCCCCCAGCAGCTGCCAGACGGGGACGCCGAGGGCCTTGCCCTTGATGTCCCAGCAGGCCATCTCGATCACGGCGATGCCGGACATCACGATCTCGCCGGCGCGGCCGTAGTCGCCGTACTTCATCCGCTTGACGAGGTCCTCGACAGCGAAGGGGTCGGAGCCGAGAATGTGGTTGACCTCAGCCTCCTTCAGGTAACCGAGAAGGGCGTCGGTGTGTCCCAGCATCCGGGTCTCGCCGACTCCGGTGATCCCCTCGTCGGTGTGCACCTGGACGTACGTCAGGTTGCGCCACGGCGTCCCGACCACGTGTGTGCTGATTCCGGTGATGCGCACGGCGGTTTTCCCTCGCAGCTTCGTCGGCTCGGTTCGTCAGTCATTCAGTTCGACGTGTTCGATATTTCGGCACACGTTCGAAATGCTGGCGTGACAGTAAGGACGGGGCGGTGGGGGTGTCAATGGGTCGCGCGCATAACGGTTTCGACAGTTTCGAAACCATGGGGGCGGCGTGTCCCTACAGAACCTTCACAGCTGGATCTAGGAACGTGACCGGCGGGGAACTTAATCTTCCCGCGTCATGGACTACTGCGACCCGTGCCGACGGCACCTCAACGGCGCGCTCGCCTGCCCGGGGTGCGGCACCCCAGCCGATGTGCTGCGCTGGCGTGAGCCGGAGTACGGCGGGTACGACGCCGTTCCTGAGGGCGTTCCCGAGAGCGGGGAGGGCGTGCCCGACGGGTCCGCTCAGCCGGATGATCCGGACGGGTTCGATGAAGAACGCGACGGCGACGGTGAGCCGTTGGGGCGTGCTGCTCGGCGGCGTGGACGTGGACGGGTGGGTGAGCACGGACCGGTCGGCGAGGGCCCGGGTGGTGGGACGAGCCGGCGGGACCGGAAGGCCGCGGCGCATCGTCGGCGGCGGCGCCGGACGCTGTTCGTCGCGGCGGGGTTCGTGCTGGCGGCGGGTGGGCTGAGTCTCGCGGAGCTCGGCATGGACGCACCGAAGTCGACACCGAAGCCGGCGGCGGCGGGGGGTGAGTCGGCGGACGGCGACGCGTCGACCGAGGCGGGCGAGACGGGCGAGACGGGCGGCCAGGGCACGGGCTCCGGGGCTGAGAGGGCGTCAGGGTCCCCTTCGCCGGACGCGTCTGACTCACCGTCGGCTTCCAAGTCCCCGAAGCCGGACAAGTCCAAGGACGCGAAGGACGACGAGACGCCGAAGGATTCCGACTCGACCTCGGCGGACACGTCCCCCAACCGCCCGACCGCGGCCCCTACGGCCGCCCAGCCGGCCCCGGCCCCCACCCGAACCACGGACCCGACGACCCCGCCCCCGGCCCCGGAACCGTCCCCCTCGGAAACCTGCAACCGCTTCCTGTGGTGGTGCGCGTAGCGCCTACGCGGCGGGGGTGGGGCGGGGCCGCGCCGGGGGGTGTCCGTCCTCGGGACGGCGCGATGGGGCCCCACACCGATTGACTGGCGTTGACGCGCCAACCGCTGCGGGCGGACACCCCCCGACACGCCCCCTTCCGTGCGTACGCGGGTGCGGGTGCGTCTCGGCTCAGCTGCCGCAGGCCGCCGCGCTGCGGGCCGCCGTCCCGCTGAGCTGCGGGCAGTCGTGCCGCTTGGGGCGGCACGGGTGGGCGCAGCGGCACCCCGTTCCGCCGGGTTGCGGACCCACCCGGCCTCAGCGGCTACGCCGAGCACCCCGCAGCGTCCGGCACCACCCCGACCTCACCCCAGCATCCCCCGCAACGCATCCCGCAAAGCCACCCTCTCCCCCTCGGAGAGACCGGCAAGCGGTTCCCGGGCGAACCGCAGCGACTCCCGCAGGCTCCGGGCCACCCGCCGCCCCTCACCCGTCGCCGCCGCCACCTTCACCCTCCGATCCGCGGGATCCGGCCGCCGCTCCACCAGCCCCCGCGCCTCCAGCCGGTCCACGATCCCCGTGACGTTCGACGGCTCGCACTTCAGCCGCTGGGCAAGCCTCCGCATCGGCAGCGGCTCGAGGCACAGCAGACTCAGCAACCGCGCCTGCGCCCCGGTCAGCGCATGTTCCGCCGCCGCCTCCTCGTAGTCCTCATGGAACCGCGCCACGACCTCCCCGATGAGCTCGACGACCTCAAGGGTCAGCGGATCGGGGCGGTGGCTGTTCCGGGAGGCGGATGTGGTGGAGGCCATGCAATCGAGGGTACCCGGTTATTTGACAACCTGAAATTTTCAGGAGCATGGTTGTTTCAGGTACTGAAACATTTGCACCGAGCCGATCGAGCCAACCGAGTCAGTGGAAAGGCGCACCATGACCGACACCTCCACCCTCCCCGCCGTCAGCCGCGAGTGGCACCTGGTCAGCCGCCCCGTCGGATGGCCGAAGCCCGAGGACTTCGCCTTCGTCGAGGCTGAGGTGCCGCAGCCGGGTGAGGGGCAGGTCCTCGTGCGGAACAAGTACCTCTCTGTGGACCCGTACATGCGCGGCCGTATGAGCGACGCGAAGTCCTACGTCGCCCCCTTCGAGCTGGGCAAGGTCATGCAGGGCGGTGCCGTCGGCGAGGTCGTGGCCTCGAACGCCGAGGGGCTGTCCGTCGGGGATCACGTGCTGCACTTCTTCGGGTGGCGTGAGTACGCGGTCGTCGGCGCGAAGAACGCCGTCAAGGTGGACCCGGACGCCGCGCCGCTGTCGACGTACCTCGGCGTGCTGGGCATGACCGGCCTCACCGCCTACGCGGGCCTGCTGCGCACCGCCGCCTTCAAGGAGGGCGACACCGTCTTCGTGTCCGGTGCCGCCGGCGCCGTGGGCGGTCAGGTCGGGCAGATCGCCAAGCTGAAGGGCGCCTCCCGGGTCATCGGCTCCGCCGGGTCGGACGAGAAGGTGAAGCTCCTCGTGGAGGAGTACGGCTTCGACGCCGCCTTCAACTACAAGGACGGCCCCGTGGGCAAGCAGCTGCGCGCCGCGGCTCCCGACGGGATCGACGTGTACTTCGACAATGTCGGTGGTGATCACCTGGAGGCCGCCATCGGGTCCCTCAACGAGGGCGGGCGGATCGCCGTCTGCGGGATGATCTCCGTGTACAACAACACCGAGCCCGCCCCGGGTCCGAGGAACCTCGCCCGCCTGATCGCCACCCGCGGCCGTATCGAGGGCTTCCTGGTCGGGGACCACTACGACCTTCAGCCGCAGTTCGTGCAGGAGGTCGCCCCCTGGGTCGCCTCCGGTGAGCTGAAGTACCGGGAGACCGTCGTCGAGGGCATCGAGAACAACCTCGAGGCGTTCCTCGGTGTGCTGCGCGGCGACAACACCGGGAAGATGATCGTCAAGCTCTGACACCTTCTGATGGTTTCCGGCATGCGGTAAGTTCTTTCCGAATCCGCTCGGCCCGGGCGCGAGCCGCGGCGGACGACCGAAGGAACACAACCGCATGCCCATCCAGCAGTCCGACGTCCTGTACACCGCCGTCGCCACCGCCGAGGGCGGGCGCGACGGACGGGTCGCCACCGACGACGGCAAGCTCGACGTCGTCGTCAACCCGCCGAAGGAGATGGGCGGCAGTGGCGCCGGGACCAACCCGGAGCAGCTGTTCGCCGCCGGCTACAGCGCCTGTTTCCAGGGTGCTCTCGGCGTCGTCGCACGTCAGGAGGGGGCCGACCTCACCGGGGCGACCGTCACCGCGAAGGTCGGCCTCGGGAAGAACGGGGACGGTTTCGGGATCATCGTGGAGATCTCCGCCGACATTCCCAAGGTGGACCGGGGCACCGCGCGCTCGCTCATCGAGAAGGCCCACGGCGTGTGTCCCTACTCGAAGGCGACCCGCGGGAACATCACCGTGACGCTGGTCTGACCGCCGTCGTTGCGTACGCGGAGGCCGCACCCTTGGACGTGGGGTGCGGCCTCCGTCCGTGCCCGGCTCAGAGGGCGAGGGCCGCCCTGTGGATCGCCCGCGCCAGACGGTCGTTCTCCGGGGCCGCGCCGCCCGGGAAGGCGAAACGGCGGCGCGTGTAGCCGTACGCGAGTCCGCTCCACGGGTCCGCGAAGGCCTGCGAGCCGTTCGCGCCGCTGTGCCCGATCGTCCCGGCGCCGAGGAACGGGTGCCACGCGTCGGCCGTGGTCTGGAAGCCGAGGCCGAACGACTTGTGGGCACGTGCCACCAGGTCGTAACCGACCGAGTGGAACTGGCCGAACTCCGCCACGGTGTCCGGCTTCAGCAGCGGCGCCCGCTGGCCCACCTCGCTGATCGCCGCCGCGTACATCCCGGCCAGCCCCCGCGCGGACGCCACCGCGCCCACCGACGCCGGGCCCTTGGCGCGGACCAGCGGCATGTTGGGCAGCGAGGCGAGGTCGGTGGGTTCCGCGGCGTGGCGGTTGAAGGCGATCGAGGTGAGCGTGTGCGGACCCGTCGGCGTGGCGTCGAGGAGGGCCTGCTGGTCCGGGGTCGGGGCCATCGGCTGGGTGGTGCGGAAACGGGGCTCGTGGGGCGCGGGCAGGCCGAGGTGGAAGTCCAGGGCGTAGGGGGTCCTGATCCGCTCCTGGTAGACCTCCTGGAGCGTGCGGCCCGTGGCCCGGCGTACCACCTCGCCCACCAGGGCCCCGCTGACCAGCGCGTGACAGCCGAACGCCGTGCCGGGGCGCCAGAACGGCCGCTGGTCGGCGAGGCGTTCGGCGAGCTGGCGGTCGTCGGCCAGCTCCGCGAGGGTGAAGCCGGTGTCCGTGCCGACCACGCCCGCCCGGTGCGCGAGCAGGTCGCGCAGGGTCAGGGCGCCCTTGCCCTCGGCCGCGAACTCCGGCCAGTAGTACGTCACCTTGCGGTCCAGTTCGAGCGTGCCGTCCTGGACGAGGAGCGCGACGACCAGGTAGGCGGCGCCCTTGGTGGACGAGAACACGCCGTAGAGGGCGTCCGCGTCGGTCCCCGCCCACAGGTCGACGACCTTGCGGCCGTGGACGTAGGCGCACAGCTGGCCCTCGTAGTCGGGGCGCTCCCCGGCCACGAACGCGGCGAACTCCTCGCGCACCCCCTGGAAGCCGTCGGCCACCGTGCCGTGGATCTCCTGCGTCATCCGCTCTCCTCACCTGAACCGCTGTGTGCCACTGTGAACAAGGCCCTCGCCACCTGTGGGAATTGTCCCTTGGGATGATCTCGGAAGAGTGGTTCGGTGCCGAACAGGACCGTCCGGCCGCCGCTGACCACCGAGGCCTGTCCCGCTGCCGCCGCGGGACCGCCGGTGCCGTCCTGCAGCGGGCGCCAGTGCCCGGAGACGAGCGGATTCCCGGTCGCGTACGACTGCTCCACCCGCACGCCCGGGCCCAGGCCGGTGAACCACAGGGGGGCGTAGACGAAGGCGTGCGCGGGAGCGTCGAGCGTGACGCGGCCCGTGTTCGCCGTTCGTACGACCCCGTTGGCGTCGGTGTCGCCCTCGACCGGTGTGACGGCCAGCCGGCCCGCCGCCGCGTTCAGGGCCGCTCCCGTCGCTCCCCGGCCGACCAGGCCGTGGTCGTCGAGGAAGGCGTCCAGGGCCCTGCGGGCGGAGGCGGTCAGGGCGGCGTGGTCCAGGCCGGCGGACACGAACAGCACGTCCGAGCCGGACCAGTCGAAGCCCCCGTTCAGGACGGCCGTCGAGACCGGCGTGACGTCGAAGTCCATCTCCCGCAGGGCGAACAGCTCACCGGGCGTGACGGCGGCGGCGACCCGGAGGCGGTGCAGGGGCGTGCCACCGGTGAGCCGCGTGGCCGTGAAGGAGACGTCGTGCGTACGGGCTGCCGCGACCGCCTCGCGGCGGGCCGACGCCGGGACGATCGCGCTGCCGTCCGGCCCCTGGCGCACCTCAACGCCTTGCCGGAGGAGGGAGTTGAGGGCCGCGATCTCGCGCGGGTCGGTCAGGCGCAGGCGGAGGTTGCCGCCGGCCGCCGTGCGGGCGACGGGGGCCGCCTCGGTGACCGGGCGCAGGGGCGCGCCCCGCAGGCTGCCCGACGGCACCCGTTCGACCGTGGCGCCCCACAGGCGGCCCAGGCTCCAGCCCGAGATGTCGTACATCACCGACACCCTGCCGCTGATGTCCCGCCCGTCGGCCAGCAGCACGTTCGCCATGCCGCGCTTGGGCTGGTGCAGGTCGACGACGTACGAGCCCTCGGGGTACGTCCGTCCGGCGAGCCGGAAGGGGCGGTCGGCGCGGGTGACGCGGACGTCGTTGGCGAGGAGGTGGTCGACGAGGCGGGCCGCTGCCGGGGCCGAGCGCTGGGTGCGGGAGTCGCCGGACGGGATGACGTAGGCGCGCGGGAACGTGGTCGTGTAGACGTCCTCCGGGCCGATGCCGGGGACGCCGGGGACCGTCCGCGGTGACACCGGCACCTGCGGGGCGCCGGCCGCGCCGCGGCGGAAGACCTCGATCTGGTCGGCGACGAGTGAGGTGCGGTGCTCCCGGACGTGGCCCAGGGTCGCGCGGATCGCCGCGCCCGCCACGGCCGTGTTGACCGCCGAGCGGCGGCGCAGCTCCGGGACGGGCAGTTCGTCGTACTCCTCGTTGTTCACCGCCAGCGGGATCTCCACCGTGTGCGCGGCGACCGTGCCGTGGAAGGCCGCGTACTGCGGGGTGAAGACCGGCGGCCAGTCGTCCCAGCCCTCCTCCTGGTCGCGGAACGGGATCTGGGCCGGTTCCACGCCGTCCTTCGCGGGCGTGTAGCCGAGGGCGTTGACCGCGGACTCCATGCCGAGGGCATTGGCGTAGGTGTTCTTCAGGAAGAGGTCGTACTCGTAATTCTCGCCGTGCGGGGGCGTGGTGGGTTCGATGAGGGTGCCGTTGACGTAGCCGTGCAGGTCCAGCAGGACGGCCGGCTGCTTGTCCAGCTCGATCTGCCGCATCGCGCGGGTCTCGGGCTGGGAGGCGGTGACGAAGTCGCGGTTCAGGTCGAAGCCGTTCGCGTTGGCGCGGGTGCCGGCGATACGGCCGTCCGGGTTGGCCGTGATGTTGAAGTACAGGCGGCTGTGCGCCAGGAGGTCGCGCGTCTCGGCGTCCTTCGCCGTCGCGAGCTGCTCGACGATCTTCAGGGAGGCGTCGGTGCCCTCCCACTCGTTGCCGTGGATGTTGCTGTTGACGAAGACGGGGGTCTTGTAACCGTGCTTGATCTCGCGGGACTTCGCGGCCGCCGCGGGCGCGTTCTCGATCAGCTCGCGCATGCGCTCCTGTGCGAGGGCCTGGCGGGTGGTCTCCGGGGCGGTGACGGTGACGAGGTAGAGGCGGTGGCCGCCGGCCGAGCGGCCGGTCACCTCCACGCTCACCCGGTCGCCGAGGCGTTGCAGGGCGTTCAGCTTCGGGGCGATCGCGTGGTACGGAGTGAGGCCCAGCTTCAGGGACTTGTCGCCGGGGTTCTCCGGGTCGGGGGAGAGGACCTGGCGGCGGGGGTAGCCGCGGACGGGCGTCGCGGTGGACGTGCCGCTAGGGGTGTCCGCGGTCAGTGCGCGCCGGGCCGCGCTCGCGGGAGCCTGTGCCGCGTGGTCGTCCACGGCGGCGCCCTCGCGGGTGACGGGCTTCGGGTCCGCGCCGGCGGCGTCGGGGCCGAGCAGGAGTGAACCCGCCGTGGCGAGGGTGAGGGTGACGATCAGTACAGGTCTCGCAGGAACGGTTCTCGTGGTGCGCACGCGTACCTCCTGAGGGGCTTCCTGAGATCGGTACGGCGAGGTGTACCGGTTCGACTCAACGGCAACAAGGCCGCCTTGGTGTCACCGATGACCCGGATGGCCCCTCCCGGGCGGCTGTGACACCGGTGTGACCGGAGCGCGTCAAGGGCGCGACACCAGCACCGATAGGGTTTTCCCATGCGCGATCTCGGGGTGGGTTTCCGGTACCTGCTGAAGGGCCAGCGATGGGTGGCCCGGCACGGCAGGAGTTACGGTTTCGGGCTGCTCCCGGGCCTGATCACCCTCGTGCTGTACGCGGCGGCGCTCGTCGCGCTGGCGCTGTGGGGCGAGGACGCCGTCGCCTGGGCGACCCCGTTCGCCGACGACTGGTCGAGCCCGTGGCTCGGGCTCTTCCGCGGCTTCCTGACCGCCGTGCTGTTCGCCCTCGCCCTGCTCCTCGCCGTGGTGACGTTCACCGCGGCGACGCTGCTGATCGGGCAGCCCTTCTACGAGACCCTCTCCGAGAAGGTCGACCGGGACGTGTCCCCGGACGGCCACGCCCCCGAGTCGGGCCTGCCGCTGTGGCGGGAGTTGTGGATCTCCGCCCGGGACAGCCTCCGGATCGTCGTACGGGCCGCCCTGTGGGGCGTGTTGCTGTTCGCGTGCGGTTTCATCCCCGTCGTCGGCCAGACGGCCGTACCGGTGATCGGGTGCATCGTCACCGGTTTCTTCCTCACCGAGGAACTGACGGCCGTCGCCCTCCAGCGCCGTGGCGTCGAACTGCGCACCCGCCTCGGCCTGCTCCGCTCCCGCAAGACCCTCGTCTGGGGCTTCGGCACGCCGCTGGCCGTGGCCTTCCTGGTCCCGTTCGTCGCGGTGTTCCTGATGCCGGGCGCGGTCGCCGGCGGCACCCTCATGGCGCGGGAACTGCTGGGCGAGGAGATCCAGGAGGACGGCGCGGAGGGCGACGGAGCCGTCACGACTCCTCCGCGGCCACCCTCAGGATCGTCCTCACCTGCGCGATGATGTCCAGCCGGTTCCGCACGAACTCCGGGTCGGTGACCTCGGTGGTGTTACCGGCGCCGAACTGGAGCACGGGCGTGTGCACATGCCCGCCCGGCAGGACGTCGTGCAGCCCCAGTCGGTCCCGCAGCAGCGTGGCCCGGTAGGCGATCTCGTTGGAGAGGTAGTCACCACCGCCGCCCGCGCGAGCGGTCGAGCCGGGGGTCGGCCCGTCCGGGCGGACGACGGGCTCCGTGCCGCCCGCCGGGATCTCCGTGACGCCGGTGTTGTCGTACACCGGGAAACGGCCGGTGTCCGCGGCGACGATCGCCCGGTACGGCAGCGTGGTCGTCGTCCACTGCGGCTGGGAGGCGGGGTCGCTGACGGGTACGGTCTCGGTGCGGCCGATGTTCTCGTTGTCCCCGAAGCCGCCGCGCCAGGCCCCGTTGGTCCGCTCGATGTCGAACCGGCCCACGCGGCCCTGGCTCACGGTCGTGAACAGGTCGACCTTCGGCAGGTACGGCCGCAGCGTCCGCTCCACCGTCCCTTCCGTGAAGTCCTGCCAGCGCACCGGGAACACGACCGTCTCGATCCGGGCCGGGCCGTCCGCCGTCTCGATCACGGTGCCGTCGAGGGCGAGCGCGGTGGCGCCGGACGGGTTGGAGATACGGATGTCCCGGTCCAGGGTGAACGGATCGAAGCCGGTGAGCAGGATGCGCTTCAGGCCCTTGCCGTGTGGGTAGCCGATGACCGTCTGGCCGCGCGAGGTGCGCTCCAGCTCGTCCAGCAGCGCGGCCCGCTGCCCGTCCGTCAGATCGAACTGCGGCTCCCAGGTGCGCACTTCGCGCGTCATGCCGAGCCGCGCCCAGTACAGCGGCCGGTCGTCGTCCCGGCTGAGGTCTCCGCCGACGGGGCCGCGCCCCTGCGCCCGGTCGACGGCCCGCCGCCACAACTGCGAGCCCTCGCGGGCCACCGCCCGGCGGGCCTCCCCGTAGGAGCGGGCCGCATCGAGCGCCCGGGCCAACCTCGGTGCGAGGGTGTCGAATCCGGAGCGCCGCAGGATCTCCTGCGGGACGGCCCTGTCGAGCCGCCGTTCCTCGACGGTGGGGGAGGGGGCCGCCGCCTCGGCGGCGCTCGCGGCCGTCGGGGTGCTGAAGCCGGTCAGCAGGGCCAGACCGAGGACGCCTATCCGGATACGCAGGGAATTCAAGGCAGTTCGGGCCTTCCGTCGCAGTGGGGTGCGCTGAGTGGTGCCGGACGGCCGCAGTATCGCGTGACGGAAGTGGCCCACGCCATGGGCGGGCTCAGGTGCGTCACACCGAGCCCGGCGGCCCTCACCGGGCGGGGGCCTCAGGGCCCGGCCGGCGCCCGGGTCACAGCGTGCTGCCTCACGTGCCGGTCCGCCCGGTGCCGCCGCGTCCGGGCACGGCCGGAAGCCGCGTACCAGGAGCCGGCCAGGACGATGGCGAGCGCTGCTTCGACCAGATCGCCGCCGTAGTACATGACCTGGGCTCCGGTGTGCAGGTCGGCGGCGGTGAAGCTGGTGCCGGGAGGCCCGGCCGCATACATGCTCTTGGCGAGCACGGCGTGCGCGGCGCCGGCGGCCAGCAGGGCCGCCCCGCGCACCGCAAGGCTCCAGCGGCGGTGCACCGGATCGAGCCGGCAGACGGCGAAGGTGAACAGCAGTCCGGCGGCCAGGACGTGGGTGTGGACCAGGGCGTGCAGCCACGGCACGTGCTGCTGCGTGGCGAACAGCCCGGTGCGGTACAGAAGCCAAAGCCCTCCGGCATCCAGCAGGGCCGCCAGCGGAGGGAAGAGGAGCCGGCCCGCCCAACGGGAGTGCGCCAGGGCCAGCAGCCCTCTGCGCCCTGCACCGGGGGCCAGGGCACGCAGGACCAGGGTCAGAGGACGGGCGAGGACGAGCAGCAACGGGGTCGCCATGCCGACGATCAGGTGCTGCACCATGTGGGCGGTGAAGGGACCGCCCGGCAGTGAGCCCACCGCCGCCCAGGCCAGGGCCGCGCTGCCGGTGGTGAACGACGCATCGCGCCACCAGGGCCAGGCGTCCCCGCGGCGCCGCAAGCGGGCCGCGGCCGACGCGTAGAGGACGGTCGCCGACAGGGAGGCCGCCGCGGTGACCAGCCCTGCCAGGCCAGGGTCCGTGCCCGTGCCGGGGTGCGCGTGCGCGAGGATCACGATGCCGCGCCGGTCCGATTGCGGCGGGCCGCACGGATGGCCAGTGCCACGCCGATCAGCAGCAGGACCAGGCCGCCGAGGTTCCACGCCCAGTCATAGGGGGTGACGTCCACGCCGTAGCGGATCTGGTGCAGGCGCAGCAGCTTGTGGTCCACGATTCCGTCGCAGAGCTGGAAGATCCCCAGGCCCAGGAAGAATCCGGCCCAGGCGTGGGCCGGAGCCAGGGTGCGGCGGCGCCGCAGATCGGCGAGGACGAAGAACCCGGCGACCAGGGCCAGCAGCTCGGCGGTGTGCAGCAGCCCGTCCGACAGCAGCCCCACGTTGAGGGTGGAGCGGTCGTAGAAGTGGTGCCAGCCCAGAATCTGGTGGAAGACGATCTCGTCGACGGCGGCCATCAGCGCGGCTCCGATCACTCCGCACACGACCATCGACCTGCGCTGCTCAGGCCGCGCGGTGTGGACCGCCGACGGGTGGGCCGGTGCGTTCATGTGCCTGCCTTCCTGACACGGACGCGTCTGCTGCCGTACGTCTACCCCCTCGCACCGGCCGCGTTCCCGCCGGGCACGGCATCCGGGTGAGCCCGCCCGGCGGCCCGGGTCAAGGTGCCGGCCAGCGGGTACCCGCAACGGCATGATCAAGCGCGCGCTGTGGCAGGGACTGATCGCCGGCACCGCCGGAGGCGTCGTGATGACCCTCGGCGAGAAACTCGAACAGGCCATCACCAAACGGCCCGGCTCCCACGTGCCCGCCCGGGTCCTCCAGCGCCTGACCGGCCTGCCCGAACACCCGGGGAAGCAGCCTTTGCCGGTGAACTGGACCATGCACTTCGGCCAAGCGGCCCTCCTCGGCGTGCTGCGCTCGCTCATGGCCCAGGCCGGACTGCGCGGACCGGTCGCCTCGGCGAAGTTCACCGTCGTGCGCCTCACCAACGACCAGATCCTCGAAAACGCCACCGGCGTCGGCGCCCCGCCGCCCAGCTGGCCCCGCAAGGAACTCGTCATCGACGTACTGCACAAGGCCGTCTACGCCTTCGCCACCGGGGCGGTCGCCGACGCCCTCGCCGCACGGAGCGCCGGCCCCGGCCCCGGACAACGCCACGCGGCCCTCCGTCCCGGCCGCCACGCCGACATCGGCCCCCTTCCCCGCAAGGACGCCCACGGCAGGTAGACCGGCTCGGTCGCGATCCCGGGGACCCGCCCGCCGGGCGTTCAGCCGGTGCTCTCGTCCAGCAGCGTCAGGAAGTCCCGGAACGCCGACGCCATGTCCACCGACTCCGGGTCCAGCAGCCACTGGTACTGCAGGCCGTCCAGGAGCGCCACCACCAGGGGTGCGGCACGCTCGGGGGTGAGGCCGCCCGGCAGGCGGTCGCCGTACTCGGCGCGCAGCACCTCGGCCATGCCGGCGCGCACCCCGACATAGCGCTCCGTGAAGTACGCCCGCGCCGGATGGTCCTCCGTGACGCTCTCGCCGAGCAGCGCCGCGAAGGTCTGGATGATGGCGGGCCGCATCGCGTTGTACTCGACCAGCGAGGCCAGCAGGTCCAGGCGCAGCCGGCCCGCGGGCATCGCGTCCCAGCGGTCCCGCTCCTGGAGCACCGCGACCAGCAGCGCCTCCTTCGTCGGGAAGTGGTGCAGCAGCCCCTGCTGGGTGAGCCCGACCCGCTCGGCGACCGCGGCCAGGCTCGCTCCGCGGTAGCCGCGTTCGGCGATCACCTCCAGAGCGGCCCGCACGATCTCCGCGCGCCGTTCCTCGCTTCTCGTCCTGGCCGTCATGGCGTCACCGTACGACATGACGAACCCTGATCATTGCGAGAAGGTAACGAAACCTACCGCATTACAGGTAACGCGGGCACGATGTCGGCATCCAGCGACTCTCGACGTGGAGGTGGCGACGTGGCGGAGACAGCAGACGCGGCGGAGACGGCGGAGGCACGGCGCGAGGCGGCGGTCGAGGCCGCCCTCGGCAAGCTCGACCTGGACGCCAAGGCGCGGCTGCTGGCCGGCCAGGACATGTGGAGCCTGCCCGCGCTGCCGGAGGCCGGACTGGCCTCCCTGGTCATGTCCGACGGCCCGATCGGCGTCCGCGGGGTGCACTGGAGCGCCGACGACCCGTCCGTCGCCCTGCCCTCACCGACCGCCCTCGCCGCCACCTGGGACCCCGAACTCGCCCACCGGGCCGGGGTGCTGCTGGCCCAGGAGGCCCGCCGCAAGGGCGTCCACGTCCTGCTCGCCCCCACGGTCAACCTGCACCGCTCCCCGCTCGGCGGCCGCCACTTCGAGGCCTACAGCGAGGACCCGTACCTCACGGGGCGGATCGGCACCGGGTACGTCCGGGGCGTCCAGTCCGGCGGCGTCGGCACCACCGTCAAGCACTTCGTCGCCAACGACGCCGAGACCGACCGCCTCACGGTGAACAACCTCGTCGGCGAACGCGCCCTGCGCGAGCTGTACCTGGCCCCCTTCGAGGCGATCGTCGAGAACGCCCACCCCTGGGGCGTCATGACCGCCTACAACACGGTCAACGGCACGACGATGACCGAGCACCACCACCTCGTCAACGAGGTCCTGCGCGGCGAGTGGGGCTTCGACGGGATCAACGTCTCCGACTGGACCGCCGCCCGCTCCACCACCGGCGCCCTCGCCGGCGGCCTCGACATCGCCATGCCCGGCCCGCAGACCGTCTACGGCGAGGCCCTCGCGCAGGCCGTACGGGACGGCCGGGCCGACGAGTCCCGGGTCGACGAGGCCGTCCGCCGCGTCCTGCGCCTCGCCGCCCGCGTCGGCATCCTGGAGGGCGCCGAACCGGCCGTCACCGACCTGCCCGCGCCCGTCCACGGCGAGTCGCTCGCCCGCGAGATCGCCCGCCGCTCCTTCGTCCTCGTCCGCAACGAGAACGGCGCGCTGCCGCTGAAGCCCGGCAGGATCGCGCTGATCGGCGCCGCCGCCCGCGACGCCCGCGTCCTCGGCGGCGGCTCCGCCACCGTCTTCCCCGCCCGGACCGTCTCCCCGCTCGACGGCCTCACCGCCGCCCTCCCCGACGGCAGCCTCACCCACGCCCTCGGCGCCGATCCGAACACCGAACTCCCCGTCGCCGACCAGGGCTTCGAACTGCGCGCCGTCTGCCGCGACAGCCAGGGCACCGTCATCGGCACCCGCTCCGCCCCCAGCGGCCACATCCAGTGGATGGGCGGCGACCTCCCGGACGGGGTCACCCACGAAACCCTGGCGGCCGTCGAGCTGACGGGCACCTTCACCCCGCGCGAGACCGGCACGCACACCTTCGGCATCAAGGGCCTCGGCCCCTTCAGGCTGACCGTCGCGGGCACCACGTACTTCGACGACGTCCAGCGCCCCGCCGAGGACGGCGACCCCTTCGCGGCGTTCTTCGGCGCCCCGGTGCCCCACGCCCGGGTCGAACTGACCACGGGCGAACCGGTCGAGGTATCCCTGACCTACACCGTCCCGCCGCTCGGCGACCACCCCATGCGGGTCATCGGCTTCACCCTCGCCCACCAGGACCCGCAGCGCGACCCCGACGAGCTGATCGCCGAGGCAGCCGCGGCCGCCCGGACCGCCGACACCGCCGTCGTCGTGGTCGCCACCACCGACCGCGTCGAGTCGGAGGGCTTCGACCGCACGGACCTGCGCCTCCCCGGCCGCCAGGACGACCTGGTCCGCGCCGTCGCCGCCGCCAACCCCGACACCGTCGTGGTCGTCAACTCCGGCTCCCCGGTGGAGATGCCGTGGCGCGACGACGTCGCCGCCGTGCTCCTCACCTGGTTCCCCGGACAGGAGGGCGGCGCGGCCCTCGCGGACGTCCTCACCGGCGCCCACGAGCCCGGCGGCCGCCTGCCCACCACCTGGGGCTCCCTGGCCGACGCCCCGGTCACCCAGGTCGTCCCGGCGGGCGGCGAACTCCGCTACGACGAGGACGTCTTCATCGGCTACCGCGCCTGGGAGCAGCAGGGCCGCACCCTCGCCTACCCCTTCGGCCACGGCCTCGGCTACACCGACTGGACCTACGAGTCGGTCGAGGTCGAAGGCACCGCCGACGGAACCACCGCGAAGGTCCGCCTCCGCAACACCGGCGACCGCCCCGGCCACGAGGTCGTCCAGCTCTACCTCGCCCCGAGCGAGCCCGACCCCACCCGCCCCGCACGCTGGCTGGCCGGTTTCGCGGGCGTGGACGCCGGACCCGGCGAGAGTGTCGAGGCGACCGTCGCACTGCCGCGCCGGGCCTTCGAGATCTGGGACGAGACGACCATGTCGTGGTCGTGTGTGAAGGGTTCGTACGAGATCCAGGTCGGGCGCTCGATCACGGACCGCAGGATCACCGCGACGATTAACGTCTGATCCGGGACGAGTTCCCCACCGAGCAGCCCCGGTCCGGGACCTGACCCCTGGACCGGGGCTCATGGTCCGCCCGGCCGCGAGCGCCTAGCGGATGCCGAACCCGTACACCGTCTCCGAGCAGTACACCTCACCCGGCCGCAGCACCGTGCCCGGGAACTCCGGCCGGTTGGGGGAGTCGGGGAAGCGCTGCGTCTCCAGCGCGATGCCGTCGCCGGGCGCGAAGGGCTCGCCCAGGTGGTCGGCGGTGTACAGCTGGAGTCCGGGCTCGGTGGTCGCCACCGTCAGCACCCGCCCGGACGCCGGGTCGTGCAGCTCCGCGACCTCGGCCGGAGCGTCCGTCACACCCTTGTCGAGCACGAAGTTGTGGTCGTAGCCGGCGCCCACCTTGCGCGCCTCGCGGAAGTCGAAGCGCGTGCCGGTCACGTCGTCCAGGCCGCCGGTCGGGATCAGATCCGCGTCCACCGGCGTGTACCGCGAGGCGGCCAGCCACAGCTCGTGACCGCCGGCGTCTCCGGAACCGGCCAGGTTGAAGTAGCTGTGGTTCGTCAGGTTCACCACGGTCGGCGCGTCCGTCACCGCCTGGTACGCGATCCGCAGCGCACCGCTCTCCTGGAGCGTGTACGTCGCCGAGACCTCCAGCCGACCCGGGAACCCCTCCTCCCCGTGCGGACTGACCCGCGCGAGCCGCACACCGTGCTCGACGGGCGTCCCCTCCCACACCCGCTTGTCGAAGCCACGCACTCCACCGTGCAACGCGTTCGGCCCGTCGTTCGGTTCGAGCGCGTACGTCCGCCCGTCCAGTGGGAACCGAGCACCGGCGATCCGGTTGGCGTACCGCCCGACCAGGGCGCCGAGGTACGGATCCGGGTGCGTGAGGTAGCCGTCGAGGTCGGGGAACCCCAGCACCACGTTCCCGGCCCGCCCGTCCCGGTCCGGCACCTCGACGGACTGCACGATTCCGCCGTACGACAGGATCCGCACCCGGACGCCCGCGCGCTCCAGGGTCCAGCGGTGCACCGGCGTGCCGTCGGAAAGTGTGCCGAAGAGTTCGTTCATGTGCGGAACTCTAAGTCAGGCCCGGGTCAGGGCCGCTCCGCCGTGACGGTCCGGTACGCGATCTCCGCCAACCGGGCCTGCCCGTTCACGCTCGGGTGGAAGTAGTCCCAACGGCTCAACTGGGCGGTGCCGAAGCGGTAGTCGTACACCGCGCCGCCGTCGTAGCGGCACCGCTCGTCCTTGGCGCAGACCTCCTTCAGGACCTTGTTGTAGTCCTCCACCCGCTTCTGCACCGTGTTCCGCCGCAGATTCGCCGTCGAGTCCACGGCGTCCGCGTCACCCAGCATCGACGGGCAGATGCCCAGCTGCCAGACCTGCTTGCCCAGCGGGCTGGTGCGCCCTTGTGACCACAGCCGCTTCAGGTTCGGCACGCTGGCCACGAACACCTGGGCCTTGGGCAGGGCCTTGCGCAGGGTGCGCAGGGAGTCCTCGAAGTCGGCGCGGAACTCGGAGACCGGGGTCATCGCCGAGGGGGTGGCCCGGCAGGCGTCGTTCGCCCCCACCATGACCGTCACCAGCTGCGGCTTGCGCCGCACCGCCTGGGCGATCTGCCCGGGCAGGTCCGCCATCCGCGCCCCGGTCACGGCGTAGTTCCAGCTCCGCTCCGCGGCCCCGGCCCGCCCCAGCAGCCGTACCGCGAGGGAGTCGACCTCCGGGCTCGCACCGGTCGCCCAGGACGCCTCCGGGCAGTCCGACAGCACGTCACAGGCGTCGAAACCCCGCGTGATCGAGTCACCCACGGCCGCGACGGAACTCGGGCTGCGGTCCCAGAGGGGCGTGGGCCCGGGGGACGGCTCGGCCGAACGGGACGGGGCGGGGGAGTTGTCCCCGACGGCATCACACCCGGCCACGCCCAGGGCGGCCGCCACAGCCACGGCAAGCACGACCCGCGAGCGGTGGCTTCGCTTCCGCATCCCTGGTCCGTCCCCTCGCCGCGCCGTGCCTGTCTCCCCAACCAATAACAACGCACGAGGGTTCCCGACCGATCAGGTGCAACGGCTCACACCCGTACAAGCGTCCCCCTGGGTGAATGGCGGGCGTTTCCCGGCACCGGGACCGACCGTACGTCACACTCCTTGCGTCACCGCACGGTAGCCTCGCCATCAACGTGACCCGCCCGGTCACAGCCGTTCCGCCCGTTTCCAAGATGTCCCGCTCTGCCCGGAGGTTCCGGTGACGACACGTGGAGTTCTGTACGTGCACTCGGCGCCGCGCGCGCTGTGCCCGCACGTCGAGTGGGCCGTCGCCGGGGTGCTCGGTACGCGCGTCAGCCTGGACTGGATCCGTCAGCCCGCCGCCCCGGGCACCTGGCGCTCGGAGTTCTCCTGGCAGGGCCAGGCCGGCACGGCGTCCAAGCTCGCCTCGGCACTCCGCGGCTGGCACCTCCTCCGCTTCGAGGTCACCGCGGAACCCTGCCCCACCGCCGAGGGCGAACGCTACAGCTGCACTCCCGACCTGGGCATCTTCCACGCGGTCACCGGCATCCACGGCGACATCCTCATCCCCGAGGACCGTCTGCGCGCCGCCCTGCAGCGCAGCCAGCGCGGCGAAACGGACCTGGAGGCCGAGCTCAACAAACTCCTGGGCAAGCCCTGGGACGACGAGCTGGAGCCGTTCCGCTACGCGGGCGAAGGCGCCCCGGTCCGCTGGCTCCACCAGGTGGTGTGACGCCCTTTTGGGGGCGCGGGGAACTGCGCGACCAACCCCCACGAACCCGCACCCGGCACACAACGCGACACGAAACGGCGAGTGGCCCGAACTCACGAAGAGTCCGGGCCACTCGCCGTGAAGGCGAAATCAAACCGTCCGGAACGCCAGCACCACGTTGTGCCCGCCGAACCCGAACGAGTCGTTCAACGCGGCGATACGCCCGTCGACCGGCAGCTTCCGGGCCTCACCCCGCACCACGTCCGCGTTCGCCTCGGCCTCGGGGTCGAGGTTCTCCACGTTGATCGTCGGCGGAGCCACCCGGTGGTACAGCGCGAGCACGGTCGCCACCGTCTCGACACCACCGGCACCACCCAGCAGATGGCCGGTCATCGACTTCGTCGCGGACACCGCGATGTGGTCGGTGTCGTCGCCGAACACCTTCCGCAGCGCCTTCAACTCGGCGATGTCACCGGCCGGCGTCGACGTCGCGTGCGCGTTGACGTGCACGATCTCCGCCGGATCCAGGTCGGTCCGCTCCAGCAGGTTCTGCAGGGCGTGCGAGATGCCCCGCCCCTCCGGCTCCGGCTGCACGATGTCGTGGCTGTCGGCGGAGATGCCCTGCCCGACCGCCTCGGCGTACACCCGGGCCCCGCGCTTGGCGGCGTGCTCGGCGGACTCCAGGACGACGACACCGGCGCCCTCGCCGAGGACGAAGCCGTCGCGGGCCACGTCGTAGGGACGCGACGCGCCCTGCGGGTCGTCGTTGTTCTTGGACATCGCCATCATGTTGCCGAACGCGGCGATGGGCAGCGGGTGGATCGCCGCCTCCGTACCACCCGCGACGACGACGTCGGCACGGCCGGTGCGGATCATCTCGATGGCGTAGCCGATGGCCTCGGCGCCCGAGGCGCAGGCGGAGACCGGCGTGTGCACGCCCGCCCGGGCACCCACGGCCAACCCCACGTTGGCCGACGGGCTGTTGGGCATCAGCATGGGAACGGTGTGCGGGGAGACGCGGCGGACGCCCTTCTCCTTGAGCACGTCGTACTGGTCGAGCAGCGTCGTCACGCCGCCGATGCCGGAGGCGATGACCGCGCCGAGCCGGTCCGGGTCGACGGCCGGGTCCTCGCCGGCCTTCGCCTCGAAACCGGCGTCGGCCCAGGCCTCCTTGGCCGCGACCAGCGCGAACTGCGCCGAGCGGTCCAGTCGGCGGGCCTGCGGCCGGGGGATGACCTCGGTCGGCTCCACGGCGACGGGGGCGGCGATCCGGACCGCCTGCTCGGCGGCCCAGTCCTGCTCCAGGGGCTTGACGCCGGAACGTCCGGCGACCAGGCCCTCCCAGGTAGAGGCTACGTCGCCACCCAGCGGTGTGGTTGCGCCGATACCGGTGACGACCACGGTGCGATTGGTCGAGCTCACGGGAATTCTTTCTCCAACGGATCCGAGGATTAAGCGGCGCCACCGCCGGGTGGCGGGGCAGTCAGCCCAGGGGCCTGATCGGTGGATCAGCCCTGGTGCTTGAGGATGTAGTCGGTCGCGTCGCCGACGGTCTTGAGGTTCTTGACGTCCTCGTCCGGGATCTTGACGTCGAAGCGCTCTTCGGCGGCGACGACGACCTCGACCATGGACAGCGAGTCGACGTCCAGGTCGTCGGTGAAGGACTTGTCCAGCTGGACGTCCTCAACCGGGATGCCGGCGATCTCGTTCACGATCTCGGCGAGACCGGCGACGATCTCTTCCTGAGTGGCGGCCATGTCGGCGCTCCTTCGTAGATGTTCCAGAGGGTGTGGCAGGTGTTTCTCCCGTGCCGGACCGCATGATCCGGCACGGAGTGCCTAGGGGAGGGTAACGACAGTCGCGGCGTAGACGAGACCCGCCCCGAAGCCGATGACGAGCGCGGTGTCGCCGCTCTTCGCCTCGCCGGTCGCCAGGAGCCGCTCCATCGCGAGCGGGATCGAGGCGGCCGAGGTGTTGCCGGTGGTGCGGATGTCACGGGCGACCGTGACGTGCTCCGGCAGTTTCAGCGTCTTCACCATCGAGTCGATGATCCGCACGTTGGCCTGGTGCGGGATGAAGACGTCCAGGTCGTCCACGGTGATCCCGGCCGCGTCCAGCGCCTGCTGGGCGACCTTCGCCATCTCGAACACGGCCCAGCGGAACACCGCCTGGCCTTCCTGGGTGATCGCGGGGAACTTCTCGACCGTCCCGTTCCGGTAGTCCGTCCACGGCACGGTCTGCTTGATCGTCTCGGACTTGTCGCCCTCCGAGCCCCACACGGTCGGGCCGATCGCGGGCTCCTGGGACGGCCCGACCACGACCGCGCCGGCGCCGTCGCCGAACAGGAAGGCCGTCGCGCGGTCCTCCAGGTCGGTCAGGTCGCTCAGCCGCTCGACGCCGATCACCAGGACGTACTCCGCCGAGCCCTCGACGATCATGCCCTTGGCGAGGGTCAGACCGTAGCCGAAGCCCGCGCAGCCCGCCGAGATGTCGAAGGCGGCGGCCTTGGCGGTGCCCAGCTTGTCGGCGATCTCGGTGGCGACCGCGGGGGTCTGCTTGAAGTGCGAGACGGTCGAGACGATCACGCCGCCGATCTGCTCGGCGGAGATGCCCGCGTCCGCGATGGCCTTGCCTGAGGCCTCCAGCGACATCGCGGCGACGGTCTCCTCGTCGGAGGCCCAGTGCCGCGTCTCGATGCCGGAGCGCGAGCGGATCCACTCGTCGGACGACTCGATCGTCTCCAGGATCACCTCGTTCGGCACGACCCGGGTCGGGCGGTAGCCGCCGACGCCGAGGATCCGCGCGTACGCGGCGCCCTTGCTGGGCTTGATCTTCGCCATGCTCTCGGGCTCCTTCTCAGACACCGTGCTCTGCGATGAGCTCGCGAGCCGCGTCGAGGTCGGCGGGGGTCTTGAGGGCCAGCGTCTTCACGCCGGGCAGGGCCCGCTTGGCGAGGCCGGTGAGGGTGCCGCCGGGGCACACCTCGATCAGGGCGGTGACGCCGAGCTCCTTGAAGGTCTCCATGCACAGGTCCCAGCGGACCGGGTTGGCGACCTGGCCGACCAGACGGTCCAGCACGTCGGCGCCGGAGGCGACGGTCCGGCCGTCCTTGTTCGACACGTAGGTGATGTTCGGGTCGCCGGTGTGCCGGGCCTCGGCGGCGGCCTTGGCCAGCGTCTCGACCGCCGGGGCCATGTGGTGCGTGTGGAACGCGCCGGCGACCTTCAGCGCGACGACCTTGCGCACGCCCTCGGGCTTGTCGGCCTCCAGCGCGGCGAGCTGCTCCTTGGTGCCGGCCGCGACGATCTGGCCCGCGCCGTTGATGTTCGCCGGGGTGAGGCCGAGCCTCTCCAAGTGCGGAACCGTCACTTCGGGGTCGCCGCCCAACAGCGCGGCCATGCCGGTCTCGGTGACGGCGGCGGCGTCGGCCATGGCGCGCCCGCGGGTGCGGACCAGGCGCAGCGCCTCCTCGTGCGGGAGCACCCCGGCGAGCGACGCCGCGGTGAACTCGCCGACGCTGTGACCGGCGATGGCACCGACCTTCCGCGGCAAGTCGGCGGGGTCCTCGAACAGCATGGACGCGGACGCCATGCCGGCCGCGACCAGCAGCGGCTGCGCCACCGCGGTGTCGCGGATCTCCTCCGCGTCTGCCTCGGTGCCGTAACGGATCAGGTCGAGCTCCACGGCGTCGGACCATGCCTCGAGGGCACCGCGGACACCGGGGAAGTCGAGCCATTCAGTCAGGAAGCCGGGCGTCTGGGCGCCCTGGCCGGGAGCGACGAGTACGAGCACTCTCACACTCTCTCTTGGGGACGGCCACGGCCGCCCGTGGGGACAGGGACGAAGAACACGAGGGGGTTTTGTCGAGCCCCGACAAAACCTTAGGGCTGGAGATCTCCATCGACCAGACGCCCCAGGATCAGCGCGATCCTCAGTGTGAACGCAGAGCGTACATCGGAGGGTGACCAGCCGGTGACGTCAGTCACACGTCGAAGCCGGTAGCGGACGGTGTTGGGATGGACGAACAGCATCCGGGCGGCGCCTTCGAGACTGCTCGCCTGTTCGAGATAGACACTGAGGGTCTCCAGGAGCGCGGCCCCGGCCTCCTCCAGCGGTCTGTAGATCTCCTCCACCAGTTGCTCGCGGGCCGAGGGGTCACCGGCCATGGCCCGCTCCGGCAGCAGGTCGTCCGCCAGCACCGGGCGCGGGGCGTCCTGCCAGGCCGAACACGCCTTGAGGCCCGCCGCCGCGGCCTGCGCGGACCGGGTCGCGGCCAGCAGGTCCGGCACCACCGGGCCCGCCACGACCGGCCCGGCCGCGAACGGGCCGATGAGCGACTTGGCGACGGCCAGCGGGTTGTCGCTGCCGCCCGCGATGACGACCAGCCGGTCTCCGAGGACCCCGGTCAGCACCTGGAGCTTGGCGTGCCGGGCGGCACGCCGGATCGCCTCGACGGTCAGCTCGCTGTCCCCGTCGGGTGCGGTGCCGAGCACGACGCACACGTGCTCGGGCGAGTTCCACCCGAGGGCGGCGGCACGCGACACGGCGCCCTCGTCCGCCTCGCCGCTGAGCACGGCGTTCACGACCAGGGACTCCAGGCGGGCGTCCCAGGCACCGCGTGCCTCGGCGGCCTGCGCGTACACCTGGGCGGTGGCGAAGGCGATCTCCCGGGCGTACACGAGCAGGGCCTCGCGCAGCACCCGCTCGTCGCCCGGGGCCGCGACCTCGTCGATCGCGGACTCCATGACCTCGATGGTGGTGCGCACCATCTCCACGGTCTGGCGCAGCGTGATCGCCCGGGTCAGCTCGCGCGGCGCGGTTCCGAACACGTCGGTGGAGATGGCCTGCGGGGCGTCCGGATGCCGGAACCACTCGGTGAACGCGGCGATACCCGCCTGCGCGACCAGACCGATCCAGGAACGGTTCTCCGGGGGCATGGCCCGGTACCAGGGCAGCGTCTCGTCCATCCGCGCGATGGCCTGCGCGGCGAGCGATCCGGACGACTTCTCCAGCCGCTTCAGCGTCGCGGCATGCGAGTGGACGTCGTGTGCTGCGGCTGCGTTCTTGCTGGTTTCGGGTTCGGGCACGGGACAAGACTGCCTTATCCGGACGGGAAGGTGCGTCGCCGGGTCTACGGTGGACTCCGTGATGGACGTACGGCGCGCTGACGAGCGCTACCAAGGTGGCGACCCGGCGGCCGGAATCGAGAGCCGGCACGCCTTCTCCTTCGGGCCTCACTACGACCCGGACAACCTCCGTTTCGGCGCGGTGATCGCCTGCAACGAGGAGCGCCTGGCGCCCGGGGCCGGCTTCGACGAGCATCCGCACAGCCACACCGAGATCGTGACGTGGGTGGTCGAGGGCGAGCTGACGCACCGGGACTCCACCGGGCACGAGTCGGTGGTCCGCCACGGAGACGTACAGCGGCTGAGCGCGGCGGGCGGGGTGCGCCACGTGGAGCGCAACGACGGCCCGGGCCCCCTCACCTTCGTCCAGATGTGGCTGGCCCCGCTCCGGCCCGGCGGCGACCCCTCCTACGAGGTCGTCCACGGCATCGCCGACTCGACGCCCTACGCCGTCCCGGAGGCCGGCGCGATGCTGCACGTGCGGCGTCTGGGAGCGGGGGAGCGGACGGCGGTACCGGACGCGGCGTTCGCGTACGTGCACGTCGTGCGCGGGGAGGTACGCCTGGACGGCGAGACGCTCGGCGCCGGCGACGCGGCCCGGATCACCGACGCGAAGGGCCTGGAGGCCGAGGGCCGGACCGACGCCGAGTTGCTGATCTGGGAGATGTCCTAGAGCTCCGCGAGCACCGTGTCCGTGAACACCGGCCACGCCTCGATCGCCCACGGCCCGAACGCCCGGTCCGTCAGCGCGACGCACGCGGCCCGCGCGTCGGGGTCGACCCACAGGAACGTCCCGGACTGCCCGAAGTGCCCGAAGGTGCGCGGCGAGGACGAGGAGCCCGTCCAGTGCGGCGACTTGGAGTCGCGGATCTCGAAGCCGAGCCCCCAGTCGTTGGGGTTCTGGTGGCCGTACCCCGGCAGGACGCCCTTCGTGCCCGGGTGGTGCACGGTCATCGCCTCGGCGACCGTCCGGGGGTCCAGCAGGCGCGGGGCCTGCACCTCGGCCGCGAACCGCAGCAGGTCCTCGACCGTGGACACGCCGTCCTTGGCCGGAGAGCCGTCGAGGGTCGTCGAGGTCATTCCCAGCGGCTCCAGCACGGCCTGCCGCAGGTACTCCCCGAACGGGATGTCGGTCGCCTTCGCCACGTGGTCCCCGAGCTGCTCGAAGCCGGCGTTGGAGTACAGCCGTCGCTCCCCGGGCGGGGCCGTGACCTTGTGCTCGTCGAAGGCGAGTCCCGAAGTGTGCGCGAGCAGATGCCGGACCGTCGCCCCGGGGGGACCCGCCGGCTCGTCGAGCTCGACGGCTCCCTCCTCGTACGCGACGAGCACCGCGTAGGCGGCCAGCGGCTTGGTCACCGACGCGAGCGGGAACCGCTGTCCGGCCGGTCCGTGGGTCCCGAGCACGGTGCCGTCCGCCCGTACGACACCCGCAGCGGCGGTGGGAACCGGCCAGTTCTCGATCAACGCGAGGCTCTTCAGCGACATGCGTTCGAGCCTATGCGCTCAGAGCGTCAGTTCCAGCAAGGGGTCGGGCTTGGGCCGGAAACCGAGGGAGACGTACAGCGGCTCGGCCTCCGGCGAGGCGGTGAGCTGCACCCGCCGGGCGCCGCGCTCGCGGAACCACTCCAGCAGCGTCGTCATGCACGCGCGCGCGTACCCACGGCGCCGGGCGGACGGGTCGGTGGCGACACTGAAGACGAAACCCACCGTGCCCCGCGGTTCGCCCATCTTCCCGATGCGGTAGTCGATCGTCCCGGCCACCAGCGACGCCAGCGCCCCCGGCCGCTCGGGGTGGTCCGCCACGAACGCCGCGAAGTCCCCGTCCGGCTCGCCCAGTTTGGCCCTCAGTGTGGGGAGCGACTCCCCGTGCCAGGCGGCGGAGGGGTCACCGAACAACGAGTCGATCATGATCTGGCGCAGGCGGAGGACTTCCTCGGCGTCCTCGGGCAGGGCGCGGCGTACGGCACACATGACGCCCTACGCTAACCAGCCGGATCGAGAAGCGTCCTGCCGATTTCTTACCGTCGGCGCTTGCTTGGAGTGCACTCCAAGGTTCTAGCGTTGGGGTCATGACGGTGATGGAGACCACGGGGACCAGGACCGACACCTGCGCCGGTCCGCCGCAGCAGAACCGGCGTCCGGACGGCCAGGACCGCTACACGATCAGCGAGGTCGTCACCCTGACCGGCCTGACGGCGCACACCCTGCGCTGGTACGAACGCATCGGCCTGATGCCGCACATCGACCGGTCCCACACCGGCCAGCGTCGCTACACCAACCGCGACCTCGACTGGCTCGACCTCGTCGGCAAGCTCCGCCTGACAGGCATGCCGGTCGCCGACATGGTCAGGTACGCGGAACTCGTGCGTGAGGGCGACCACACCTACGGCGAGCGCTTCGAACTGCTGAAGACCACCCGCGAGGACGTGCTGGCCAGGATCGACGAACTCCGGGGCACGCTCGCGGTGCTCGACCGGAAGATCAGTTTCTACGCGGACGCCGGGCGCGCCCTGGCGTCGGAGAGGTCCCGATGACGGACGGCAGGATCACGACGGCGAAGCTCGGCGACAACGGCCCCGAGGTGGGCGTCCAGGGCCTCGGCTGCATGGGCATGAGCTTCGCCTACGGCCCGTCGGACGCGGACGCGTCCCGGGCCACCCTGGAACGGGCGCTCGAACTGGGCGTCACCTTCTACGACACGGCCGACGCGTACGGCGCCGGCGAGAACGAGCGGTTCCTGTCACCGTTCTTCAAGGCACACCGCGACGAGGTCGTCATCGCGACCAAGTTCGCCCTGTCGATCCCCCCGGAAGACCCGACGCGCCGCGTCATCCGCAACGACCCGCCCTACATCCGCGAGGCCGTCGAGGCGAGCCTGAAGCGCCTCGACGTCGACGTCATCGACCTCTACTACATGCACCGGCGCGATGTGAACGTGCCGATCGAGGAGAGCGTCGGCACGATGGCCGACCTGGTCCGCGAGGGCAAGGTCAAGCACCTGGGCCTGAGCGAGGTGACGGCCGAGGAACTGCGCGCCGCCCACGCGGTGCACCCGATCGCGGCCGTGCAGTCGGAGTGGTCGCTGTTCAGTCGTGACATCGAGCCGAAGGTCGTCCCCGCGGCCCGCGACCTGGGCGTGGCCCTGGTCCCGTACTCACCCCTCGGCCGCGGCTTCCTCACGGGCTCCTTCACCAACGCCGACCAGGACCTGACGCCGGACGACTTCCGCCGCCAGCAGCCCCGCTTCACGGGGGAGAACGCGACGACGAACGCGGCCCTGCTGGAGCTGATCCGCTCGGTGGCCAGGGCCCACGACGCCTCCCCCGGCCAGATCGCCCTGGCCTGGGTCCAGCAGCAGGCATCCGTCCACCGTCTGCCGGTCATCCCGATCCCGGGCACCCGCAAGCCGTCCAGGCTGGAGGAGAACACGGCAGCGACCAGGATCGTCCTGACGGAAGAGCAACTGGACCTGCTCAACGGCATTGCGGCCCAGGTGGCCGGCGCCCGCTACGCGGACATGACCTTCACTTCTGCCGGACGTGAGTGAAGGTTCCTAGGGGCGCGGGGAACTGCGCGACCGGCCACGAAGCCCCCGCACCCGCCGGCGCGCAGCACCCCGCACCCGCCGGCGCGCAGCACCCCGCAGACGCTAAAGCTCCGCCAACAACTCAGCCTTTTTGACCGAAAACTCCTCATCGGTCACCAACCCGGCCTGATGCAGTTCACCAAGGTGCCGAATCCGCTCGGCGATGTCCGCGGGATCACGCCGCGGCCCGGCCGCGGAAACCGCCGCCACCGGACTCGACGCCCGCACCGCCGCCAACACCGCCGCGGCGAACGGCAGTGACTCGTGCACAGGTCCGTACCCCAACCCGAACACCACCGCGGCGGGATCCTGGTCGGCCTGCGCGGCAGCCCCCGCGCCGGTCCCCGACCCGTCGCGCCGCAGCAACCGCAGATGCCCCTCGAAGACCTCGGGTGACCGCCACTCCACCCCGTTCAGCTCCCCGACGGAGAAACTCTGGTCCCCGGCCTTCCACTTCGCCGACGACGCCCCCGTCCAGAACCACCGGAAGTTCACGGTCCGCCCGTCGAACGAGGCCTTCCCGTCGTACGCCTTGAACGACAAGGGCCCCTTCGGCGGCTCCACGAGGAACCGCTCCGCCGGCCCGGACTCCGTCAGCAGCGACCGCAACTCGTCGGCGTAGTACTCCGCGAGGACCTCCCGCTCGGCGGGCAGCACCAGCCGGTAGGGATCGCCGCTGTCCTTGAGCTGTCCGGCGGCGGCCTCCATCAACGGATCCGCACCGGGCCGCGGCTCGACGCGCAGCACCACCGTGCCGCGCTTGCCGCGCGTCAGCGTCACCCCGGCGATCGCCTCCAGGGGCACACGACGCTCCCCCAGCGCCTGGAAGAGCTTGGGTGTTCGAATCCCCCGCTCGTAACGGATGAGCACGGAGTCGGACTCGAACTCCCAGGCGGCATGAAATCCGGCCAGTACGTCACCCATGCGGCTCATCGTATGCGGCACGCGCTCCTCCGTCCCCCTCCCGAGCAGACCGCAGTTCCTTCGCCTCTACGCGCGTCAGGCCGCGGCCGTGCCGGACAAACCGGTCCGGCAGACGCCGTCTTCGTGCGCGCAGTGCACCGAGCGGTATGCGCCAACGCCGATCTCTGCGAAATTCATCAGACTTGCCGTACCCGGCTCGAAGTAGCCGGCGTGACCCTTCGCACCCTGCGCCGACAGCACCCGCGCACCGAACCCGGCGGACACCGGGTCGGCCCCGTGGCCCAGCCCGCCGACCTCCAGGTACGGCACGTCCTGGATCCAGTCGTCGGCGTCCCGCATCGCCCACACCCGGGCGGTGGTGTGCAGTTGGGCGGCCTTCTCGACACGCATGCCGGGGCTGCCGGCCACCGCGATGTCGGACACCCGGCCCGGCAGCGAGTGCGCGGCGACGCCGCACACCACGGAGCCGTAGCTGTGACAGAACAGCGAGACCGGCGTGCTGCCCGGCAGCGCCCGCACCAGCGCGTTCAGCCGTACGGCCCCCTCCTCGGCACGCAACCCCGTGGCCGAGTCGATGCCGAGTCCGCTGGGTGCCGTGTAGTCGGCCCAGGCGATCACGGCCGTACGGGTCGCGGGGCTCGCTGTCCGCTCGGCCGCGTACAGGGACTCGGCCATGCCGACGGGCGCCGAGTACTTGCGCTGGGTGCGCTGGAAGGTGAGCAGGTTGGTGTCCACACCGGGTACGACGACCGAGACCCGGTCCGCCTCACGCAGGTCGCCGAAGACCTCCGCCACCCGTCCCGAGCCCTCGGGGTCGAAGGCGAGGATGTGGCGGCCCTTCTCCATGAGGTCGTCGAAGCGGTGCATCCGGCGGGCGGCCTCGTGCTTCCCGGCCGGGGTGAGACGGTTGTCGTGCATGCGTTCCCGCTCGACCTTGCGTGCCTGGGCGAGCGCGACGCGGTTGGCGCGGTAGCGCAGTTCGACCGGGGCGCCGTTCATGTTGCCGACCGCGAGCGGGTACTCGCGGACCAGGCTCGCGCGGTCCCGCTCGGTGAGCGAGGCGAAGAAGCGGGCCAGCCTCGTCGGCTGGGACTGCGGGTCCGGCAACCGGTGACCGCCGATCCGGCCGTGCTCCCAGGCGGACAGCGAGGCCTGGAGCGGCGTGTCGCCCCGCTGGTTGCGCAGGGCCGTCCAGCCGGTGGTCGCCAGCATCACGAACACGACGGCCAGAGCGAGCAGTGCGCGCCAGACGTTGAGCTGCGGGGTGGTGTCGAAGGAAGTCACTGAAAGGACACACTAGGAGAACGAGAGGGTCTCGCGTTAACCAAGTGACCGGGATCACGTTTCGGTGAATGTGCTAAGGGGACTGCTCCGTACGCCAGTTCCCGGCCAGGGCCGGACCCACCTGATCGAGGTAAGTGGCGGTCAGTTGGCGCATTCCTTCGAGGGTGAGGTCGTCCCCCGCGGACCAGAGTCGCTCGGTGACACGAATCACCCCGCCGAAGAGGGCCACGATGATTCTGGGCCGCGGATCCGCGTCCACGTCGAGCCCCTCGCGCTCCGCGATGATGCGGGCGAGTTCCTCCTCCAGTTCCGCCGCGCGCCGCAGATGGGCGGCGAGCAGCGCGGGCGTCGACTCGATCACCCGGTAGACGCGCATGTGCAGCTCGACCGGCACGATCTCCTCGATCGTCTCGCTGATCGTGTCCCAGCTCTCCAGCACGGCCCGGCGCAGCGCCTCCAGCGGGGCCTCACCCGGCGGGCGGGCCCGTACGGCCTCGACGACCTGCGTCTCGGCGAGCCGCGGCACGTAGAACGCCGTCTCCTCCTTGCCGGCGAAGTAGCGGAAGAAGGTGCGCTGCGAGACGTCGACGGCGGCGGCGATGTCGTCGACGGTCGTCTCCTCGTACCCGCGCGTGACGAACAGTTCCAGGGCGGCCCGCAGCAGCGCGTCCCGGGTGCGCTGTTTCTTGCGTTCGCGCAGGTTCAAGTGATGCCTCTCTCTTTCAGTGTTTGCCCAGTTCAGGCTATAGGGAAGTGGTGTGTCAGTTACCGACTTGTGAATTGGTTTGTCAATTGTCAGTGGCTGTCATTAGCCTCGAAGCATGACTAGTCAGACCACCATCGACACGACGGGGTCGGGGGGCAAGGCACCGGCGACGCCGTCGGGCGCGACGCCGGGCAAGGGGCTGCGAGGGCACCCCTGGCTCACCCTCATCACCGTCGCTGTGGGGGTCATGATGGTGGCCCTCGACGGCACCATCGTGGCCATAGCCAACCCCGCGATCCAGAAGGACCTCGGCGCCACCTTCGCCCAGGTCCAGTGGATCACCAACGGATACTTCCTCGCCCTCGCGGTCTCCCTGATCACCGCGGGCAAGCTCGGCGACCGCTTCGGTCACCGGCAGACCTTCCTCATCGGCGTCGTCGGCTTCGCCGCCGCCTCGGGTGCCATCGGTCTGTCCGACAGCATCGCGCTGGTCGTCACCTTCCGCGTTCTCCAGGGCCTCTTCGGCGCGCTGCTGATGCCGGCCGCGCTCGGTCTGCTGCGGGCCACCTTCCCGGCCGAGAAGCTCAACATGGCGATCGGCATCTGGGGCATGGTCATCGGCGCGTCCACCGCCGGCGGCCCGATCCTCGGCGGCGTGCTCGTCGAACACGTCAACTGGCAGTCGGTGTTCTTCATCAACGTGCCGGTCGGTGTCCTCGCCGTCGTCCTCGGCGTCTGGATCCTCCTCGACCACCGCGCGGAGAACGCCCCGCGCTCCTTCGACATCCTGGGCATCGCCCTGCTGTCGACCTCCGTGTTCTGCCTGGTGTGGGCGCTCATCAAGGCCCCGCCGTCCGAGTGGGGCTGGGGCGACGCCAAGACGCTGGCGTTCCTCGGCGCCTCCGTGCTGGGCTTCGCGCTGTTCGCCTTCTGGGAGACGAAGGTGAAGGAGCCGCTGATCCCGCTCGCGCTGTTCCGCTCCGTGGCGCTGTCCGCGGGCGTCGTGCTCATGGTCCTGATGGCCATCGCCTTCATGGGCGGCCTGTTCTTCGTGACGTTCTACCTCCAGAACGTGCACGGGATGAGCCCGATCGACGCGGGTCTGCACCTGCTGCCGCTCACCGGCATGATGATCGTCGGCTCGCCACTCGCCGGCGCGATGATCACCAAGTTCGGCCCCCGCGTCCCGCTCGCCGGCGGCATGGCGCTCACCGCGATCGCCATGTACGGGATGTCCACGCTGGAGACGGACACCGGCAGCGGCATCATGTCGCTCTGGTTCGCCCTGCTCGGCCTCGGCCTCGCGCCGGTCATGGTCGGCGCGACCGAAGTCATCGTCGGCAACGCCCCGATGGAGCTGTCGGGCGTGGCGGGCGGTCTTCAGCAGGCCGCCATGCAGATCGGCGGCAGCCTCGGTACGGCCGTGCTGGGCGCCGTGATGGCGTCCAAGGTCAACAGCGACCTCGCGGGCAACTGGGAGAAGGCGGGGCTTCCGCCGCTGACGCCGGGGCAGGAGCACCAGGCGTCCGAGGCCGTCCAGGTCGGTGTCCCGCCGGTGGCGCCGGGCACGCCGGACGCGATCGCCGCGAAGATCACGGGCGTCGCGCACGACACGTTCATCTCCGGCATGAGCGCGGCGTCCCTCGTGGCCGCCGGTGTCGCCGTGGTGGCGGTGCTGGTTGCGTTCCTCACCAAGCGCGGTGAGAACGCGGGCGCCGGCGCGGGCGCGGCGCACATCTGACGGTCCGATCCGGGTGTTCGCCTATCAGGGTGAACAAGGCCGCTGACCACTCCCCTCCGGCGGGCCTCGCAGGTCACAGTGGGTCAAGTCCTCCGCAGGGCATGGAGGACGGACGCTGCGGCGCGCTGCCGGAGGGGGGCAGCGCGCAAGCAGCGGGATTGAGGCCCGATGTGGGGGTACTCGCCATGTCGTACCCGAACCGAACCCCAACCGACTGAGGGTTTACGGGAGTTGATGATGGCGAGCTTCGGACACGGTACGCGCAGGCACCCCCGCTCACGTGGCCGGACGTGGTCACGGACCGGGCCGGATCGCGCGACGCTCGGAATCATCGGAGTCATCTGCGCGGTCGCCGGATTCTTCGTGCTGGGGATCATCCTCGGCCCCGTGGCGATCGTCTGCGGCTGGCTCGCCATGGGCCGCACCTGGGCGGGCTCCCGCCCGGCCACGGCCGTGGTCGCCCTGGTCCTGGGCGCCATCGACACGCTCCTGGCCGTCATCTGGCTGGCCGGAGCGACGACCCCGGGCAACGGCATGCTGTTCTGACCCCATGCCGTCCCCGCCCGGGGAAGTGAGGGAGGGGCCCCCGGCGTCAGCCGGGGGCCCACCTTCATGTCACCTCACCGACGTTTCCTTCAGCGCCGCCAACTCCCCCCGCAGCGCCCGTACCTCCTCCGTCAGCTCCCGGATCGCCTCCGTCTGCCGCCGCTCCTCCACATCGTCCTTCTCGAACCGCGCGATGAACCACGCCGCGATGTTCGCCGTCACCACACCCAGCAGGGCGATCCCGGACAGCATCAGCCCCACCGCGAGCATCCGCCCCAACCCGGTCGTCGGCGCATGATCCCCGTACCCCACGGTCGTCATCGTCGTGAACGACCACCACACCGCGTCACCCAGCGTCCGGATGTTCCCGTCCGGCGCGTCCCGCTCCACCGACAGCACCGCCAGCGACCCGAACATCAGCAGACCGACCACCGCACCGGCGACATACGTCGTGAGCCTTATCTGCGAGGCCATCCGCGCCCGCTGCCCGACCAGCAGCAGCGTCGACACCAGCCGCAGCAACCGCATCGGCTGAAGCATCGGCAGCACCACCGCGCCCAGGTCGAGCCAGTGCGTCCGTACGAACACCAGCCGCTGCTCGGCGAGCGCGAGCCGTATGGCGTAGTCGAGCGCGAACGCGCCCCACACCACCCACTCGACGGCCGTGCACACCTCCACCACGTCCCGGCTCGCGTCGGGCCGGACGATCGGCACGGCGTAGGCGACGGCGAACGCCAGGGCCAGGCCGAAGAGGGGGCGCTGCGTGTGCTGTTCCCAACGGTGTCGGGCCGACTGCTGCTGCATGGCCGAATCGTAGAAAACGTGAAGGGGTGGTGTGCCCACGGTGTACCCGTGAGGCTCACCACCCCTTGACAGGGTCTGACGAGTTACGCGTCGCCGCCCGCGACCCCCGGGTCGGCCGCCGACACGTCGAGCAGCTGGTACCGGTCGATGGCCTGCTTGAGCACCGACCGGTCGACCTTGCCCTCACGGGCCAGCTCGGTGAGCACCGCCACCACGATCGACTGCGCGTCGATGTGGAAGAAGCGGCGGGCAGCGCCCCGCGTGTCCGCGAACCCGAAACCGTCCGCGCCGAGCGACTGGTACGTCTGCGGCACCCAGCGCGCGATCTGGTCCGGAACCGATCGCATCCAGTCGGACACGGCCACGACCGGGCCCTGCGCATCGGCCAGCTTCCGCGTCACGTACGGCACCCGCTGCTCCTCCTCGGGGTGCAGCAGGTTGTGCTCCTCGCAGGCCACGGCCTCGCGCCGCAGCTCGTTCCAGGAGGTCGCCGACCAGACGTCCGCCTTGACGTTCCACTCCTCGGCCAGGACCTTCTGCGCCTCGACCGCCCACGGCACCGCGACACCCGACGCCATGATCTGCGCCGGGATCGAGCCGGCCGTGCCCTCGCTGAAGCGGTAGACGCCCTTGATGATGCCCTCGACGTCCACGTTCTCGGGCTCGGCCGGGTGCTGGATCGGCTCGTTGTAGACCGTCAGGTAGTAGAAGACGTCCTCGCCGTGCGGGTGCTCCTCGGAGCCGCCGTACATCCGGCGCAGGCCGTCCTTCACGATGTGCGCGATCTCGAAGCCGAACGCCGGGTCGTACGCCACGCAGCCGGGGTTCGTGGAGGCCAGCAGCTGCGAGTGGCCGTCGGCGTGCTGGAGGCCCTCACCGGTCAGGGTCGTCCGGCCGGCGGTCGCGCCCAGGACGAAACCGCGGGCCAGCTGGTCGGACATCTGCCAGAACTGGTCGCCGGTGCGCTGGAAACCGAACATCGAGTAGAAGACGTAGACCGGGATCAGCGGTTCGCCATGGGTCGCGTAGGCCGAGCCGGCGGCGATCAGGGACGCCGTGCAGCCCGCCTCCGAGATGCCGTCGTGCAGCATCTGGCCGTGCGGCGCCTCCTTGTAGGCGAGCAGCAGGTCACGGTCGACCGATTCGTACTGCTGGCCGAGCGGGTTGTAGATCTTCGCGCTCGGGAAGAACGAGTCCATGCCGAACGTGCGGTACTCGTCCGGCGCGATCAGCACGAACCGCTTGCCGATCTCCTTGTCCCGCATGAGGTCCTTGAGCAGGCGCACGAAGGCCATCGTCGTGGCGATCGACTGCTGGCCCGAACCCTTCTTCACGGTCGCGTACGTCTTGTCCTCGGGCAGCGGCAGCGGCTTGGACCGCACGACGCGCGTGGGGACGTAACCGCCGAGCCCCCTGCGGCGGTCGTGCATGTACTGGATCTCTTCCGAGTCCCGGCCCGGGTGGTAGTACGGCGGCACGCCGGACTCCAGCTCCTTGTCCGAGATCGGCAGGTGCAGGCGGTCGCGGAAGCGCTTGAGGTCGTCGACCGTCAGCTTCTTCATCTGGTGCGTGGCGTTGCGGCCCTCGAAGTTCGGGCCCAGCGTCCAGCCCTTGATCGTCTTGGCGAGGATCACCGTCGGCTGGCCCTTGTGCTCCACGGCCGCCTTGTACGCCGCGAAGATCTTCCGGTGGTCGTGACCGCCGCGCCCCAGGTGCAGGATCTGGTCGTCGGTCATGCCCTCGACCATCGCGCGCAGGCGGTGGTCGTCACCGAAGAAGTGGTCCCGGATGTACGCGCCCGTCTCCGTGGCGTACGTCTGGAACTGTCCGTCCGGCGTGGTGTTCATCTTGTTGACCAGCACGCCGTCGCGGTCCTGGGCGAGCAGCGGGTCCCAGGTGCGGTCCCACACCAGCTTGATCACGTTCCAGCCGGCGCCGCGGAAGATCGACTCCAGCTCCTGGATGATCTTGCCGTTGCCGCGCACCGGGCCGTCGAGGCGCTGGAGGTTGCAGTTGACGACGAACGTGAGGTTGTCCAGGCCCTCGCGGGCGGCGATGGACAGCTGGCCCAGCGACTCCGGCTCGTCCATCTCGCCGTCGCCGAGGAACGCCCACACGTGCGACTTCGAGGTGTCGGCGATCCCGCGCGCGTGCATGTAGCGGTTCATCCGCGCCTGGTAGATCGCGCCGATCGGGCCGAGGCCCATCGACACCGTCGGGAACTCCCAGAAGTCCGGCATGAGGCGCGGGTGCGGGTACGACGACAGGCCGTACGGCGCCTTGGACTTCTCCTGGCGGAAGCCGTCCAGGTGCTGCTCGCTGAGCCGGTCCAGCAGGAAGGCGCGGGCGTAGATGCCCGGCGAGGCGTGCCCCTGGAAGAAGACCTGGTCGCCGCCGTCGCCCTCGTCCTTGCCGCGGAAGAAGTGGTTGAAGCCGACGTCGTAGAGGGAGGCGGAGGACGCGAACGTGGCGATGTGACCGCCGACGCCGATGCCGGGGCGCTGGGCCCGGGACACCATCACCGCCGCGTTCCAGCGGGTCGCGTTGAGGATCTTCCGCTCGATCTCCTCGTTGCCGGGGAAGAACGGCTCGCTCTTGGTGGGGATGGTGTTGACGTAGTCCGTGCTGCGCATCTCCGGCACGGCCACGCGCTTCTCGCGGGCCCGCTCGATCAGCCGCAGCATCAGGTAACGGGCGCGCTCCCGGCCGCGCTCGTCGACAGCGGCGTCGAGGGAGTCGAGCCACTCCTGCGTCTCTTCGGGATCGAAGTCAGGAACCTGACTCGGAAGGCCGCCAATGATGATCGGGTTGCGATCGGATGCGGAAGCCACGCTGTTCCTTACCTGTCAGAGGGCCTGCGAGGGCCGCTGTTTCGCTGTGGTCGCTGGGCGTTGTCGCTTGGGCCGCGCCGCTCCCCATGGTCCACCTCGGGGCCGTAAACGTCATCTCTACCCAGCGGTAACCCGGGCGTGGGACCGGCTCCGTGACGTATGGGGCGAATACCTTCGAGTCTCGTACCCGCAGACGATTCCCAAACGCCCAAACAGGGCAGAAAGGTGTGGTGTGCGTCACCTCGGACCATGATGGTGTGCCTGGAGTTGCGGTGACACCGCCAGGATCGTCACCGTTTCGGCGGTCTGAACGGCCGGGTACTTGCGCGATCCGCCCCGCCCGTGTGGACTACGGCCAATGCTTCGCGCACGCGCGTGGCTGAGATTCCCCCGAGCTCACAGGAGCAGGGGGAAACCGACATCCCAAGAAATGATCAGGAGGCAACCCGTGAGCGCGACCGCGGACCACGCGGAGGAGCGGACGAACCCTGCCGCCAGGCTGGGGTTCCAGCCCGGGCAGGTGGTCCAGGAGATCGGCTACGACGACGACGTGGACCAGGAACTCCGCGAGGCCATCGAGGGCATCGTCGAGGGCGACCTGGTGGACGAGGACTACGACGACGTGGCCGACGCCGTTGTGCTGTGGTTCCGTGACGACGACGGCGACCTGACGGATGCGCTGGTCGATGCCACCACGTACATCGAAGAGGGCGGCGCGATCCTGCTCCTCACGCCGAAGACCGGCCGTTCGGGCTATGTGGAGCCGAGCGACATCTCGGAAGCCGCCACCACGGCGGGTCTGACGGCGTCCAAGAGCGTCAGCGTCGGCAAGGACTGGAGCGGCAGCCGGCTGGCGACGCCGAAGGCCGCCAAGTCGAAGCGTTAGCCGTACGACACGTCCACGCGTCAGCCGTACGGACGGGGCGGGCCGGCATCGTCGGCCCGCCCACCGGTCTGCGCCGGTCCCTGCGTAGGGTGGGGCCCATTCGAGAAGCCCCACCGAAGGGACACCCACAACGATGGCGATCCAGGTCGGCGAGAAGGCCCCCGACTTCGAGCTCAAGGACAACCACGGCGCGAGCGTCAAGCTGTCCGACTTCCGCGGTCGGAAGAACGTGGTGCTGCTCTTCTACCCCTTCGCCTTCACCGGCGTCTGCACGGGCGAGCTGTGCGAGCTGCGGGACAACCTGCCGCAGTTCTCCGACCGCGACACCCAGCTGCTCGCCGTCTCCAACGACTCCATCCACACGCTGCGCGTCTTCGCCGAGCAGGAGGGCCTGGAGTACCCGCTGCTGTCGGACTTCTGGCCGCACGGCAACGTCTCGCGCGCCTACGGCGTCTTCGACGAGGACAAGGGCTGCGCCGTGCGCGGCACCTTCGTCATCGACAAGGAGGGCGTCGTGCGCTGGACGGTCGTCAACGGCCTGCCGGACGCGCGCGACCTGAACGACTACGTGAAGGCGCTCGACACCCTGTGACGCCGGTCGGGCGTCATGCGCTCGACACCCGCTGATTTGTCGGCTCCAGGGCCTGCGAGGGGCGGGAACCCGTCACTAGGATCGACTCGTTGATCCGACATCCGAGCACAACGGGGCATCCCGCCCCTGGACACCAATGGAGGACTCGTGGGAGTCAGCCTCAGCAAGGGCGGCAACGTATCGCTGACCAAGGAGGCGCCGGGCCTGACCGCGGTCATCGTCGGTCTGGGGTGGGACGTCCGCACCACGACCGGCACCGACTTCGACCTGGACGCCAGCGCGCTGCTGCTGAACAACTCCGGCAAGGTCGCCAGCGACCAGCACTTCATCTTCTTCAACAACCTCAAGAGCCCGGACGGCTCCGTCGAGCACACCGGCGACAACCTCACCGGTGAGGGCGAGGGCGACGACGAGCAGATCAAGGTCGACCTCGCCACGGTTCCGGCCGACGTCGAGAAGATCGTCTTCCCGGTCTCCATCTACGACGCCGAGACCCGCCAGCAGTCCTTCGGCCAGGTCCGCAACGCGTTCATCCGCGTCGTGAACCAGGCCGGCGGCGCCGAGATCGCCCGCTACGACCTGAGCGAGGACGCCTCCACCGAGACCGCCATGGTCTTCGGTGAGCTCTACCGGCACGGCGCGGAGTGGAAGTTCCGCGCCATCGGCCAGGGCTACGCCTCGGGCCTGCGCGGCATCGCGCAGGACTTCGGCGTGAACGTCTGAGCCATCCGAAGGGCCCTGACGACAGGGCCCCAGGTCTTCCTGTCCGGCGCCGCACGGTTTACGTGCGGCGCCGGACGTGCAGGACCACCTGAGAAACACCACCCGGGGAGGGACAGCATCATGGGCGTCACGCTCGCCAAAGGGGGCAACGTCTCCCTGTCCAAGGCCGCACCGAACCTCACGCAGGTGATGGTCGGGCTCGGCTGGGACGCGCGCTCCACCACCGGAGCCCCTTTCGACCTCGACGCCAGCGCGCTGATGTGCAGCGGCGGGCGCGTGCTCGGGGACGAGTGGTTCGTGTTCTACAACCAGCTCAAGAGCCCGGACGGATCCGTGGAGCACACCGGTGACAACCTCACCGGCGAGGGCGACGGCGACGACGAGTCACTGCTGATCGACCTCTCCAAGGTGCCGCCCCAGTGCGACAAGATCGTCTTCCCCGTCTCCATCCACATGGCCGACGAGCGGAACCAGACCTTCGGCCAGGTCAGCAATGCCTTCATCCGTGTGGTGAACCAGGCGGACGGCCAGGAACTCGCCCGTTACGACCTCAGCGAGGACGCCTCCACGGAGACCGCGATGATCTTCGGCGAGGTCTATCGCTACCAGGGCGAATGGAAGTTCAGGGCCGTCGGTCAGGGGTACGCGTCGGGGCTGCGGGGCATCGCACTGGACTTCGGGGTCAACGTCTCGTAACGCGATATGAGCAAAACTCGGGGCCCGGTGGGGTGCGAAGGGGGGACGACTAGACTTCGGCTTCAAAAGTTCGTAAAGCCGGGTACGGCGCGGGGGAGCCCCGTACACACACGATTGGGTAGCCAGTGGTTCTGAAAACCTTCGGGTGGTCGTTCGCGGTCACCGCGCTCGGCCTGGTCGCGGCGGTCCTGTTCGGCGGGTGGACCGCGCTCGGCATCGTCGCGATCCTCTCCGTCCTCGAGATCTCGCTGTCCTTCGACAACGCGGTGGTCAACGCCGGGATCCTGAAGAAGATGAATGCCTTCTGGCAGAAGATCTTCCTCACGATCGGCATTCTGATCGCCGTCTTCGGTATGCGTCTGGTCTTCCCCGTCGTGATCGTCGCGATCAGCGCCAAGATGGGCCCGATCGAGGCCGTCAACCTCGCTCTGAACGACAAGGAGCAGTACCAGCAGCTGGTGACGGACGCCCACCCGGCGATCGCCGCGTTCGGTGGCATGTTCCTGCTGATGATCTTCCTGGACTACATCTTCGAGGACCGGGACATCAAGTGGCTCGCCTGGCTGGAGCGCCCGCTGGCCAAGCTCGGCAAGGTCGACATGCTGTCGGTCTGCATCGCGCTGATCGTCCTGCTGATCTCGGCGATGACCTTCGCGGCCAACGCCCACCAGCACGGCGGCGCGCACGTCGACAAGGCGGAGACCGTCCTGCTCTCCGGCATCGCGGGTCTGATCACGTACATGATCGTCGGTGGTCTCTCCGGCTACTTCGAGGACAAGCTCGAAGAGGAGGAGGAACGCGAGCACGAGGCGGAGGAAGAGGCCGAGCGCAGCGGCAAGCCCCGCTCCGCGGTCCAGCTGGCCGGCAAGGCCGCCTTCTTCATGTTCCTCTACCTCGAGGTCCTGGACGCGTCCTTCTCCTTCGACGGCGTGATCGGCGCCTTCGCCATCACCAACGACATCGTCCTGATGGCCCTCGGCCTCGGCATCGGCGCCATGTACGTCCGGTCGCTGACCGTCTACCTGGTCCGCGAGGGCACCCTCGACGACTACGTCTACCTGGAGCACGGCGCCCACTACGCCATCGGCGCCCTCGCCATGGTCCTCCTCGTCACCATCCAGTACGAGATCAACGAGTTCATCACCGGCTCCATCGGCGTCGTCCTGATCGGCGCCTCCTTCTGGTCCTCCGTGCGCCGCAACCGCGCCCTGGCGGCCGCCGAGGGAAAAGCCGGCTCGGACGAGAAGACTGAGGTCTCGTCCGGGGTGTGACACCCCTCCGGGTGAGGAACGCTCTGTGCGGGGCGGCCACCGAGGCGACTCCTCGGCGGCCGCCCCGTCGGTCGTCAAGGGCCGTGGGTACGGCGAGGACCCGCGGTCACCAAGGGAACGTGGGGGCGGAATGGGCCTGTTCGACGGACTTCGGCGTGGGCGCGACGTGCAGTTCGACTCGGGGCACGCGGCAACCAACGCGATCGAACTGACCAAGCGGCGCGCGCAGATATCACTCACCAAACAGGACGCGGCCACCGGCCATCTCCGGGTCAATCTCAGCTGGCGGATGCGCACGTCCGACATCGGCGGCCCGCAGCGCGAGAGCTTGCTGCGGCACCCCTTCAGGGCCCTCAAGCCGCCGGAGGTCATCGGCCACAGCCAGAGCGTGGTCAACGTCGACCTCGACCTGGGCTGTCTGTACGAACTCCAGGACGGCAGCAAGGGCGTCGTCCAGCCCCTCGGCGGCTACTTCGGTGACGTCAACGCCCCGCCGTACGTCAAACTCAGCGGCGACGACCGCTTCGGCTCCGCGTCCGGCGAGACGATGTACATCAACCTCGACCACCGCGACAGCATCAAGCGGCTCCTGGTCTTCGTCTACATCTACGACCAGACACCCGCGTTCGACCGCGCCCACGCCATCGTCACGCTCTACCCGAGCAACGGCCCCCGCATCGAGATCCACCTCGACGAACGCCAGCCGCAGGCCCGCTCCTGTGCCGTCGTCATGATCGAAAAGGTCAAGGACGAGATCATCGTGCGCCGCGAGGTGAAGTTCGTCTACGGGTTCCAGGCCGAGCTGGACCGGCTGTACGGGTGGGGGCTCCAGTGGGGCCGGGGCTACAAGACGAAGGTCGAGCGCTGAGGGCCGGGCCGAGGCCCGGCCCCGCGGGTGTCGGCCCTGGGTCCCGCTAGCGTCCGATGAACTGCGGGCCCTGCGGGGGCAGGCGGAAGTCCGGGTCGAGGGCCGCGACCGCGACCGGCTCGGGGTAGCCGTAGCCGGACTGCGCGCCCGTGACGCCCGCCGTCGCCGGTGCCTGGGGGTAGCCGTACGCGGGCTGGCTGGTGGGCTGCGGGTAGCCGTACGCCGGCTGGGTGGCCGGGGGCTGCTGGGGCGGATAGCCGTACGCGGGCTGTGCGGGCACCGCGGTCGGCTGCTCCGGCGGCAGCGGCCGGGACACCTCGGGGGAGGGCCGGGCCGCGGCCGGGGCCTGCTGGGTGGGAGCGGAGGTCGCGGGCTGTGCCGGGTCGGCGGTCGTCGGCTGCGCGGGGTCGGAGGTCGTGGACCGGGCCGGGCCGACCGTGGCCGGCTGCCCGGCCGTCTCCTCCATCGCCTCCGACTCGTCCACCGAGATGCCGTAGTCGGTCGCGAGCCCCTGAAGCCCGTTCGAATAGCCCTCGCCCAGCGCCCGGAACTTCCAGCCCTCACCACGCCGGTACAGCTCGCCGCAGATCAGCGCGGTCTCCTGGCCCGTCTCCGGCTTGACGTCGAAGTACGCCAGAGCCTCCGCGCCCGTGGCCGCCGCGTCGTACAGCAGAATGCGCAGTGCCCGTACGCGGTCGAACGTGACGCCGTCCGCCGAAGCGACCAGCAGAATCCGGCTGACTCCCGACTCGACACCGGCGAGATCCGTCTGGATCGTGTCGGTCAGGCCCTCGGCGACCCGCTTCTTGCCGAGCCGCCACACCTTCCCGGAAGGGTGCCGGGGCTGGTTGTAGAAGACGAAGTCCTCGTCGGAGCGCACATGTCCGTCGGGGCCGAGGAGCAGCGCGGAGGCGTCGACGTCCGGAACCCCCTGCCCGGGTGTCCAGCGCAGCACGGCGCGCACCGTGGTGGCTTCCAGCGGGACGTTCGACCCCTTCAGCATCGCGTGCGTCATGCGGTCATCCTGCCTTCTCGGTCCTGCTCACGACAACGCGGGGCCCGGGGTGCCACGAGCGGCGCCGACGGCTCTCGCGGACTACCGTCGTCATGGCAGGGCCCGGCTGTGCTTGCCCGCGTTACCTGAAATTCATGCCTGACGGGAACCTCTGCCATGGACTTCTACGTACTATTACCGGCCAGCTTTCGACGATTCGCAGGTCGCACAACCACCACGGGGGAGTTCCATGCGTCATTTCGGGCACGTCGCCCCTGAGGTGCGGAAGCGGCTCTTCCACCGCGAGCCGTGCACCTTCACCGCGGATTCGCCGGCCCGGCTGCTCTCGGCCGCCCTCGGCGCCACGCTCTACAGCCCGGCCACCCGGACCCGCCTCGCCGACGACATCCTCAAGCAGGCCGGTCGTGGCGTGGTCTCCATGGTCCTGTGCCTGGAGGACTCGATCGACGACGCGGAGGTCGGCCCGGGCGAGGAGAACCTCGTCCGTCAGCTCACGGCCCTCGCCGACCGCCCGGACGCGGACCTGCCGCTGCTCTTCATCCGGGTCCGCGTCCCCGAGCAGATCCCCGACCTGGTACGACGCCTCGGGCCCGCCGTCCGGCTGCTGTCCGGATTCGTACTGCCGAAGTTCACCGAGGAACGCGGCATCCCCTTCCTCGAGGCACTGGCGACCGCCGAGGCCGACGGCGGACAGCGTCTTTTCGCCATGCCGGTGCTGGAGTCGCCGGAGCTGCTCTACCGCGAGTCGCGCGTGGCGACCCTGGAGGGCATCTCCCGGGCGGTCGACAAGTACCGCGACCGCGTACTCGCCCTGCGCCTCGGCGTGACGGACTTCTGCTCCTCCTACGGGCTGCGCAGAGGCCCCGACATGACGGCCTACGACGTGCAGATCGTCGCCTCCGTGATCGCCGACGTGGTGAACATGCTGGGTCGCGTCGACGGGACCGGCTTCACCGTGACCGGGCCGGTGTGGGAGTACTTCCGGGTCCAGGAGCGCATGTTCAAGCCGCAGCTGCGGCAGAGCCCCTTCCTGGAGGTGCAGGCCGCGGAGCTGCGCGAGAAGCTGATTGAGCACGCCATGGACGGCCTGCTCAGGGAGATCTCCCTGGACCACGCCAACGGACTGCTGGGCAAGACCTGCATCCACCCCTCGCACGTGCTGCCCGTGCACGCCCTGTCGGTCGTCAGCCACGAGGAGTTCTCGGACGCCCAGGACATCCTGCGCCCCGAGCGCGGCGGCGGGGGTGTGCTGAGGTCGGCGTACACGAACAAGATGAACGAGGTGAAGCCGCATCGGGCCTGGGCCGAGCGGACCCTGCTGCGTGCCGAGGTTTTCGGCGTGGCGAACGAGGACATCGGCTTCGTGGAGCTGCTCGCGGCCGGCTTGCGCGACTGAACGCACGGCACCCGAGGAACGCAGGCTCGCCGGTGAGACCGGCGACTTCGACGCAGGGAATTCATGGAGAAGGCAGTGAACGAGGGGGTGCACCAGCAGGTGCGCGACGGGGACGGCGACGGCGACGCGGTGCGGGCCGGGACGGCCGGCGGTGCCGACGGCGTCTGGTCGGGCAGCTGGGTCGCCGAGCGGCTCGGCGTCGAGCTCATCGGCGACGACCGGCTGACCGGCCTGCTGGGACTGGCCCTGCGCCGCAACCCCAAGCGGGCACACCTGCTGGTGTCGAACGTGCTCGGCAAGCACGTCCCGCAGTCGCCGTCCGTGGTCTACGGTCACGGCTTCGAGCTGGGCCGCCGCGTGCGTGAACTGCTGGGCCCCGACGAGGCGCGCCGCGCGGTCGTCCTCGGCTACGCGGAGACCGCCACCGGCCTCGGCCACTCCGTCGCCGACGGTCTGGGTTCCGCCCCCTACCTGCACTCCACCCGCCGCCCCGTCGCCGGTCTCGCCCCGGCCGGCGGCTTCGAGGAGTCCCACTCGCACGCGACCTCCCACCTGCTGCTGCCGGAGGACCCCGCGCTGCTCACCGGCGACGGACCGCTGGTCCTGGTCGACGACGAGTTCTCCACGGGGAACACGGTGCTGAACACCGTCCGGGATCTTCATGAGCGGTATCCGCGGCGGCGGTACGTCGTGGTGGCGCTGGTGGACATGCGGTCGGTGACGGATGCGGGGCGGCTGGAGGAGTTTGCGCGGGAGATCGGCGCGCGGGTGGACCTGGTCGCGGCGGCCTCGGGGGCGGTGCGGCTGCCCGAGGGGGTGCTGGAGAAGGGGCAGGAGCTGGTGGCGCGGTACGAGGCCCCCCTGGGGGCGCGGGGAACTGCGCGAGCAACCCCCACCGGCCCGCACCCGGACGACGACGGCACCGACCCCACCGTCGGCCGCGTGGACCTGCACTGGCCCCGCGACCTGCCGGACGGCGGACGGCACGGGTTCACCCCCGCGCACCGGGAGCTCCTGGAGGACGCCCTCCCCGCGATGGCCCGCCGCCTGGCGGAGGCACTGCCCGCCAACGCCCGCCGCGTACACATCCTCGGCTTCGAGGAGCTGATGTACGCCCCGCTCAGGCTCGCCCGCGAGCTGGAGCGGACCACCGATGTCGAGGTCCGCTACTCCACCACCACCCGTTCGCCCGTCCTCGCCGTCGACGACCCCGGCTACGCGATACGCACCCGCCTGGTCTTCCCCGCCCACGACGACCCCGCCGACGGCCCGGGCGAGCGGTACGCCTACAACGTCGCGGGTGCCGGCTTCGACGCCGTGGTCGCCGTCGTCGACTCGGTCGCGGACACGCCCGCGCTGCACGCGCCCGGCGGCCTGCTGGCCCAGCTCGCCGCGCACACGCCGCGGGTCCTCCTCGCCGTCGTGCCGTCGTACACCCCCGGGACCCCGCCCGTCCGCGAGATCCCGTATGCCTCTGAAAGGCCCTCCATGCTGCCCGAGCCCCTCCGCGGCCCCGCCTTCTCCTCGTACGCGCCCGAGGAGGTCGGCTGGCTGCTCCAGGACCTCTCGGACGTGACGCTGGAGGCGCCGACCGAGGAGCGCGAGGAGGCGATCCAGCGCGGCGGCGCGCACTACGCCGAGTCGCTGCCCGTGGAGTACCAGCCGAGCGAGCAGTACCAGAAGTTGTTCCACGCCGCACTGGAGGACTCGGCGGCCCGCATCGCCCAGGCGGTCGGCGTGGTCACCGAGACGGTCCTGGCCGAGCGGTCGCCCCGCCCGGTCCTGGTCTCCCTGGCCCGTGCGGGGACACCCGTCGGCATCCTGATGCGCCGCTGGGCCCAGCACCGGCACGGCCTCGACCTGCCGCACTACGCCGTGTCGATCGTCCGCGGCCGCGGCATCGACGCCAACGCGCTGCGCTGGCTCGCCGAGCACCACGACCCCCGGGACGTCGTCTTCGTCGACGGCTGGACCGGCAAGGGCGCCATCACCCGCGAACTCGCCCAGGCCCTGGAGGAGTTCGAGAAGTCCGACGGCATCACCGGCTTCAGCCCCGAGATCGCGGTCCTCGCCGACCCCGGCTCCTGCGTACGGACCTACGGCACCCGCGAGGACTTCCTCATCCCCTCCGCCTGCCTCAACTCGACCGTGTCCGGCCTGATCTCGCGGACCGTGCTGCGCGCGGACCTGGTCGGCCCGCACGACTTCCACGGCGCCAAGTTCTACCGCGAACTCGCCGGCACCGACGTCTCGGTGACCTTCCTGGACGCCGTGTCCGCCCGCTTCCCCGAGGTCACGGACGCGGCCTGCGCCCAGGCCAAGGAGCTGCTCGCCGCCGACCGCTCGCCCACCTGGGAGGGCTGGGCCGCCGTCGAGCGCATCAGCGAGGAGTACGGCATCCACGACGTGAACCTCGTCAAGCCCGGCGTCGGCGAGACCACCCGGGTGATGCTGCGCCGCGTGCCCTGGAAGGTCCTGGCGCGCGCCGGGGCGGGCAGTGACCTCGACCACGTACGTCTGCTGGCCGAGCAACGCGGCGTACCCGTCGAGGAGGTGGCCGAACTGCCCTACACCTGCGTCGGCCTGATCCACCCCAGGTACACCAGGGGCGCGACCGGCGCCGACGGCAAGGCGGTGACGGTCTGATGCCCGCACTCGTCGCGAGCGACCTCGATCGCACCCTGATCTACTCCGCTGCGGCCCTGGCGCTGACCATGCCGGACGCACGGGCGCCCCGGCTGCTGTGTGTGGAGGTGCACGAGAGCAAACCGCTGTCGTACATGACGGAGACGGCGGCCCAGCTCCTCACCGACCTGGGCGACGCGGCCGTGTTCGTGCCGACGACGACCCGCACGCGCAAGCAGTACCTGCGCATCAACCTGCCGGGCCCCGCGCCCACCTACGCGATCTGCGCGAACGGCGGCCACATCCTGGTGGACGGAGTGTCCGACCCCGACTGGCACGCACAGGTGACCGCGCGGCTGGCCGACCAGTGCGCGCCCCTGGCCGAGGTGCAGGAACACCTGCTCAGGGCGGCCGACCCGGTCTGGGTGCGCAAGCACCGCGTCGCCGACGACCTCTTCGCCTACCTCGTCGTCGAGCGTGAACTGCTGAACGAGGACTGGGTGAAGGAACTCGCGGTCTGGGCGGAGAACCGCGGCTGGACCGTGTCCCTCCAGGGGCGCAAGATCTACGCCGTGCCCAAGCCGCTCACCAAGAGCGCGGCGATGCGCGAGATCGCCCGTCGGACCGGCGCCGATCTCACCCTGGCCGCCGGCGACTCCCTGCTCGACGCCGACCTGCTCCTCGCGGCCGACCAGGGCTGGCGCCCGGGCCACGGGGAGCTGGCCGACACCGGCTGGACGGCTCCCGCGATCAGGGCGCTCCCCGAACGGGGCGCCCTTGCGGGGGAGCGGATCCTGCGGGAGCTCCTGCGGACGGTTCGATCTCCTCGGTGACGCTCTGGGGCCGGCCGCCCAGCCGGCGGCGGCCCGCTCCCGGTCGCAGCAGGCGCAGGACGACGAACACCAGCACCGCGAGCGCCGCCACGGCGAGGACCACCTTGGAGTAGGCGGAAACGATGTCCGTGACCTCGTGCCAGTTCGCGCCCAGGGTGTAGCCGGCGAGCACGAACGCCGTGTTCCAGATCGCGCTGCCCAGGGTGGTCAGCCCCAGGAACACCGGCAGGCGCATGCGCTCCACACCCGCCGGCACGGAGATCAGGCTGCGGAAGATGGGGATCATCCGGCCGAAGAACACCGCCTTGGTGCCGTGCCGCTGGAACCACGCCTCCGTCTTCTCGATGTCGGAGACCTTCACCAACGGCAGCCGGGCCGCCACCGCCACCGTCCGGTCACGGCCGAGCAGCGCACCGATGCCGTACAGCGCGAGCGCGCCCATCACCGAGCCGGCCGTCGTCCACAGCAGCACCGCGAGCAGGCTCATCCGCCCGCTGCTCGCGGCGAACCCGGCGAGCGGCAGGATCACCTCGCTGGGCAGCGGCGGGAACAGGTTCTCCAAGGCGATGGCGAGACCGGCACCCGGCGCGCCCAGCGCGTCCATGAGGTCGTTGACCCACTGCGGCCCGGCGTCCGCGGCGATGGCTGTCATGCCACCACGCTAGGAAACCGAAGCTGAAGGACTCCTGAGGAAACCTGAGGGAGGCGTCAGCCGCAGCAGCCGCCACCGCAGCAGCCGCCCCCACCGCCGCCGCCGGCGCGCGGCGCCGAAGCCGGGGCGGAGGCAGAGCCACCGACCGCGACCGTGGAGAGGAGCTTCACCGTGTCGTCGTGACCCGAGGGGCATGCCGCGGGAGCGGCGGACTCCGCCATGGGACGGCTGAGTTCGAAGGTGTCGCCGCAGGTCCGGCAGCGGTACTCGTAGCGAGGCATGCGCACAGGTTAACCGGCACGGTCAATGGCCGGCGGCTCCGCGTTCGTCTCGGATCCGGGAGACCACGCCGGATACGGCCCGGCGTACCGCTTCCGTTTCCGTGAGGAAGTGCCAGTAGTCGGGGTGGCGGCCGTCGAGGCCGGCGATGGCGCGTTCCAGGCGGGACACCGCCTCGTCCAACGGGCGGGCGTGGCGCGGGTCGGGGGTGTTGCGGCCGGCCATGGCGAGGCGCTGGGCGTCGCGGATGGCGAAGCGGGTGCGCTCGATCTCCTGCTGGGGGTCCTTCTGCACGGTGTTCAGGCGGTGCAGGCGGTCGCCGGCGGCCGAGACGGCTTCGTCGGTGGTGTTCAGCAGGGCTCGTACGGTCGACAGCAGGGCCGTGGCATCGGCCCAGCGCTGTTCGTCGCGGGCGGCTTGGGCCTCGGCCAGTTTCGTCTCGGCCTGGCGCACGTTCTCGGCGGCGACGTCGGGGACGCGCTGCAGGTCCTGCCAGCAGGCCACGGTGAAGCGGCGGCGCAGTTCGCTCAGGATCGGGTCGACCTGTTCGGAGCGGGTGGTGAGGGCCTGGGCGCGGGTGCGCAGGGAGACGAGCCGGTGATCGATCTCGGCGGCGCGCTCCGGCAGCCGCTCGGCCTCCACGCGGACCGCTTCGGCCCCGCGGGTGACCCGCTCGGCCCGCTCCAGGGTCTGCGGTACGCCGTGCTGACCGGCGCCCTGGTTCAGCTTGGTGAGCTCGGGAGACAGGGCGGCGAGACGGGCGGCGAGGTCGTCGGCCTTCAGGCCTGTCGCCCGTACGGAGTCGAGGGCGTTGGAGGCGGCGAGCAGGGCCTGACGGGCGCGTTCGACCGCGGGGGCGAGGCGGGCCAGCTGGGTCTCGGCCTTGCCGAGCAGCGGGCCGAGGCCGTCGGTGAACCGGTCCAGCTCCTGCTTGACCCGGCCGAGTTCCTCCTTGGCGGCGGTCAGCTCGGTGCGGGCGCGGGAGGCGGCCGAGGCCTCCAGGTCGTCGCGGTCGAGGTCGTGGGCGTCGACGGCGTTGATGTACTGGTGGCTGGCCTCGTCGATGCGCCGGCCGAGCGCGTCGAAGTCGGCGACGGCGCGCCGGGCGGCAGGGGAGTCGTCGACGGCCGTGATCGTCTCGATCGAGATGCGCAGGTCGCGCTGCGCGGTGTCGAGCTCGTAGAAGGCGGCCGCGGCGGCGTCCTTCGCGGCCTGGGCCTCGGCCCGCTGGCTCTCGGCACGACCGCCGAACCAGCGCCGGGTGCCCCCGCCCGCGAAGGCGGCGGGCAGTGCCAGCGCGGCCAGCAGGGGCAGTCCCAGCAGCGTGAGCGCGTCATGGAGCGGGCCGGGAGTACGGGGGACGCGGCGGCTCGGGCGATGTGCGCGCGGCACCGGCGGCGAGTACGGCTGCGCTGGAGTCGCCGTCACATCCCTCTCCCGTGCTGTGGTCCACCCTGCCCGGTTGTCATTCTCCCACCGGTTAAGGACGAACACACGGGCCGGTTAGTTCGCCGTTCGGACCGTCACTTTGCCGTCGCCGGTGTGGGCGGACACCACATGGGAGCTGCTCTCGTCGCGGGGGACGGACACATCCACGCCGCCGTCACCGGTCTCGGTGGTCACGCGGTAGGTGGCCTTGGGCAGCGCGATGGTCACGGAACCGTCGCCGCTGCGGGACTCGACGCAATCCGGTACGGCGCCGAGTTCCAGGCGGACCGAGCCGTCGCCGGTGTGGGTGCGGACGTCACGGGAGGAGACGTTCGCCCGGATGGATCCGTCACCGGTGCGCATCTCCAGGCGGCCGGTGGTGTCGGTGACGCGGACGGAGCCGTCGCCGGTGCGGATGTTCACAGGGCCGGTGGTGTCGGTGACGCGGACCGAGCCGTCGCCCGTGCGGATGCGCAGGGGGTCCCGGAAGCCGTGGGCGCGCACACTGCCGTCGCCGTCCTGGACCTTCACGGTGACGCCCCGCGGTACCTCGATGCGGTGCTTGGCCGAGCAGTCGACGACGAAGCCGGAGCACTTCAGCCGCAGCACCAGCCGGTCGTCCCGCATGGACCAGGTGGCCTTGGGCTCCTTGCCGACGACGACCGAGCCCTGGAACCACCGGGTGACCTCGATCCGGCCCGCCGGGTTCGAGTCGGCGGCGACGATCTCGAGGGCCGAGTGGTCGGAGTCGATGGTGAGTGTGCGGCTCTTCAGGTCGAAGGACCGGTGGTCGGGGTCGGTGTCGTCCCCGGCGGACGCGCCGCAGGCGCTGAGACCGGCGACGAGCACCACGACGGCACCGGCGACGGCGACCGCGCGGGCCGAGACTGTGCGTGTGGTGCCGGTGGTGCCGGTGGTGCGAGAGGTGCGGGCCATGACGATCTCCCCCTGGACGGACGACGAGCGCTCCCGAGCGCTCTTCGACCGTATGGATCCAGGACCCGCCGGGGGATCCGGGCCGCTCCCGGATCAAGGGTGGGGTTAACCCCCGGAGCAACCCACGGATACGGGTTTGCGGGACGGCGCCCCGGGCAATGTAGGCTGTCGACTCGTCCTGGGCGCGTGGCCCGGGAGCCGGGTGCGTAGCTCAGGGGTAGAGCGCCTGCCTTACAAGCAGGATGTCGGCGGTTCGAAACCGTCCGCGCCCACCGTACTCAAGTAGCGGGTCAGAGGCCTTTCGGAAGCCGTGGCCCTGCCGACACGTGTGGGCAGGGCCGTGGCGGCGGGGCTCAGTAGTTCGCGTTGGCGAGCAGCTCGCCGTCCTTGTCGTACACGGTCACGAGGCCGTTCCTGGACTCGTAGCACGACGTGAACGCGGAAGCGATGAGCTTGCCCTCGCCCTGGTGGGGGCCCATCAGGCCGCCGGTGAAGTCGGTGAAGACGTCCGCGGAGTCGAGGATGTCGTTGCGCTTGTCCGTGCCGGTCACCTTGGTGACGTGCTTGACCGCGGCCTTCTCGGTGTCCGTGCCGCTCTTGGCGACGCAGCTCCGGAACTGCTCGGCCTGGGATTCCTCGTCGGTCCGCTCGGGCTTCTTCGCCCCGTCGTCCTTGGGCTTGCTGTCGGCGGCGACGGCCTTGTCCTTCTTCGAGATGTCGTCGCTGTCGGCGCCTCCGCCGCTCGTGGCGACGCCGGCGATGACGAAGAGGGCGATGATGCCCGCGCAGCCGAGGCCCGCGATCTTCCCGACGCTGCGCTTCTTCGGCGGCTGGGGCGGGTAGGGCTGGGTCGGCTGCTGCGGCTGCTGCGGCTGCTGCGGGTGCTGCTGGCTCATGGGTTCCACCTCGAGATCATTCGTGTCGTGCGGGTGCATGACCTCGGGAGGCGGAGCGCAGTTGTAGAAGGGCGAACGAGTTCACTCGATCGGGTCGCGGACGGCCGCACGCCTGCCGGGGGCCCGCATGTCCGTACGGGCCGCCCCCTAGGATGAGCATCGTGAACAGTTCCCTTCAGCGCGCCCCGCGACCCGCCGTGCGGCGGTGGCATGTGGTGTGCGTGCTGGGGCTGTTGGCGGGGCTGCTGGGGATGCACGGGCTGGCGCCCGGGGGTGGTCTCCCGCAGCAGGAGCACATGCTCCAGACGCGTACGCAGCAGACGCACGTCCAGGCCGTGGCGTACGGGCACGGGCAGTCCGGCCCGCACGGTTCCGAGGCGCAGGACGGGCACTGCGGTGGCGGGCATGTCCAGCACGCGGATGCGACCTGTGCCTCGGGTGCCGTCGGGGGCGGGCCGGTGCTGCCCTCGCTGGTCGCCGACCCCGTTTCCCGGTGTGGGCCGGAGGACGTCGTACGGGCGTGCGCGGTGGTGGAACCGGACGGTGCACGCGCCCCGCCCTCACTCGCAGAACTCCAGCTTCTGCGGATTTAGACACCTCGTACGCACCGTGTCGGCGCCAGTGCCGGCGCCGGGGCGGTGCGTCGCCGTGTCCGCAATCCGCAGTAGGAGCAGTAGCAGCAGAAGCTGGAGTTCACGTATGAGCAGTGTTCGGAACCTCACCCGCCGGGGCGTTCTCGTCGCGGTGACCGTCGGCGCCGCGGTCGTCCTCGCCGCCTGCGGCGGGGACGGTGACAGCGGCGGCAGCGGTAGTGGCAGCGGCCACGACGCGCACGCCTCCGCCTCCCCGTCCGCCGGTGACGAGACCGGTACCGCCGCCGGTGCCCACAACGCCCAGGACGTCTCCTTCGCGCAGGGCATGATCCCGCACCACCGGCAGGCGCTGGAGATGGCGCGGCTGGCCGACGGCCGGGCCTCCTCCGGGGCGGTCAAGGACCTCGCCGACCGGATCGAGAAGGCACAGGACCCGGAGATCAGGACCATGACCGGCTGGCTGAAGGCCTGGGGCGAGGACGTCCCCGAGGCCGGGGGCGGCATGGACCACTCGGCCTCGGGTCACTCCGGGATGCCCGGGATGATGGGCGACGAGGACATGGCCCAACTGGAGAAGTCCTCGGGCAAGGCCTTCGACCAGAAGTTCCTGACCCTGATGGTCGAGCACCACGAGGGTGCGGTGGAGATGGCCACCACGGAGAAGAGCAAGGGCCGTTACGGACCTGCCAAGGCCATGGCCGACGACATCGTCACCGCCCAGAACGCCGAGATCAGCGAGATGAACAAGCTCCTCGGCAAGAGCGGCTGACGTTCAGCTGCTACGGGGCTCCGTCGGTCTCCTCCGGCGGAGCCCCGTGCGCGTGCTTCAGCTGCGAGCGGGCCGCCACCCGCTCGGGGCCGGTGAGTTCGGACCAGTAGCGGTGGGTGCTGACGAACACCGCGAGCTCGTGTTCCCGGCGCCGGAGCTTCTCCACTTCGGCCTGTTCGTCGGCGGTCCAGCCGGGGGAGGCGGGGCGCTCCACCTTGCGCCAGCCGTTGTCGTCGCTGAAGCCGTCCAGTGGTTCGACCGACCAGGGGAGTCGCTTCAGCAGGGCCGACAGTTCGGCCCGGACCTGATGGAGTTCCTCCTGACCGGCGAGGAGGTCACTCGGAAAGTCATAGGTCGTTGCCACGACCCAATGATACGCCTGTTCGAATTGAGCGGGCGAGTTCGTTCCCGTGGTTCATGCGAACGGGGACCCTACGGGGGCGGCGGTTGCCGAAGGCGCAGCCTGCTGTCACGGAATGGGCGGAGGCTGCGCCTGTCCGGCGGCGTTCGTCGTGCCCCGGGCGCTCCTGGCCACTGCCCTCATGTCCTCACTGTCGCTGCGCCGCAGCACGTAAAGCTTGCCCATCGCTATCAGGCTGGGACCGCACAGCATGATCGCGAGCCACCACACGTCCCTGGCGACATAGATGCCGGCGCCGAGCATGGCGATGCTGATCACGGCGCCCACGTACAAACCCGTCATCCAGAGCGCGTGCTGGCGCTTCTCGCGCGCCAGCCGTAGCTCGCGCTCCGCGGCGGCCTTGGCGTTCTCGTCCTTGCGCAGGGCCGCCTCCCGCTGCATGTCCAGATGCCTGAGCCGGATCTGGTGATCCCGCTTCAGCTGTGGTTCCAGGGCGGCCAACGCGACTTTGAGTTGCTCCGGTCCGCCGAGGGCGGCACCCCACTTCATGGCGATCTCCAGACCCACCGAGACGACGAGGTCGTCTGGCGGGAGGGGCGGAGCGCCGCTGCTTTCTTCCACACTCACTGCCGCGCGCCTCCGTCACCGCTTCCTGCTGGGTCGTACACGGGTGCTGTCGGTTCGGGAGGCGGTCCGAGGCGGGCGAAGAGCCGGGCGAGGGCGTGCTCGAGCTCACCCGCTGCCCTGGCTACCGTGTCGGCCTCGTCCTGGCTGTGCGGCGCGTACTCGCGCAGTAACTCAGCCGCCGCAAGCCCCGGTTCCGCGAAGGCGTCGCCGCTGGATGCGGCGCCCCGGGCGTCGCTGCCCTCGTGGGTTGTTCCGGGCCGGCCGTGCGGTACCGGGAGATATGCGGAGGTCAGCGCTCTGCGCAGCCGGTACTCGTCCAGTGGCCCGGAGAACGCCATGCCCTGCCCGTGAGTGCAGCCCATCGCGCGCAGGGCGACGACCTGCTCGGGCAGATCCACCCCCTCGGCCACGGTCTTCAGCCCGAGGTCGCCGGCGATGCGCAGCAGCCCACTGGTGGTCTTCTGTAGCCGCGGGGACTCGACGACGCCCTCGACCAGACTGCGATCGAGCTTCAGCCAGTCGACGGGCAGCCGCCTGAGGGCCGTGATCGCCCCGTAGCCACTGCCGAACCCGTCGAGGGCGATCCGGACACCGACACGCCTGAGGGCGCCCAGCCGCCGCTCCAGCTCGTCCAGGCCGGTCCTCGGGTCGGCGTCGGACAGCTCGATGATCAGCGACCCGGACGGCAGCCCGTGCCGGGTGAGCAGCGCCTCGATGGTGCCGAGCGGCATCGACCGGTCCAGCAGCCGACGGGCGCTCATCCGGACGACGACCGGCACTGCAAGTCCCGTCGCATGCCGTTCAGCCGCCTGCTCGACAGCCTGCTCCAGCATCCAGCGGCCCAGCTCGCCGGTCTCGTCGCTGTCCTCGGCCCCGCGCAGGAACTCCGCCGGGGTGAACAGCACCCCCTGCGAGGAGCGCCAGCGCGCCTGCGCGGACACCGACGCGATCCGGCCGTCCTCCAGCGACACCACCGGCTGGTGCAGCAGGGTGAACTCGCCGTCGTGCAGCGCTGCCCGCAGTCGCGTGGCCGGCTCCGCCTTCCGTACGACGTCCTGCTGCATCTGCGGCTTGTACAGCTCGATGCGTCCCTTGCCGCCGGCCTTCGCCCGGTACATCGCCAGGTCGGCGTTGCGCAGCAACTCGCCCGCGCCGAGGCCCGGCTCGGCGAAGGCGACACCAACGGAAGCGTTGATCCGGATCTCCGTGCCGTCGACGAGGTACGGCTGGGACAGCGTCGTCCTGAGGCGTTCGGCGAGCTCAAGGATGTGCCGTTCCCGGGCGGCCAGATCGCGGGTGTTGTCCCCGACGATCAGGGCCGCGAACTCGTCGCCGCCCAGCCGGGAGGCGGTGTCGCCCTGCCGGACGGAGTCCTGGAGGCGGCGGGCGGCCTGGATGAGCAGCTCGTCCCCCGCCTGGTGCCCGATCGTGTCGTTGACGGCCTTGAAGCCGTCGAGATCGATGAACAGCACGGCCGTGTTCCGCAGGGCCACGCCCCGGTCGGAGGCGCGGCGCCCCGAAAGGGTGTGCTGCACGCGCTTGGTGAACAGGGCCCGGTTGGGCAGGTCCGTGAGCGGGTCGTGCTCGGCGTAGTGCTGCAACTGGGCCTGGAGCCGCACCCTTTCGGTCACGTCCCTGCTGTTGAAGATGAGGCCGCCGTGGTGCCGGCTGACGATCGACTCGAAATGGGGCCAGCCTCCGTCACCCGAGCGGAATCGGCACTCGATGCGCGTTGTGGGTTCCTCGTCCGGATCGGCGGCGAGGAAACGCCGCACCTCGTGCACGACGCAGCCCAGGTCCTCCGGGTGGATCAGATTGGCCAGTTCCGTGCCCACCAGCTCCTCCGCCGGGCGGCCGTACACACCGGCGGCGGCCGGGGAGACGTACTTCAGGACACCGCTCGGCGCGGCGATCATGATCACGTCGCTGGAGCCCTCCACCAGGGAGCGGAAGTGGTTCTCCTGCTGCGCCAGTTCTCGGCTGCGTCTGAAGCGGAATGGCGTGAGTGCGGCCATGGAGCTCCGTAACGCCGAGTTGGAGCGCGTGTGAGCAGCCCTGAGCAACGACGACATGAATTTGCGCATGCCCATCCCCCTTCGCGCCGCTTGCACCATATCGAGACTCCGGCAGCACTGTCAGTTAGACAAGATGACTGCTCGTGGTCGTGATCGGCGTTCGCGGCCCCACGCCGGATCAGCGTCTCCGCGAGGCCTCCGCGCCCGGGCCGGCGGCCAGCTCGCGCACCACCCGGGCCGTCACCGGAGCCGGTATGCCGTGCCGCTCGGCCGCGCGGAGCAACGCGCCGCCGATGGCGTCCCGTTCGAGCGGCCGACCCGCCTCGGCGTCGCGCTGCATCGAGGACTTCATCGACGGCGGGAAGGCGTCGTAGCGGTCGAGGGCCTGCGCCGGGTCCGCCGGGCCGCCGCACGCGCGGCTGATCGCGGCCGTCTCCTCGACCAGTGCGATCAGTTCGTCGCGGTGACGGGTGCGGACGTCTCCGAGGGGGACGCCGTGGCGGGTGGTCAGCAGGGCCATCGGGGCCAGGAACGACATCTTCGCCCACAGGGCCGCCGTCTCGTCGTCCTGGACCCGGGTGGCCGGGCCGGCGGCGGTCAGGGCCTCGGCGAGGGTGTCGAGGCGGTTCCGGGGCACCGCCGTGCCGGTCAGGTCGATCTCCGCGAAGGGGCTGCCGTGCTCGATGACGCCCGGGGCGACGCGGGTGGACTCGACACGGATGACGGCGGGGGCGACGCGGTCGGGGCGGTAGCGGGCGCGCAGGGTCGCCGGGTGTTCGACGCCGTTCAGGAACGGCACGAGGAGTCCGTCGGCCAGTGCGGGCGCGGGGACGCGTGCCAGGGCGGCGTCGAGGGAGGTGTGTTTGACGGCCACCAGGCAGGCGTCGACAGGTTCGCGCACGTGCGTGTCAGCCTCGACACGGGTCGTGAAGTCGCCGAAGTGTGCGCTGCGGATCCGGAGGCCGTCCGTGCGCAGGACGCGGGCCGTTTCCTCGCCGGACAGGCAGATCACTCGGTGGCCGGCGCGGGAGAGCAGCGCGGCGAGCAGACCGCCCACGCCACCGGGGCCCAGGACGGCCACTGTGAGTTCGTTCCCCATGTCGGGTTCCTCTCTTCGGTCGGCCCCACGGTGGTGGCCGCCTCGCGGAGATCATGGCAGTCGTCGCTGTCGTACGGAGGCCGAAAGGGCGAGACTGGGGGCATGTGCCGGAGTATCAAGACCCTGCGTCCGCCCGCCATGCCCGAAGAGGCCACGGAAGCGGACATTCGGGCTGCCGCGTTGCAGTACGTGCGGAAGGTTTCGGGTTTCCGTGCCCCCGCCGCTCACAACCAGGAGGTGTTCGACCGCGCCGTGGAGGCCGTCGCGCAGGCCACGGCCGAGTTGCTGGACGGGCTGGAGATCCGTGGCGCCCGGGCCCAGCGGGCCGGCTAGCGTGGGGTGACGGCCGGCCCCGTCCAGGGCCCCTCCGACGCCCCGGCCCTACGACACCCCCGACGCCCGCGGCTCCCTGCGCATCAGGTACGCCGCCCCTGCCCCCGCCCCGAACAGCGCCCCCACCGACACCGCCGTCCCCAGCCAGCTCGCGCCCAGCCAGTGGGCGCCGAAGTAGCCGAGGGCGACGCTGTACACGGCCCAGGTGAGACCCGCCAGGGCCGACCAGGGGAGGAAGTCGCGGGCGCGGCGGTGGGCGGCGCCCGCGCCGAGGGAGACGACCGAGCGGCCGGCGGGCGCGAAGCGGGCGAGGACGACGAGGGCGCCGCCGCCCCGTGCGAGGGCCGCGCCGAGACGTTCCTGCGCGGTGGTCAGGCGCCGGGATCGGGAGATCGCCCGGTCCAGCCGGTCGCCGCCGCGCCAGGCGAGGCGGTAGGCGGCCAGGTCGCCCAGGACGGAGGCGGTGGCCGCGCAGAGGGTCAGCACCAGGATGTCGGGCACGTCGGCCGCCGAACCCGCGGCCGCCGCCGTCGCCGCCGTGATCACCAGGACGCCGCTGGGCAGCACCGGCAGGAACACGTCGAGCAGCACGGACAGGGTCACCACGGCGTAGATCCACGGGCTGCCGAACAGCGACCCCACATGCTCCAGCACCGCAACTCCCCGTTGGTCCCCCGTGGGCCAGACCGTGCCGCGGTGGCGCGGCGGAGCGGCAGGAGTGGCCGATGACAGCCATAGAGCGTACGCCTGGGGTGTGACGGGCGTTTCACGGGGGGCTCGTACGTTCGGTACCGACTGTTCACCTCGTCCCGAGTCGTCACCCGCGCGGAGCGCCCCGCCCTGCTTGCACCGGAACCCCGCCCGCCCCGCACACCGGAGCGGCGCCTCCCCGCACACGCGGGAAGGCGCCGCTCCGCGGAGCGCTGTCCGGGCCGCGGCTCAGGCCGCCACCGGCGTCTGGTCCGTGGCCCGCCGGCCCTGCGTCGATGTGCGCTTGGCCAGCAGCCGGTCCACGCCGAACGCGCCGGAACCCGTGAACACCAGCAGGAACATGGACCAGCAGTACATGGCCGCGCCCTCGCCGTGGTTCTCGATCGGCCACAGGCCCTGCGGCTGGTGGACCTTGAAGTACGCGTACGCCATCGCGCCGGAGGCGATGAACGCCGCCGCGCGGGTGCCCAGGCCCAGCAGCACTAACGTGCCGCCGACGAGTTCGATGACGGCCGCGTACCAGTTCGGCCAGGCGCCGGTCGCCGCGGTGGCGCCCTTGCCGTCCACACCTCCGAGGACACCGAAGAGCGCGACGGCGCCGTGGCAGGCGAAGAGCAGGCCGATGACGATCCGGAACAGTCCGAGCGCGTACGGCTGCGCGTCGTTGAGACGTGCGGTCATGTGGGGGTCTCCTTCGGTCGGCCGGCCTGGGGAGGGCCGGTCGGGGGACAGAACCGATGAGTAACCCACGTTAGGTGTGACTAATTAATGCTTGCAAGTTCAACATTTGGCCACTGGTTCACCTCTGACGGGAGCTCAGTTTCCGTCGCAGCCGCACGTAGGGCCGCTCTCGCCACCGCGTCCGCATCCGAAAGCGTGACCGAATCCACACCCGGACGAGCCCCCGCCGCCGTCACCCAGTGCACGCCCTCCGTCGGCACCCCGAAGGCGAACCGCCTGGCGTGCGGGACTCCTTGACGGTCTATCAGATGATAAGGGCGTGGTGTCACATCCAACCCGCCTGTCTCGTAACCGTCGACGGTGTGCGGACGGCACTGCCCCGTCCGCAGCAGACCCTGAAGGAGTCCGTCGGCCGATTTCCGCAGGTCGGGCTCCGGCAGACGGGCCTCTATGAGGGTTCTCACACGGACGGCCGAACCCGGCACGTCGGGTGAGTGCGCCGCCCAGGCTCCGTCCGCCTCCGTCACCTTCAGGCGCGGCCCGAGCACGCGCACCACGCCCGCCTCCACCAGGGCCGCCAGTTCCTCGATGCGGCGCCGGGGCGGGCCGATGGACAGGAAGGCGTTGAGCGGGGTGTACCAGCGGTCCAGGTGGTCCCGGCGGGAGGTGCCGGCGAGGCCGCCGTGGTCGACGATCAGCCGGAGTTCGTTGCGCAGGTCGCGCAGCACGTCCAGGGCCGCTTTCAACGGGCCGCGCACATTGCCCAGGGCGGCCTGCGCGGCATCCTCGCGCAGGTACGACAGCAGCCAGTCACGCCACTCGCCGGGGTGCGCGAAGTCCCGTCCCGCGTACGGCCGGGAGATCCGCTCCCAGCACCAGCGGTCGGCGTCCTCGATGCCGAACTCGCCCAGCAGCACGGCCTCTTCGGGATCGCCGTGCGGCACGGACAGGAAGTGATCGGTGAACTCCTGGCACTGTCGCCCCGAGGCCCCGGCCCCGCGGAGCAGCGCTGTGCAGTACACCGTCTCCACCTCCTTGGCGACCAGCGGCCATATCTCCGTCAGGAAGTCGGGCGCCTCCCCGGAGTCGGCGCGCTTGCGGAAGCCCGCGATCACGTCCGGTGTGAGGACCAGCGGGACGTGCCGGCCGTACGCCCCCTTCGCGTTGTCGCCGCGGGCCTGGTAGGGGATGCCGCGCCGCGAGCCGGCGTACAGCCGCGGTTCACGGCCGGAGGGGAGGTAGCGCAGGCCCTGGGCGTCCCGTACGAAACGGCCGCCGCGGCCGGTCGTCAGCAGGGCCGTGTGGTCGAAGAAGTTGAGGCCGAGGCCGCGCAGCAGGACGGGCTCGCCGGGCGGTACGCAGGACAGGTCCACGTCGGCCGGGTTGGCGGGCGGGACGTGGCGCAGGCCGTGGTGTGCGGCGTGCGCCGCCAGGCGCCGCTGGACCGGGTCCGCGGTCGTCGGCAGGTGCCCCTGGGCCAGGACCACGGCGGACAGGCCCGTCAGGGTGCGGCCGTCGTCGAGGGTGAGGGCCTGGTGGCCGCCGGCGGTGTCGTCGAGCCGTACCGCGCGTGCCCGGTGCGTCTCGACGCGTACGGTCGCCGGCGCGTTCCGTACGACCCGTGCGAACACCCACTCCAGGTAACGGCCGTACTCCGCCCGGGTCGGGTATTCGTCCGGGCCGAGCGTGCCGCGCGCCCACTCGTACAGGCTCGGGCCCGGGCGGATCGGGCCCGAGCAGTCCACGCTGTCGTCGGTGAACAGGGTCACCTGGCAGGCCACGGTGTTCATCAGCAGTTCCGGCGACTGGTCGGTACGCCAGACGCGGCCGGGGCCCGGCGGGTCCGGGTCGATCACGTGGACCGTCAGCCGGGCTCCGGGTGGGAGGAGCTCCGGGGCGGAGGCGCAGAGGCGTTCCAGGACGCTGGTACCGCGCGGCCCGGCGCCGACCAGGGCGACGGAGAACGGTGCGGATACCTCGGTCGGCGCAGGCAAGGGTGGGACTCCCGGGCGTGTGGGGCGCGTTCGGTGGTCCGTCGGTGAGGAAGCGGACGGTCCGCCTCATCATGCCGTCGCCGGGAGTGGGAACCGAGGCCCGTGGCCAAGGATTGACCTCGCTGTGGGACGCGTCACGAGCATCACGGCCACAGCGGCAACAAACGGGCGGAACGGGGCGGTTACGGGGCAAGCTCCGAGTCCAGGAGCGTCGTCAGGCGCGGGCCCTTTCCCTCCCGCGTCCGTGCCTGCTCCAGTCGCAGCCGCGCCGAACGGCCGCGCAGGGTGAGTGTCATGAGCTGGTTGCCGAACCAGGGGCCGCCCGTCTTGCGCCAGCCGACCGGCGGCCGGGGGAGGCGCCCGTGCCGGGCGAGGCCGCGGCCCAGCCCGCGCGCCACCGCGCTCCAGCCGATGCGGAAGGCCAGCCGGATCGACGTGGGGACGGAGTTGTGGACGGGCGAGCAGACGAGCTGCACCACCCGGGCGTCCGGGCCCTGCCCGGGCCACGAGGGCTCGGCGATGTAGGCGTGGTGCACGTCCCCGGACAGCACGCACACCGTCGCCGGGGCGTCCCGCCCCGAGCCGGCCTCGGCGATCAGCTCCGCCAGCCCGGCGAACGACTCCGGGAACGCCGACCAGTGCTCCAGGTCGGCGGCCCGGCGCAGCTTCTCCCCGAACCGGGCCCAGCGCTTGCCCCGTTCGCCCCGGCACAGCGCCGCGTTCCAGCCCTCGGCGTCGTGCACCAGATGCGGCAGCAGCCAGGGCAGCGAGGTGCCGAGGAGGAGATGGTCGTACGACCCGGGGGTGTCCCGCACCTGCTCGCGCAGCCAGGCCTCCTCGCCCGGGTCGAGCATCGCGCGGCTGTCCTCGGCGAGGACCCGGGCCGCCCGGCTGTCGACCATCAGCAGGCGGACGCGCCCGAAGTCGCGCCGGTAGCTCCAGCGGGCCGTGGCAGGGTCGGCGTCGGCCCGGGCGGCGAAGGCGCGCAGCACGTCGGTGCCGTCGGGGACCTTGCGGACGCCCTCGTACACCGGGTCGGCCGACAGCTCCTCGCACGAGAGGTTCCCCAGGTGCTGGTGGACCCAGTACGACATCAGGCCGCTCAGCAGCCGCTCCCGCCACCAGTCGGTGGCCCGCATGTCGGCGAGCCAGGCGGCGGAGGTGTTCCAGTCGTCGACGACGTCGTGGTCGTCGAAGATCATGTAACTGGGCACGGTGGACAGCAGCCAGCGGATGCGGGGGTCGAGCCACGACTCGTAGTAGAGGTGCGTGTATTCCTCGTAGTCCGCGACCCCGTTGCCCGGCGGGTCGTTCAGGTCGCGGCGGGCCGCCAGCCAGCGCTGCGTCGTCTCGGAGGTCTCGTCGGCGTACACCTGGTCGCCGAGCAGCAGCAGGACGTCGGGGCGCTCGCCCTCCGGGTCGGCCACGAGACGGGTGGCCAGCGCGTCCAGGGCGTCCGGGCCCACGGGGTCGTGCCCGCCGGCCGGGGGCGCGGCCCAGCGGCAGGAGCCGAAGGCGACGCGGAGGCCGCCCTCGCCGCCCGGCGCGTGGATCGCCGAGGGCGGGAAGGGGGAATCGGGCAGCGGCCACACGCGGGTGCCGTCGAGGAAGACCTCGTACGCCGTGGTCGTACCGGCCGTGAGGCCGGTCACCGGGATCAGCGCGTAGTGGTGGCCCGCGATCTGGAAGGTCGGGGCCGTGCCGCCGGCGCCGTCGGCGCAGCGCACCGCGGCCGTGCACGGGCGGCTCGTCTCGACCCACACGGTCGCGGACGCGCCGTCGGTGTATCTCAGCAGCGGTCCGAGCCGCAGTCCGGCCATCGCCGATCACCTCTCTCCGTCGCCCCGTACGGTACGGAACGACGGAGGTCAGCGGGGAGGTCCCGGCGCGAAATCGCGCGTGTCAGCAGTTCGCGAGGTAATTCTGGAGCGCGGACTTCTCGGCCGAGTCGACCGAGAGGCCGTAGTAGTACTTCACCTGGACCCAGGCGCGCACGTAGGTGCAGCGGTACGCCGTCCGGGAGGGCATCCAGGTGGCCGGGTCCTGGTCGCCCTTGGCCTGGTTGACGTTGTCGGTGACCGCGATGAGCTGCGGGCGGGTCAGGTCGTTGGCGAAGGACTGGCGGCGGGAGGTCGTCCAGGAGTCGGCGCCGGAGTCCCAGGCCTCGGCCAGCGGGACCAGGTGGTCGATGTCGACGTCGGAGGCGGCGGACCAGGTGGCGCCGTCGTAGGGCGAGTACCAGCTGCCGCTGGTGGCGGCGCAGGAGGAGTCCTGCTGGACGTTGGTGCCGTCGCGCTTGAGGACGACCTCGCGGGTGTTGCAGGTGCCGGACTGGGTGATCCAGTGCGGGAAGAGGTCGCGGTTGTAGCCGGTGCGGTCCTCGGTGGCCACGGTGAGCGTGGCGAGGTAGGAGCGGGCGGTGGCGCCGCTGACGGGGGTGGGCAGGGCGGCGGAGGCGGCCGGGCCGTTGAGCAGGCCGACCGAGGCTATGAGACCGGTGAGGCCCGCGAGTATGCTGAGCCGTCGACGCGCGTAGAACTTCGGCATGCGAACTCCCTTGTGGGGTGGGGGCGTTGGGCTGCGAGCGAGGGAATGCTCGTCGCGCCGTGTTGCGGGGAGGTGTGCGCCCGGTGAGAAGTTAGTGACGCGTCCATGACATGACAAGACGTGGGAAGTTTTCTCTCCGGGGCCGTCGCGTACCATGGACGGCGCAGAAGGGGAGTAGCTCTTCGCCGGACCGTCGACACACTGCTCAGCTCGCCTGAGCCGGCGCCCGGAGGCAGGTCCTTTCACGGACCCGCCAGCGAGACCTTCGGCAAGCAGTGCACGCCCGTGCCCCACGGCACGGGTGCCGAGTGTGCTGCCGTGCCGAGGTGTCGTGTGTGGATCCAGCACTCTCGGTGGGGCAGCCCCGACCGATTGAGGAACCCTTGATCAGCCTGACCGTGACGGCCGTCGTCTTCGGCGTCGTCTTCCTCGCCGAACTGCCGGACAAGACCGCCCTGGCCGGCCTCGTCCTCGGCACCCGCTATCGCGCCTCCTACGTCTTCGCCGGTGTCGCCGCCGCCTTCGCGCTGCACGTCGCGCTCGCCGTCGCCGCCGGCAGTGTGCTGACGCTGCTGCCGCAGCAGCTCGTGCACGCGCTCACGGGTGTGCTCTTCCTGGGCGGGGCCGCGATGCTGCTGCTGAAGAAGGACGAGGACGAGGCGGAGGTCCGCAAGCCGGAGAACCAGTCCTTCTGGAAGGTCTCGGGCGCGGGTTTCATGCTCATCCTGGTCGCCGAGTTCGGCGATCTCACGCAGATCATGACGGCGAACCTGGCCGCCCGCTACGACGACCCGCTCTCCGTCGGCCTGGGCGCGGTGCTCGCGCTGTGGGCGGTGGCCGGGATCGGCATCGTCGGCGGAAAGGCGCTGATGAAGAAGGTGCCGCTGCGGCTGATCACGCAGATCGCGGCGCTGGTGATGCTGGCTCTCGGGGTGTGGAGCCTGTGGGAGGCCGTGACCGGGTGAGCCGGGGCGAGCTGAACGACGGGTGAACGTCTGCGGGAGGCCCTGGCCGATCCGGCGATTGTTTTGTACCGTGGAGAAACAAAGTGGCTCCCGCCCGTTTTCCCTGACCGGCGGGCGGGGCCGCCTTGTCCCTCCCGGGGGCTGCCGTGCGCCCTCGTCCTGCCCTGAGCCTTGGAGCTGCCGATGACGGCCACCGCCGTGCTCACCGCCCGCGCCCTCCTGCTGGACATGGACGGCACCCTCGTCAACTCCGACGCCTCGGTCGAACGCGTCTGGCGGCGCTGGTCCGAGCGGCACGGGCTGGACCCGGACGAGGTCATGAAGGTCGTCCACGGACGGCAGGGGTACGCGTCGATGGCGCTGCTGCTGCCCGGCCGGCCGATGGAGCAGAACCACGCGGACAACGCCCGGATGCTCGCCGAGGAGACGGCCGACACCGAGGGTGTCGTGCCGATCCCCGGGGCGCCGGAGTTCCTCGCCGCGCTGCGGGGACTGCCGCACGCGCTCGTGACCTCCGCCGACGTTCCGCTGTCGACGGCGCGGATGGCCGCGGCCGGGCTGGATCTGCCGGAGGTGCGGGTGACGGCGGAGTGCGTCGGGGCGAGCAAGCCCGACCCGGAGGGCTTTCTGAAGGGTGCCGCCGAGCTGGGTGTGGCCCCTGAGGACTGCGTGGTGTTCGAGGACTCCGGGGCCGGGATCGCGGCGGGGCGCTCCGCCGGGATGACGGTGGTGGGGGTCGGGTCCCGGGCCGCGTTCCACGAGCCGGACGTGGTGGTGGACGACCTCACGCGGGTGCGCGTGGAGGCCGTGGCCGACGGGACGATCCGTCTGCACATCGGGTGAGGGGTTCGCGTCGGGTGAGGAACGCGCGGCGGGTGACGAACGCTCGGGGGTGTTGCCGTCCGGTCGGTCAGACGTGGGCGGCGATGGTGCGCGCGCACGCCAGGGACTCGGTGTGTGTGGTGTCCACCTCCAGGTCGTAGCGCACGCCCTCGTGCACGACGTGGGCCTGTGACGCGGCCATGCCCCGGACCCGGTCGCCCCGGGCGATCTCACGCCCCTCGGCGACCGCGCTGTCGCACCTGATGCCGACCCACAGCACGTCGAGGCCGGCCAGGGCCTTCTCCCAGCGCTGCCGGGAGTGCGGTCCGCCGAGGAAGACGTCGTCGACGATGATCCTGGCGCCGGCGCGGGCCATCGCGGCGATGCCCTCGGTCCAGGCCGCGTCCAGTGCGCGGAACTCCGGACCCACGCTCACCCCGCCGTCCGCCGTGAAGGTGATCCCTTCCTCCGAGCCCCGCATCCTCGCGGGCAGCGCCTCGACGAACGAATCGACACCGAAGGCCAGCCACGGGTTCGGCAGCACCTCTTGCAGGCACCGTACGATCCCGGACTTGCCCGAGCTGGAACCGCCGTTGAGAACGATCACCTGAGTGGTCACGGCGTCACAGTAGGGCGGTCGGGCCGGTCACGGCTTCTTGGTTTCCGACTCCAGCTTCGCCCGCGTCTCCCGGTCGTAGACGCCGAGGTCGTCGGTCTGGATGCCGCGTGACCACTGGTAGTTGCGGACGGCCTCCTCGAGCCGGCTGTCGTAGTCGCCGTCGGGGTCCTCGCCGTAGAGGTACAACTGGCGCAGCCGGAGCTGGAGTTCGGTGACCTCCGGGCCGCGGTCGCCGAGGCGCAGGACGGTGGGGCCGCCGTTCTGCCGGGAGTTGTCCGGGGGCGGGTTCGCGGGGCCGGTGGCGGAGGCGGACGTCCGGGGCGCCGACGGGGTGGCCGACTGCGACGGGCTCGGCGAGGCGCTCGGCGTGGACGGCGACGGGGAGGCCGACGGGCTCCCGGTCGCCGACGGCGACGGCGGCGGTGCCGCGGGGGCCGGCGGCGTGGCCTGCGCGCTCCCCGCCGGGGGTGTGGACGCCGCGCTGCTCGACGGGGCGTCCGGCACGCTCGCCCGGAGGTCGTCCGGCAGCGCGGTGTCCCGGGACGGTGCCTCGTAGGAGAACAGCCCGCTCGCGTACCCGGCCGCGGCCACGACGGCGACACAGGCCCCGGCGGCCACGCCGAGCAGCGCGCCGCGCCGCCGACGCCTGGGCCTCGACCCGGCCTCGTCCGGTTCCCGCCCACCCCGGTCCGGCCCCCCGATGCCGTCGAAAAGCCGCAGGTCGGTGACGCTGGGCTCGGTCGTGGCGGGGGCCGGAGGGGTCGAGAGCGGCGCGGTGCCCGGCGAGGCCGGGAAGGCCGGCAGCACGGTGGTCGCGTCGAGGTCGGCCGGGCGCAGGGGCATGGTCGTGTCGGCGGGGGAGGGCGGTGGCGCGGCGCCTTCGGCGGGCGGCGTCTGCCCAGGGGGCGTCATGGACCGTCGCGGGGCGCGCTCGGCTGCCCGTGCGGCGCCGTCGGTGCGCGGGGGCTCCGCGGGGTGGGGCAGGGGCGGCTGCGGGGCGTCGCCGGCCGCCGGCCCGAGGTGCTGTCGCGGAGTGCCTTCGGTCGCCCGCGCGGGGACCTGGGCGTGTGGGTCCGCTGTGGGCGAGGGCCGGCCGTCTGCGTCCGTCTGCCGTGGGGTTTCCTCGGTCGCCCGGACGGGCCGTACGGGGTCCGCGGCCGTCGGGCGGGAGGACCTGGCCGGGCCGTCCGCGCGGATTCGTCGCGAGGCGTCCGCCCGGGCGGGGCCGCCGGTGTGGTGGGCCTGGGCGTCCGCCGGGGACGGCTGTGCGGGGCCGGCGGTGCGCTGGGGCTCCGCGGGGTGGGGCAGGGGCGGTCGCGGGGCGCCTTGGGTGGTTGGTGTGGCGGTTTTGGTGGGTGAGGTTTCTGGTGGGACTCCTGGGGTGCCCTGCGCGGGCGACAGGGTGGGGGCGTCCGCCGGGGACGGCTGTGCGGGGCCGGCGGTGCGCTGGGGCTCCGCGGGGTGGGGCAGGGGCGGTCGCGGGGTGTCGGTCGGTCGCCCGGGGGTTCGCAGCGGGGCGTCGTCTTCGGTTGCCGGCGTGGGGGTTTCGGTGCGTGCGCGCGGGACTTCTGCGGTGCCCTGCGCGGGCGAAGCCTCGGCGTGTGGAGGCGGGGCGGGGGCGTCCGCCGGGGACGGCTGTGCGGGGCCGGCGGTGCCCGAGGGCCCCGTAGGGCGGGCCTGGGGACGACGGGGGGTTTGCCCGGGGGGCTCGGTGTGTAAGGGCTCCGCGGGTGAGGGCGTGGGCGCGGCCTCCGCAGAGCGGTGTCGCGGGGTGCTCTCGTCCGCGCGGGACTGGGTGGGTGTTCCCGGCGTGAGTTCGACGTACGGGCGGATGCGGAGCGGGTCGAAGTCCTCCGCTGCTGCCGCCTCGGTCGTGCGGGCGTTGCGGAGGGCCTCTGCGACGCGGTGAGTGCAGGTGCAGGACGGGGTGTTGTCCGGCTGTCTGGGCGTGCCGCACTCCGGGCACGGGTGGCCGTTCGGCTGTTCCACGCGTTCCTCCCTCCCCTCGCGAACTCCAGAGATTATCCAGATCTTCTCCACAGTGCCGACGGCCAGCTCGCGGAATGAATGCTTCCAAAAGGACTCGGCGGGCCATACCGCGTCACACCGGTCACGATGGAAAATGTCACAGGACCTCGGGAGGTCTCATGGCCGGACATGCGCACGCCACGCAGGCGCCGGACCAGGGCGCCGCCGTCCAGGAGCAGGTGCCCGGGAACGTCCTGGTCTCCATCGGCGCCCTGCTCCTCGGGATGCTGCTCGCCGCCCTGGACCAGACCATCGTGTCGACCGCGCTGCCCACCATCGTCAGCGACCTCGGCGGCATGGACCACCTGTCCTGGGTGGTCACCGCCTACCTGCTGGCCGCGACCGCCGCGACCCCGCTGTGGGGCAAACTCGGCGACCAGTACGGCCGTAAACGGCTGTTCCAGACGGCGATCGTGATCTTCCTGGTCGGCTCCGCGCTGTGCGGCACGGCGCAGGACATGACCCAGCTCATCGTCTTCCGGGCCGTGCAGGGGCTCGGCGGCGGCGGGCTGATGGTGTTGTCGATGGCCATCGTCGGCGATCTCGTCCCACCGCGTGAACGCGGGCGCTACCAGGGGCTGTTCGGTGCCGTGTTCGGGGCGACCAGTGTGCTCGGGCCACTGCTCGGCGGGCTGTTCACCCAGCATGCGAGCTGGCGTTGGGTGTTCTACGTCAACCTGCCCGTCGGACTCGTGGCGCTCGCCGTGATCGCGGCCGTGCTGCACATCCCGCGCCGGACGCGGCGGCATGTCATCGACTACCTCGGCACGTTCCTCATCGCGGCCGTCGCCACCTGCCTGGTGCTCGTCGCCTCGCTCGGGGGTACGACCTGGGGGTGGGGATCCGCCCAGATCGTCGCGCTCGCGGTGCTGGGCGTCGTCCTCGCCGTCGCCTTCGTGGCCGTCGAGCGGCGGGCCGCCGAACCCGTCCTGCCGCTGAAGCTCTTCGGAATCCGCACCTTCACGCTCGCCGCCGTGATCAGCTTCGTCGTCGGCTTCGCCATGTTCGGCGCGATGACCTACCTGCCGACGTTCCTCCAGGTCGTGCAGGGCATCAGCCCGACCATGTCCGGTGTGCACATGCTGCCGATGGTGCTGGGGCTGCTGCTGGCCTCGACGGCCTCCGGGCAGATCGTCAGCCGGACCGGCCGCTGGAAGGTGTTCCCGGTCGCCGGCACCGGCGTGACCACCCTCGGGCTGCTCCTGCTCCACCAGCTCGACGAGCGCAGCTCCACCGCCGAGCTGAGCGGCTTCTTCTTCGTCTTCGGACTCGGCCTCGGCCTGGTGATGCAGGTCCTCGTGCTCATCGTGCAGAACGCCGTCCCGTACGAGGATCTGGGCGTCGCCACCTCCGGCGCCACCTTCTTCCGCTCCATCGGAGCCTCGTTCGGCGTGGCCGTCTTCGGCACGATCTCCGCGAACCGGCTCGGCGACCAGCTCACGGACGCCTTCCGCGGAGCCCCGCTGCCCCCCGGCGTCTCCGTGGGTGCGCTGGAGGCCGACCCGCGCGGCATCGCCGCCCTGCCGCCCGGCCTGCGCCCGCCGGCCCTGCACGCGTACTCCGTGTCCATCACGGACGTCTTCCTGTACGCCGCCCCCGTCGCGCTCCTCGGCTTCGTGCTGGCCTGGTTCCTGAAGGAGGACCGGCTGCGCGGCTCGGTCACCGCGCCCGACGTCACGGAGACCCTGGCCAGCAACCCCGTCGAGCGGTCCTCGTACGACGAGGTGTGCCGTGCGCTGTCGGTGCTCGGCACCCGCGCGGGGCGGCGCGAGATCTACCGGAAGATCACCGACCGGGCGGGCTACGACCTGCTGCCCGCGGCGAGCTGGCTGCTGCTGCGGATCAGGCGGTACGGCTCGGTGGAGCCGGCCGTGCTGGCCGAGCGGATGCCCGTGCCGCTGACCGTGATCATGGAGGCTGTACGGCAGGTCGAGGAGCGGAGGCTCGCCGTGCGCACGGGCCTCGACATGGTGCTGACCGACCAGGGACGCGAGGTCGCCGAACGGCTGGCCCAGGCCCGTGAGGCGTCCCTCGCCGAGCTGCTCGGCGACTGGTGGGGACCGGACCGGCCGACCGATCTGGTGCACCTCGTGCGGGAGTTGAACGGCGAACTGTGCGGCTCGCGGCGGGAGCGGCCGTATGCCGAGCGGCCGGTGGAGCGGATGGGCTGAAAGCGGGGGGCCTCGGTGCGTCAGGTGAGGTGCTTGGCGAACCAGTGCTCGGCGTACTTGTCGTCGTTGTGCGGTGCGGTCTCCTCGTAGCCGAGCCGGGTGTAGAGGGCGCGGGCCTCGACGAGGTCGCCTCGGGTGTCGAGGACCATCCGCCGGGCGCCGAGCCCGCGAGCGGTGTCCTCGGCGGCCCGGACGAGCAGCGCGGCACCGCCCTTGCCGCGCATCGGCTCGTGCAGGAAGACCCGTGTGAGCTCGGCGGTCGTGTCGTCCAGCAGCCGTACGCCCGCCGTGCCGGCCGGCTCGCCGCCGTAGCGGGCGACCAGCAACTGGCCGCCCGGTGGGGCGAGATCGGCGCCCGGCTGCTCGGCGATCTCCCGCTCCAGCTCGTCCGGGTCGGTCCGGCGCCCCTCGTGCAGCAGGTACCAGCGGTCGCTGACCTCGGTGTAGTACGCCCGCCACAGGGCGGCGGCGACGGGGGAGTCGTACGGTTCCGGGGCCACGGTCCAGGTCATGACCGGCATTCTCGGCGGATGCCGTGGCGGGGCCGCAACCGAATAACCCGGGGACCGTCCGCGCCCGGGGGCGGCCCGGCCGCCGTTTGGGGGCCTGCTTTGGGGCTACCCGGTCGGCGAACCGGCTCGCGAGGAGAGCCGGTTGGGCCGAGAACCCGGAAGGCATTCATGTCCACTGGCCTGATCATTGCTCTGATCGTGATCGCGGCGGTCGTCGTCATCATCGCGGCCGCCATGACCCTGCGCGCCCGCGGGCCTCGGCGCGGCCCGAGCCTGAAGCGGCGCTTCGGACCCGAGTACGACCTGGCCGTCGCCCGGCACGACGGCGACGCCAAGGCCGCCGAGCGCGAGCTGGCCGAGCGCCTGGAGCGCCACGGCGAGCTGCGCGAACGTGCGCTGGAGCCGGCGCAGCGCGAGCAGTACGAGGCGCGCTGGACGGCCGCTCAGGAGCGGTTCGTCGACTCGCCGCGGGAGGCGGTCGCCGAGGCGGACCGGCTGCTCGCGGAGCTCGCCGGTGCCCGGGGCTTCCCGGACGGCGGGCAGTACGAGGAGCAGCTCGCCGCGCTGTCCGTGCACCACGCCCACCACGTGGACGGCTACCGGCGCGTACACCGCGCGGCGCACCTGCGCGCGGACGACGCCCGGGACGGCGGCACCGGTACGGAAGACATGCGTGAGGCCATGGTGGCGGCCCGCGCCCTGTTCGAGGAGCTGGTGCGGCCGGCCCGCCACGACGGCGGGGGCCACGCCGCCGGCCCGCACCTGGGCGGACGCCATGAGGGCGGACGGCACAAGGCCGGGCTGAACGGCGGCCGCAAGGCTCCGGCCGCCCGTGGCGGACACACGCCGTGGGCGCTGCACCGACGTCAGGCGAAGGAGAGTTGAGATTCGATGTCCAGCATGACCCGACCGCCCGGCGACGAGGCCCCCGGCAACCGCCGCCTCACCCCCGACGCCCCCGGAACCCCCGGCACCCGTGGCTCCGCCGCCGACCCCGATGCCCGCGGTGAGACCGCCCTGGGCACCGGCCACGGCACAGGCCCCGCGGGTTCCCGGGAACGGGAAGGCACCCCCCACGGCACGGGCACGCACCTGCTCCCGCACGAGGAGTCCGACAAACTCGTCTCGCAGTTGCACCACGCCGTCGCCGAGTTCGTCGACGCGCCCCGGGCCGCCGTCGAGGAGGCCGACCACGTGCTGGAGGAGATCGCGGCCCGGTTCACCGAGGCCGTGACCCAGCGTCGCCGCACCCTGCGCCACTCCTGGCAGTCGGTGGAGGGCGGCGAGGGCAAGCCCGTGTCGAGCGGCGACACCGAGCAGCTCCGGCTGGCGCTGAAGGACTACCGGGAGCTGGCGGAACGGCTGCTCCACGTGTGAGCGGCCCGGTTCATCCGTCCGCCCGGCGCTCCCGCCACTGCCGTACGACGTCCTCGACGTCGTACGGCTTCTTTCCGAGCGGGGGCCCGGGCGGCGGCTTGAACATCATGTCGCGGATCTTGTCGTTGATCTCGCCGATGATCTTCCTGACGGCCTGCTCCGAGGGCGCCGCGTACGCGGCCTGCAGCGCGTCCTCCGCCTCCTTGCGCAGCGTCAGCGTCGGCGGCAGGACCGAGATGCCCTCGCGGGCCATCTTCCGCTTGATCCACCACAGTTCGTCGTAGGTGGCGTCCACATCGGCCGGCAGCGGTTTGCCCGCCCCCGGCAGCCGCTCGAACTCGCCGCGTGTCTCCGCGTCACGGATCTGCTTGTCGACCCAGGACTCGAAGCCGACGCCGGGTGGCTTTCGCTCGGTCATGAACCCATTGTGCCGGACACCGCGCAGCCGGGCGTTCTATCATGCGGCGGGCTAGTCCCACCAGGACGTCTCAGGAGGAGCGCACGTGCTCGAACTCACCATGGCCGCCGTGTCCGCGGCGGAGGAGGGTGCCACGGCCGGCATGCTCATGGCCGACGCGCCCAGCGAGCCGGGCGCCGTGCTGCGGGTGGGCCGGGACAAGTCGGTGTGCCGGCTCTCCACGCCGGACGACTGGCTGTTCGTCTCCCGCGTCCACCTGGAGTTCCTGTGCGGGCCCGAGGGGACCTGGCAGCTGACCTGGCTGCGCGGTTCCCAGCCCGACCCCTCCTCCGAAGTCCGGCTCACCGTCGGGGAGTACGCCCAGCCCCTCGCCTACGGCGGCACCGTCCCGCTGCCCAGGGGCGGCAGCGGCGAGGTCGTCATCCACGACCGCACCGCCCCGCGCAGCGTCAACGTCGGTTTCTTCCACGAGATCTGAGCGCCCGCCCCGGCGGACACCCCCTACGCCAGCACCCGTGCCAGCGCGAACCCGTCGTACCCCTTCATGCCGACCGTCTGGATCGCCGTGCCGCTCAACCGCGGGTGGCTGCCGATCAGTTCGATCGCGGCGCGGGTGCCCGTCACGTCCGGTGCCGTGCTCGCCGCGTCGGTCACGCGGCCGCCGCGGACGACGTTGTCGAGGACGATCAGGCTGCCCGTGCTGGTGAGCTTCAGGGCCCACTCCACGTAGTGCGGGTTGTTGGCCTTGTCGGCGTCGATGAAGACGAGGTCGAAGGGGGGCGGGTTCTCGTCGGCCAGCTTGGGCAGCGACTCCAGGGCCGGACCCACCCGGACCTCGACGAGCTTGTCCAGGCCGGCGCGGGCGATGTTGCGGACGGCGACCTCGGCGTGCTTGGGGTCGTACTCCAGGGAGACCAGCCGCCCGTCGGCGGGCAGGGCGCGGCCCAGCCAGATGGTGCTGTAGCCGCCGAGGGTGCCGATCTCCAGGATGTGGCGGGCGCCCTGGATCTGGGCCAGGAGCTGGAGGAGCTTGCCCTGGTTGCCCGCGACGTTGATGTGCGGAAGCCCGGCGGCGTCGCTGTCACGCAGGGCGGCCGCCAGGGCTTCGTCGTCCGGGGCGAGGTGGGCGGTGAAGTAGGCGTCGACCTCGTCCCAGACGTGCGACTCGCTCATGCACCTCTACCTTTCGTACGCATAGTTAGCATCCCTAACTACTGGCGTGACGAAGATACGTGGTGCACCGCTTCGCTGTCAGCGGGGTTTCCCCCGGCGTGTCTCAGCCGGCCACGGACGGTGCCGAACCCGGCAGCGGACGCCCGGCCGACTCCGCCATGCGCCACACGGCGAAACCGCCGATGACGGCCGCGGCCATCATGTAGTACGCGGGCATCATCATGTTCCCGGTGGCACCGATCAGGGCCGTGACGACCAGCGGCGTCGTGCCGCCGAACAGGGACACGGAGACGTTGAAGCCGATGGACAGCGAGCCGTAGCGGACCTTCGTCGGGAACAGCGCCGGGAGGGCCGAGGGCATGGCCGCCGTGAAGCAGACCAGCAGCAGGCCCAGGGCGCCCATGCCGAGCGCGACCGCGAGCAGGCTGCCCTCGCGGATCAGCAGCAGGGCCGGGACGGACAGCAGCAGGAAGCCCGCGCAGCCGGTGGCGATCACCGGGCGGCGGCCGACGCGGTCGGTCAGCGCGCCGACGAACGGCTGGACGATCATCATCAGGGCCATCACGCCGAGGACGACGAGCAGGCCGTGCGTCTCGTCGTAGTGGAGCTGACCGGTCAGGTAGCTCGGCATGTACGACAGCAGCATGTAGTCGGTGACGTTGAAGACCAGCACCAGGCCGACGCAGAGCAGCAGCGCGCGCCACTGGCCGGTGATCATCTCGCGCAGCGGCACCTTGGGGCGGTTGGTCTCGGCCTTCTCGACCTCGGCCGCGAACGCCGGGGTCTCCTCCAGCCGCAGCCGCAGGTAGAGGCCGATGATGCCCATCGGGCCCGCGATCAGGAACGGGATGCGCCAGCCCCAGGAGGTCAGGTCGTCGGCGGAGAGCAGGGCCGTCATCAGCGTGACCAGGCCCGCGCCGCCGATGTAGCCGGCGAGCGTGCCGAACTCCAGCCAGCTGCCGAGGAAGCCGCGCCGCTTGTCGGGGGCGTACTCGGCGATGAAGGTGGACGCGCCCGCGTACTCACCGCCGGTGGAGAAGCCCTGCACCAGGCGGGCCACCAGGAGCAGGATCGGCGCGCCGACACCGATCGTCGCGTACGAGGGGATCAGGCCGATCGCGAAGGTGCCCGCGGCCATCATGATCATGGTGAGCGCGAGGACCTTCTGGCGGCCGACGCGGTCGCCGAGCGGGCCGAAGACCATGCCGCCGAGGGGACGGACCAGGAAGGCCGCGGCGAAGGCGCCGAACGTGGAGAGCAGCTGTGCGGTGGGGTTGCCCGACGGGAAGAAGACCTTGCCCAGCGTGACCGCGATGTAGCTGTAGACACCGAAGTCGAACCATTCCATCGCGTTGCCCAGCGCTGCCGCCTTCACGGCGCGCTTGACGAGCGCGGGGTCGGTGACGGTGGTGCCGTGGGTTTTCGCTGCGCGGCTCTTCAGGCCGGACGCGGGAGCGACGACTGAGACAGTCGACAAGACTCGCTCGCCTACCTTTCGACGGGGACAGGGACGCGGTCCGCGCGGCGGCGCTGTCGTACGGGCCGAAAAGCGACGATAGGCGAAGAAAAGCCCTTTACGGGCGGTACGCCTTTCGTTGCAGGGTGCATCTAAACACCGGTTATGCAGGCACGTATGCCCGGCTGGGAGCGGTTCCCACGAGATCTTGATGTGATCCTTCTCGCGTCCACGAGAGGCAACCACGCGCCTCCCGGGCTATCGTCAACCGGACGAAGAGGGGCATACCGGGTAGAAGGTCGACGTGGCGTGACGAATGCGGACCGCAGCGGACGACCGGCGGAGGCCTTCGGAGCGACAGCCGTCGGCGGGACCCGCGCACGCCTGCGCGTGGCCTGCCTCGGGCTGTGGCTGATCGTCGCGGCCCTCGCCGCCCGGCAGGTGGCCGTCGTCCTCGGCAGCCCACGCGGGGAGCGGCTGACGGACCTGGAGACCTGGGTCGGGCCGAACGGCGTGCTGCACGTGACCGGCTCGCTCTACGACTCCACCCGCTTCACCGGCACACCCTTCGGCGGGCTCGTCCTCAAGCCCCTCACCCGTTCGGCCGAACAGGCCCTCGGCTGGGGCTGGACCTTCGGCACGCTGCTGCTGGTCGTCGCCCTCGGCCTGATCGCCGCCCGGGCCCTGCCCCAGCCCGTCGGCCGCCGCACGGCCCTGCTGGCCGCCCCGGTCGCCATCAGCCTGCTCATGGTGTCCCTGCCGGTCCGCAACACCCTGTGGCTCGGCCAGACCAGCATCATCCCGGTCCTGCTCGTCCTGCTGGGCTGCTTCGCCGCCCACGGCCAGCGGACCAGCGGCCTGCTCATCGGCGTCGCGGCGGCGCTCCAGCCCACCCTGCTGCTCTTCACGCCCCTGCTGTGGTTCACCGGCCGCAGCCGCGCCGCGCTCTCCACCGGCGTCGCCTTCGCCGCGTGCACCGGACTGGCCTGGGCGGCGATGCCGCACGACTCCCACCGCTACTGGGTCCACCACATGGCGGGCGTCGGCCTCGGCGGCCCGGCCGACGATCTCGCCAACCAGTCCCTGCACGGCGCCCTGCTCCGGCTCGGCCTGAGCGGCCCCCTGGAGGTCGCGCTCTTCCTGACGCTCGGCGCGGCCGTCGCCGTCCTGGCCCTGCGCCGCGCCGTGCGCTGCTTCGACGACGGCCAGCTCCTCCTCGCCGTCGCGATCACCGGCTGCGCCGCGATCGCCGTCTCGCCCACGGCCTGGCAGCACCAGCTGCTGTGGGTGCTGCTCGCGGTCGTCGGCCGGGCCGGCAGACGCGCCTCCGACCGGTACGTCTGGCCGGTCACCGTCGTCCTGGTCATGACCCTGCCGACCAGGATGATGATGCCGGACATGCAGGCGCTGGACCCGCTGCGCACCAACCTCGTCCTGCTCGCCGCCCTCGCCGCCGCCACGGCCGTGCCGTTCCTCTCCCGCGCCTCCCCGCACTACCAGTCGCCGCTGCCGACCGAGTACGCCCCCACCGTCCCGGCCCGCTTCCGGCACGTCCCGCTGGTGCCCTTCCTGCGCCGGGTCCTCACCCGGCCGAACCTCCTCCTGGAGCTCCTCCTCATCCGGGTCACCTATGCCGCCTACGCCCAGGTCCGGCTCGCCGCGACCGGCGGCAGCAACTCGGCCGGCCGGGCCGAGGCCGAGGAACACGGCCGGCAGATCCTCGGCCTGGAACGCGCCCTGCACCTGGACATCGAGCACTGGGCCAACCACACCGTCGTCACGATCGACTGGCTGCGGGACTTCTTCGACTTCTACTACACGTCGTTGCACTTCATCGTCCCGCTGACCGTTCTCGCCGTCCTGTACTGGCGCCGCCCCGCCGACTACCGCTGGGCCCGCTCCGCCCTGGGCGTCGCCACCCTGCTCGCCCTGGTCGGCTTCTGGCTCTACCCGCTGGCCCCGCCCCGGCTGATGCCGACGCTCGGCTTCATCGACACCGTCCACGGCGTCCAGGACTTCTCCCAGCCCGACTACGGCACGCTCACGGCCCTGACCAACCAGTACGCGGCGATGCCGTCGCTGCACTTCGGCTGGTCACTGTGGTGCGGCGTCGTGATCGCGGTCCTGGCGCGCCGCTGGTGGATCAAGGCCCTGGGGATGCTGCACCCGCTGCTCACCGCTTCCTCGATCGTCACGACCGGGAACCACTGGGTGCTGGACGCGGTGGGCGGAGCCCTGGTCGTCGGGGCGGGCTTCGGCCTCGTGTACGTACTGACGGGGCCGCGGCCGGCCACCGCCGATCCGCACCAGGAGTCCCGGGCGGCTCATGCGAGCTCCGGCCGATCGATGAATTCCGTCTGAGGTCGGTCGCAACCCGCCGGCGGTCGACCACATCGTCGCCCTCCAGGATCCGCCCGGGCAGCCGCTCGGCGTCTTTCCCGAGGAGGAGGCCTCGGGGCGTCATGCCCTGCTGAAGACGGCCATGTCATCGCCGAAGGCACAGGCCAGGAAGCTCGTGTCCGGGGAGATCAGTGCCGCGTTGGTGCCGGGCACGTGAAGAACGTCGGCGACGGTGCGGCGCAGGAGGTCCCAGATCCGGATCGTGTTGTCCAGGGAACTGGTGACGGCGACCGGCCGCCCCTCGAGTACATCGCATCTCACGGACAGGACATAACTGGTGTGCCCCTTCATCGTCTTCTTCAACGGCTGGCCCGTCGCGAGATCCCACATGCGTAGGTGCCCTTCGCGAGAGCCGATCACAGCGACCTGGCGGCCGTCGAGCACGGTGCACGCCATGGCCGAGGGCGAGAGGTCGAGCGGGATGCGGCGCACTGGTCTCCCGCCGTCCAGGGTCCAGATCCGCAGGGTCTCGTCCTTCGAGGCGGTGACGACCACCGGCCGATCGTCCAGGACGGTGCAGACAACCGCCGTCACCGGCTTCCTGTGGCCTGTGAGCGGCGGATACAGGTCGACGCCGGTCGTGATGTCCCACACCTGTACCGAGTCGCGCGGGGCGCTGGCGGCGCATACGAGCCGCTGGCCCATGACAGCACACGCGATGCTGGGCCTGGCCACCTCGGACCTGCGCAAAGGTGGTCCCATGGGCCGGCCGGTTCCGAGGTCCCACGACCGCACCGCCCCGCTCCGGGAGACACTGACGGCGATCTGCCGCCCCTCGAACACCACGCACGACATCGCGCGGATGTCGCCTTCCCCTCGGAGGGGCGTCCCCACAGGCTGAGCCGTGGCCAGTTCCCAGACGCGCACCGTGTTGTCTGCGGCGGCCGTGACGATGGCCGGCTGACGGTTGATCACGGCGAAGTCCATGTCGGACACCGGCTTTGTGTGGCCGATCAGGGGATCCCCGAAGACCTGGTGGGACGACAGGTCCCAGACACGGACCGTGTGGTCGAACGAGCCGGAGACGACGATCGTCCGACCGGCCGACGATGTGTACGCCACCGACAGCACACCACTGCTGTGACCGGTGAGGGGCGTCCCCACCAGCCGACGGTCCCTGAGGTCCCATACCGCCAGTGCCCCGTCGTGGGAGCCGGTGATCGCTACCGGCCGGCCGTCCAGTTCGGTACACACGAGCGAGGGTGTCCAGTAGTGGCCGTGTCCCTCCCACTCGGCGAGGTGCCGCAACGTGTCCAGGTCCCACAGGTGCAGTCGGCCGCGAGTGCAACTGCCCACGGCGACCGGACGGCCGTCCAGCGTCGTGCACGCGACGGCCAGAATCTGGTTCTGCGCCGTTCGCTCCAGCTGTCCCCGCTGTCGCAATGTCGCCAGCTCCCACACCTCCAGCCCCGAGCGCGCCGCGCTGACTGCGACGGCGTGGTTCCCCACCGTGCCGCACGCGACGGTCGTGACAGCGCCGCCGGCGGTCATCGGGAGGCCGGTCGGCTGACCGGTGGCCAGGTCCCATACCCGCAGCGTCTTGTCGTTCGACCCAGTGACCGCGACGGGGCGACCGTCCACCTCGGCCCACGCCACGGCGTTCACAGAGTCGCTGTGACCGGTGAGCGGTGCTCCGACGGGCCGGCCGCCGACGAGATCCCACACCCGGGCGGTGCCGTCGGCCGAACCGCTCACGGCCACCGGGCGGCCGTCCAGTTCCGCGCACACCACGGACTTCACGGAGCCGGTGTGGCCGGTCAGCGGCTCGCTCCGGTGGCCGGTGGCCAGGTTCCACATCCGTAGCGTCGCATCTTTCGCGCCGCTGACGGCGATCGCGCGGCCGTCCACCACCGCGCACGCGACTGCTTCCACGTTGCCGGTGTGGCCGGTGAAGGTGTGGCGCAGGTTGCCCGACACCCGTGAGCCTGAGGCGGCGACCGGCTTCCAGGCCCGTTTGGCAGCCTTGCTGTTGAGTGCCTCCAGAATTTCGGGCACGTTGAAGCGCGCGGCGTCCAGGGCCAGAACCTGCCGACGGCCGGGCGGGTCGAGCCGGCGGTGTACGTCGATCGAGGTGCGGTAGATCGCGGCATGCAGACGGGCGGTGTCGTCGCGGCACTGCAAGAGGCGGAGCGTCAACGCGTCGCTCTCCGCGTGCACCAGATACTCGAGGTCTGCCATCAGCACGTCGAGCTCGCCCGCTCGTGTGGCATGCAGAGCGAGATGCCGCAGGGCGTAGGGATGGGCACGCCCCCAGTCACGCGAGCCGTCCAGGCCGTACGGCACCGTCCGGAGCAGAGTCCGGGTGAAGGCCTGGTGCACCGCCTCGGCGTCCTGCTCCCTGCGCAGAAACTCCGCCATCGCCTCGTGATAGAGCCGGTACACCGAGCGCCCGTCCTCCACCGCCTCGACCACGTAGGCGCCGGCCTCCCGTCGCAGCCGGTGCAGGTCGTGGTTGGTGTACCGACGCCCGGAGATCTCCGACGCCAGCGGAGCCCAGATGTCTTCCCAGGGCAGGCCCTGGCCCTGCGCGTAGGCCAGCGGCCGCAGGAGGTCGAGGATCCTCTGTGCGTCCGCTCCGAAGCGCTGGTCCAAGTCCCGGTGCATCGCGTCAGCGGCAGCGCTGGGCAGCGACCGGAGCCAGTCGGCGTCCTGGGGATCGGGCAGCGTGGGCGTGGCCGCAAGCGTGCCGGCGGTGATACGGGCGACCAGGAACGAGTGTCCGGCGGCCGACGCCACCGCATGTGCGACGCCGAGCCGCACCTCGCTCGGGCAGGCGAGGTACGGGGACTCGGGGTGCGCGTCGAGGAGATTGCGGACCGTGTACGCCAGCACGGCCTGCGGGTCGGCGTAGCGGGGTGCGTCCAGGTCAATGTGGTCGGAACGGTGCAGGCCGAGCGGCGTGAAGAGGTGAGGGCGGGTGCCGAGGAGTAACCGAAGGTGCTGCGGAGCCAGCTCGGTCAGGGGCCGCAGGACCTGGCTGCACAGTGTGGTCGGCGTCGCCGCTTCGTCCAGACCGTCGATCAGGACGACATGTGGACGACTCGGTGCGGGCCCCTGGTTGAGGTGGTTCAGCAGGTCGGCCACCGACTCCGCGACCGGCAGGCGCAGAGCCGCGGCCAGTGCACGCACGACTTGTTCATCGGTGAGGCCTTGTGCGTAGATCGAGGCACGGATCGCCCGCTTACGAGGCAGCTGTCGTCCGGAGAGGCCCAGGCTGCTGAGCGGCACGGTCTGTCGGTACTCCGGATCGCTCACTGCCGCGAGGAGACCGAGGACGGCTGTCTTGCCCGAGCCCGGGGCGCCGGTGACCACCAGTGACCTCCGGTCGTCGGGGTGCTCGCCCAGCCAGCAGGTGATGTCCTCGAGCGCTTGATGGCGGCCGGAGAACCACCAACCCACGCGGTCTTCTTCACGGTGCCCCATGGCCCGGCGCAACAACCGCGTACGGAATTCCACGTCCCGTCGCTGGTCTTGCTGGTCCCACTCGGCGGCCTGTTGCAGCGCCAGGTCCGTGTGGGACAGCTGCGGGCTGTGCTTGGCGTTGGGCAGGAAGGGCGGCACCTTGCCCGTCAGACCGATGAGTTCCAGGCCGATGTGCTGATGGCCCGGACGTTTGGGGTTGTTGCGGGTCGCGTTGACGACCGCGTCGAGGGCAAGGTTCTCCGGTGAGTAGCCCGCCGTGGCCAGGCTGGTCACCGCCTCCGAGAACAGCTCGGGAAAGGCGCCGGTCTGAGCGAGTTGAAGGGGCTGCGCCGACGTGATCACCGCGAGGCACCCGTTGCCCTCGCGCCACTCGTTCTTCAGCCTCGCCATCGTGGCGAGGAGTTCGTTGCCGCCCTGCCCCGAGTAACAGGTGTCCAGCATGAGAAGCAGCTTGCGCACCCGGGTCCCGGCGAGGATCTTGCGCGCCAGCATGCTCGGCTGCAGCGCGTCGTGGAGATCGCCGGGGTCAGTGTCCGAGGTGAGCAGCACGTAGTCGTTGTCGACGACCTCGCCGTGTCCGGCGATGTACACGGCGACGATGTCGTCGTGGCGACGGTCCGGCGCCCGGCAGAACTCGCGTAACTCCCAGAGCAGTTGCTGCTGGGTCGGGTTGGCTCCGAGGTCGGACACGTGTTGGTACCCGAGGTGCCGGGTGAACAACTCCACCACGTTGCGGCGGGCCTCGACGAGTCCGGGGCGGTCCCACTCGGGTGCGTGGGTGTAGTGGCTGATCGCCGTCGCGATGAGGAAGCGCCGCGGCTCGGTCCCGCTCATGCCAGGCCCTCCGCCACCGCTTCGCCGGTCTCCTTGGCGGTCAGATAGAGGGCGGCGTCGTGCGCGTGCGAGCCGTTGTGGACGACCTTGCCGACGAGGTTCGTTCCGAAGAACAGCGACAGGTCCTTCACCGCGGCGACGACATCGCCCTCGTCGACGACGTTCGTCCACGAAGCGGTCCCCGGCCACACCTCCGGTCCGGGCCGCAACCGGTCCACCACCATCCGCATCCCCAGCGGGGACCCCAGTGTCACCAGCGCGCGCACCCCGTGCCCGGGGCGGGCGCACAACGCCTCGAACGCGACGACCGAGCCGAGCGAGTGCGCGACCACCACCCGCGTGTCCGGGCCGATCGCCTCCTCCACCCGGCTCCTGGCCGCCGCCCGCAGCTCACCGTCCGTCAGATAGCGCCGGACCTGCTTCAGGTCGAACACCAGGGCCCGCAGCGACACTTCGGCGAAGAAACGCGAGTGCTGGAGAACCCTCAGTGCCGTCTGCACGGCACGTGGCGAGCGGGCCAGTGTGTCCCCGCCGGGCGGCGGCACGGCCGGATCGACCCGGGCCGCCGCCGCCCACCACTCCAGCAGCAGCTCCGTCTCGAACCCGTCGTCCACGTCGTCCGCCGTGAACATCGGGTCGCCGACGGCCAGGGTGTGCCCGGCGGGCCGGAACAGATCCCCGTAGAACGCCATCCGCAGCTCGCCCGGGGCGAGTTCCGGTCCGCCCGCCCGTTCGAGCCCGTCGGCGAGCGCCGGCTCCCAGTCCGTCAGCAGCGTGTTGCTCCCCAGGCGCTGCTTGCCCACCCCGTGCACACCGACGATCCGCGCCATCACACCCGTCCCCCGAGCCGGCAGGACTGTTCACTCTAGAGCTAGGGACTCGGCCCCGCATTCGAACCACACCGTCTTCCCGCCCCCGCGCCACGGCGACACGCCCCACTTGTCGGCCATCGCGTCGAGCAGGAGCAGTCCCCGGCCGCCCTCGGATTCCAGGTCGAACGAGGTCGGCGAGCAGGGGAGTTGATCGCTGCCGTCCGTCACCTCGACCCGTACGCCGGCCGACTGCCGCAGCAACAGCAGCGTGCAGCGGCGGTCCGGGACGTGCTGTACGACGTTCGCTAGCAGCTCGGTCACGCCCAGCTCGACGGCGTCCGCCAGCTCGGGCATGCGCCACTCTTCGAGGAACGAGCGGACGATGCGGCGGATGTGGCGGGCGGCGTGTTCACCGACGGTGAGGCGCATCGTGTACTGGGCGGGAATGTATTCGTTCACGGGACGAGGCTGACGTGCCGTGACTACGCTGGGCTACGGAACGGATACAACCGGTCCCATTGTGGGCCGAGTTGCGTGAGAGGGGCTTCTGCCGTGACCCACATCAACGCCCTTGACCCTGGTGCGTCCCCGCTCGACTACTACGGCTACGAGCTGAGGAGACACCGGGAGGCCGCCGGGCTGACACAGAAGCAGCTCGGGGAGATCCTCAACTACACGGGCTCGCTCGTCGGCCAGATCGAGACGGCGCGGAAGGTTCCGACGCCGGAGTTCAGTGAGCGGGTGGACGCGGCGCTGGGCACGGACGGTATGTTCTCCCGGCTGGTCGAACTGGTGCTGCGCAGCCAGCTGCCCGCCTGGTTCAGGCAAGTGGCTGAGCTGGAGGCCCGAGCAGTCGAGATGTGCACCTTCCACACGCATCTGGTGCATGGCCTCCTTCAGACCAAGGCGTACGCAAGCGCGGTGCTGGGTGCGCTGGACAGGACCGACCTCGACGACCGCATCTCCGCTCGGCTGGCACGTCAGCGCATCTTCGAGAAGGGCGAGCCGACCGTCTTCTGGGCAGTCATCAGCGAAGCCGCGCTGTACCAGGAGATCGGGGGCCGGGAGATCATGCGCGGCCAACTGGCCCGCCTGTTGTCCTTCGAGGGCAACCCCCGGATCAACGTTCAGGTCCTGCCGTTCTCCTCTGGAGCCCACGCGGGACTCCAAGGCTCATTCGACCTCTTCCGCTTCGATAGCGATCCCGACATCGTCTATACCGAGGGGTACGGCAGCGGGCATCCGACCGCAAACCCAGACACCGTCAAGGACTGCTCGCTCCGTTACGATCACCTGCAAGCCGCCGCGCTCTCCCTCAGGGAATCGGCGGAGTTGATCCGGCGTGTGATGGAGGAACGCTATGGCGAGCAGTGTGATCCCGGCAGGGACCCAGTGGCGTAAGTCCAGCTACAGCGGCGACCAAGGCGGCAGTTGCGTAGAGGTCGCCGAAACCCCCCACACCACCATCGCAATACGCGACTCGAAGAACCCGGCGGGACCGATCCTCACCCTCGACCCCGCCACGTTCACCACCTTCATCAACTGGACGACGACTACAACCGCTGAATGATCGTGCCGGTGGCCAAACCGCCCCCCGCGCACATCGTGATCAGCGCGAACTCCTTGTCCGCGCGTTCCAGTTCATGAAGCGCCGTCGTGATGAGCCGGGCCCCGGTCGCTCCGACCGGGTGCCCGAGCGCGATCGCGCCGCCGTTGACGTTCACCTTCTTAAGGTCCTGCTCGAAGACCTGCGCCCAGCTCAGTACGACCGACGCGAACGCCTCGTTGATCTCCACGAGGTCGATGTCCTTGAGGGACATCCCGGCTTTGCCCAGCACGGCCTTGGTCGCGTCGATCGGCCCGTCGAGGTGGAAGTGGGGGTCGGCGCCCACCAGGGCCTGGGCCACGATCCGGGCCCGGGGCCTCAGCTTCAGGGCGCGAGCCATCCGCTTCGACGCCCACATGATCGCCGACGCCCCGTCGGAGATCTGCGACGAGTTGCCGGCCGTGTGGACCGCCGTCGGCATGATCGGCTTCAGGCCGGCCAGCGCCTCCGCCGTCGTGTCGCGCAGGCCCTCGTCCTTGTCGACCAGGCGCCACATGCCCTGCCCGGCGTGCTGTTCCTCTTCCGTCGTGGGGACCTGGACCGCGAACGTCTCTCGTTTGAAGCGTTCCTCCGCCCAGGCGTGGGCGGCCCGCTCCTGGGAGGCGAGGCCCAGGGCGTCGACCTTCTCGCGGGTCAGGCCACGGTGACGGGCGATGCGCTCGGCCGCCTCGAACTGGTTCGGCAGGTCGACGTTCCACTCGTCGGGGAACGGCTTGCCCGGCCCGTGCTTCGAGCCCGACCCGAGCGGCACCCGGGACATCGACTCCACGCCGCACGAGATGCCGACGTCTATCACGCCCGTGGCGACCATGTTGGCCAGCATGTGGGAGGCCTGCTGGGAGGACCCGCACTGCGCGTCCACGGTCGTCGCGGCCGTCTCGTAGGGGAGCCCCATCGTGAGCCAGGCCGTGCGCGCGGGGTTCATGGACTGCTCGCCGGCGTGGGTGACCGTACCGCCGACGATCTGCTCGACGCAGTCGGCGGGGATGCCGGTGCGGCCGAGGAGTTCGCGGTACGTCTCGCCCAGGAGGTAGGCGGGGTGCAGGTTGGCGAGCGCGCCGCCGCGCTTGCCGATGGGGGTGCGTACGGCTTCGACGATCACGGGTTCGGCAGCCATGGGTGCGGGTCCTCTCCGGGAGGCTACGCGGAACTAGTACGCGTTCTAGTTCTGTCAGCAGTGTGCTGAGGGCCGCTTGCCGACCGCAAGGGTCGTGCGGGCAATTGGGATGTCCGTGCCTCTTGCCTCTTGTAGAACCCGTTACTACCGTCACCGCAACTCCGCACAGCTGATGGGCCGTCAGACTCAGAGTCGGTACGAGTGGTGGGAGCCGCCCATGTCCTGTCCCGCGCTGCCCGACGGGTTCGACTTCACCGACCCGGACCTGCTGCACAGCCGCGTGCCCCTGCCGGAGTTCGCCGAGCTGCGCCGGGTGGAGCCGGTCTGCTGGGTGCCGCAGCCGGCGGGTCTCGCCGGTTTCCAGGACGAGGGGTACTGGGCGGTCACCCGGCACGCCGACGTCAAGTACGTCTCCACGCATCCGGAGTTGTTCTCGTCGTACCTCAACACGGCGATCATCCGCTTCAACGAGCACATCGAGCGCGACGCCATCGACGCGCAGCGGTTCATCCTGCTGAACATGGACCCGCCGGAGCACACGCGGGTGCGGCAGATCGTGCAGCGCGGGTTCACGCCCCGGGCGATCCGCGCGCTGGAGGAGCGGCTGCGGGCCCGTGCCCACACGATCGTGGCGAACGCCGGCGCCCACACCGGCCCCTTCGACTTCGTCACCCAGGTCGCCTGCGAACTGCCCCTCCAGGCGATAGCCGAGCTGATGGGCGTGCCGCAGGAGGACCGGGACAAGATCTTCGACTGGTCCAACAAGATGATCGCGTACGACGATCCGGAGTACGCCATCACCGAGGAGGTCGGCGCCGAGTCGGCCACGGAGATCATCGCCTACGCGATGAACATGGCCGCCGACCGCAAGCAGTGCCCCGCCCACGACATCGTGACGCAGCTGGTCGCGGCGGAGGACGAGGGCAACCTCAACTCGGACGAGTTCGGCTTCTTCGTGCTGATGCTGGCCGTCGCCGGCAACGAGACCACCCGCAACGCCATCACCCACGGCATGCACGCCTTCCTCACCCACCCCGAGCAGTGGGAGCTGTACAAGAGGGAGCGGCCGTCGACGGCGGCGGAGGAGATCGTGCGCTGGGCGACCCCGGTCGCCGCCTTCCAGCGCACCGCCACCCAGGACACCGAGCTGGGCGGCAAGCTGATCCGCAAGGGCGACCGCGTCGGCCTCTTCTACGCCTCCGCCAACCACGACCCCGAGGTCTTCGAGGAGCCGGACGACTTCGACATCACCCGTGACCCCAACCCCCACCTCGGGTTCGGCGGCGGCGGCCCGCACTACTGCCTGGGCAAGTCCCTCGCCGTGCTGGAGATCGACCTCATCTTCAACGCCGTCGCCGATGCCATGCCCGGCCTTCAGCTGGTCGAGGATCCCCGCCGGTTGAGGTCGGCGTGGATCAACGGCGTGAAGGAACTCCGGGTTCGGACCCGGTAGCGGTCACTGCGGTCGGCGTAGTCCCGCGAGGAGGAGCGCTACCAGTCGGCGGGCGTCGTAGCGGGGGTCCGTGTCCGCGCCGATGCAGAGGTTCCCGATGCCGCGCAGGAACTGGTAGGCGTCGAGGTCGGAGCGGATCTCGCCGGACGCGGCGGCGGCCTCGAGCAGGTGGGTGCACACCGGCAGGAGGCGGTCGAGGAAGTAGGCGTGCAGCGGCCCGAAGCAGGTGCTGTCTCCCTGCATCGCGGTGGCCAGGCCGTGCTTGGTGACCAGGAAGTCGACGAAGAGATCCACCCACCGCACCAGGGCGGCGAGGGGTGTCGGGCCGGCCGCCAGCAGGGTCGGGCCGGCTTCGGCGCAGGCGTCGACCTGGTGGCGGTAGACGGCGATGACGAGGTCCGCCCGGGTGGGGAAGTGGCGGTAGATCGTGCCCACCCCGACGCCGGCCCTGGCCGCGATGTCACGCACCGGCGCGTCCACGCCCGAGCTGACGAAGACCTCGGCGGCCGCGTTCAGCAGCGTCTGCTGGTTGCGCCGGGCGTCCTTGCGCTTGGACCGGGCTGAGCTTCCGGCGCTCTGGCCGCTGTCGTTCACCGTGCCGTCCTTCCGTGACCTTGTGAAGCGGAACGCTGTTCCGTATTGTATTTTCCCGTAATCGGAACGACGTTCCGCTTCATTCATGATGGCAGACCTGAACGGAAGGCACTTCCATGCCCGGCACTTCCCTGCCCGACTCGACCACGGTGATCTCCGCGAAGCCGGTGGTGCTGCCCGTCCCGGGGCGCGGTGAGGACCTCCAGGTCCGGGTGTCCGCCCCCGCGACCGGCGGCGGTCTGCCCCTCGTCGTCTTCTCGCACGGCTTCGGCTGGTCGATGAACGGCTACGCCCCGCTGGCGGACCACTGGGCCGCCCAGGGCTTCGTGGTGGTGCAGCCCACCCACCTGGACTCCAGGACGCTGGGCCTGCCTCCCGAGGACCCCCGCACGCCGCGGATCTGGCGCTTCCGCATCGAGGACCTCACGCGTGTGCTGGACGGACTGGACGTACTCGAAGCCGCCGTACCGGGCCTGGCCGGGCGCCTCGACCGCGACCGCGTCGCCGTGGCCGGCCACTCCTGGGGCGCCCAGACGGCGAGCACGCTGCTGGGCGCGCGCGTCCTCGACTCCGACGGTGTTCCCGGTGAGGACATGTCCGACCCCCGTGTGAAGGCGGGCGTGCTGCTCGCCATGGCCGGCCTGGGCGACGACCTGACCCCGTTCGCCGTCGAGCACCTCCCCTTCATGAGGCCGTCCTTCGACACCATGACCACGCCGGCGCTCATCGTCGCCGGGGACCACGACGACTCCGTGCTGTCCACGCGCGGACCGGACTGGTTCACCGACCCCTACACCTACAGCCCGGGGAACAAGAGCCTGCTCACGCTGTTCGGGGCGGAGCACTCCCTCGGCGGCATCCCCGGCTACGAGGTGGCGGAGACGACCGACGAGAGCCCCGCACGCGTCGCACTGCTCCAGCGCCTCACCACCGCCTACCTGCGCAGCGCCCTCTACCCCGGGGACACGAGCTGGAAGGCGGCGGCCGCCGCGCTGGAGGAGGACCCCGAGCCGCTGGGGAAGCTCCAGAGCAAGTAGAAGGCGAAGGCGACGGCCCCGGGGATCAGGGGGCCGCCGCCTTCGGTCTTGGGGGGTGGGCACGGCCAGAGAAACAGGCGCGCCGGGTGCCCGCAAGGAACCCGCTTACTAGGGGTGGCCGCATGTGCGCGGAAGGTCTGACCCGTGACCGGGGGTTGTCCCTACGGCCCCGCTTCGTAGGTGACCGGGGTCATGTGGGCGGCTTCACGTCCGGGGCGCGTCGAACGTGACCGGCGTCTCGAAGGCCGCCCGGCGGGTGGCGCGGCGCAGGGCCCGGAGAACAGCGGGGCCGAGCGTGAGCGTCAGGACGACCGTGACGACGGCCCGGCCCAGGTCCCAGCCCAGCGAGGTGGCCAGGCAGTACGCGAGGAACCGCGCCAGGTTGGCGGCGACCGCCGCGTGCGGGTCGAAGGCGACGTTCGAGGCGAGGGCGCTCATGAAGGGCCAGCCGGCCAGGTTCATGACCGTGCCGTAGGCGAAGGCGGCGAGCAAGCCGTAGGCCGCGAGCATCACGAGCTCCGCCCGGCCGCGCAGCCGGTCCGGGCCCGGCAGCAGGCCCGCGCCCATCGCGAACCAGCCCATCGCCAGCATCTGGAACGGCAGCCACGGGCCCACCCCGCCCGTGAGCAGCGCGGACGCGAACATCGTCACCGAGCCGAGGACGAACCCGAACCCCGGGCCGAGGACCCGACCGCTCAGCACCATCAGGAAGAACATCGGCTCGATACCGGCGGTACCGGCCCCGATCGGACGCAGGGCCGCACCCGTCGCGGCCAGCACGCCGAGCATCGCGACCGCCTTCGGGCCGAGACCGGACTCCGAGATCGCCGCGGCCACGACCGACACGAGCAGCACCAGCAGGCCCGCGAAGAGCCAGGGCGCGTCCTGCGCGTGCGCGCTGATCCGCGAGGTGGGCGGGGTCAGGAACGGCCAGCCGAAGCCCACGACGCCCACGGCGCTGACGAGGGCCAGGGCGGTGACGGAGCGGGGGCCGAGGCGGACGGCCCGGGCCTGACGCTGGGGGGTGCTCCTGGGGTCCATCAGCCGGCCTCGTCGAGGGCCGCGCGGACCTGGGAGACCGTGAGCCAGTGCTGCGGGGCAAGGATCTTGGTGACCTGTGGGGCGAAGGAGGGGGAGGAGACCACGACGTCCGCCGTCGGGCCGTCCGCGATCACCTCGCCGTCGGCGAGCAGCACCACCCGGTGGGCGATCTCGGCCGCCAGCTCCACGTCGTGCGTGGCCAGCACGATGGCGTGCCCCTCGGCGGCGAGGGTGCGGAGCACCGCGACCAGGCGGGCCTTCGCCGCGTAGTCCAGGCCGCGGGTCGGCTCGTCGAGCAGGAGCAGCGGGGGCCGGGCCGTCAGTACGACGGCCAGGGCGAGGGCGAGCCGCTGCCCCTCCGAGAGGTCCCGGGGGTGGGTGTCGCCGGTGACGCCGGGGAGCAGCTCGGAGACCAGGGCCCGGCAGGTGCCGGGCTCCGCGTCCGCGTCCTGGTCGGCCGCGGCGCACTCGGCGGCGACGGTGTCGGCGTAGAGCAGGTCGCGCGGTTCCTGTGGCACGAGGCCGACTTTGCGTACGAGGTCCTTCGGGCGCGTGCGGTGGGGGATCGCGTCGCCGACCCGGACGGTTCCCGACGTGGGGGTGACCAGGCCGACCAGGGAGTTGAGGAGGGTGGACTTTCCGGCACCGTTGCGGCCCATCAGGGCGATCGTCTCGCCGGGGGCGATGGTGAGGTCGATGTGGCGCAGGGCGGTGATGCGGGCGCGGATGACGGAGAGGGCATGGAGCTCCGCTGCGCCCACTGGGGTGGGTTGTGCCACGGGTTTGCGGGTGCGGGTCGAATGTGGTTGATCGCGCAGTTCCCCGCGCCCCTCCGGGACGTATTTCAGCTGTTGCCTCAGATCCCCTGCCTTGCGGCGGGCGTCTCGGACCGTCAGGGGCAAGGGCGTCCAGCCCGCCAGGCGGCCCAGGGCCACCACCGGTGGGTACACCGGGGACACGGCCATCACCTCGGCCGGGGTGCCTACGACCGGGGGCGCGCCCGGGGCGGGCAGGAGGGCGATCCGGTCGGCGTACTGGATGACGCGTTCCAGGCGGTGTTCCGCCAGGAGGACCGTCGTGCCGAGGTCGTGCACGAGCCGCTGGAGGACCGCCAGGACCTCCTCCGCGGCGGCCGGGTCGAGCGCGGAGGTCGGCTCGTCCAGGACGAGGACGCTCGGGTGCGGGGTGAGGACCGAGCCGATCGCGACGCGCTGCCGCTGGCCACCGGAGAGCGTGGCGATCGGGCGGTGGCGCAGGTCGGCCAGGCCGAGCAGGTCGAGCGTCTCCTCGACGCGGCGCCGCATCACGTCCGGGGCGAGGCCCAGCGACTCCATGCCGTAGGCGAGTTCGTCCTCGACGGCGTCGGTGACGAAGTGGGAGAGCGGGTCCTGGCCCACTGTGCCGACGACGTCGGCGAGTTCGCGCGGCTTGTGCGTACGGGTGTCCCGGCCGGCGACCGTGACCCTGCCGCGCAGGGTGCCGCCGGTGAAGTGCGGGACGAGCCCGCTGACCGCGCCCAGGACGGTGGACTTGCCCACGCCGGACGGGCCGGCCAGGAGGACGAGTTCCCCTTCCGGGACCTCGAAGTCGATGCCCTGGACGGTGGGTTCGGCGGCGCCGTCGTACGTCACGGACACGTCCTCGAAGCGGATCACGACGGCTCCTTGGGATCGGGGGCGACGAACGCGGGCAGCAGGCCGAGGAGGATCGCCGCCGCGGGCCAGAGGGGGAGCGTGGGAGCCATGAGCGGCACCACGCCGGGGTGCAGGGCCGCGGGGTCACGGGCGGCGGCGAGCGTGAGGAGCGCGGCGACCGCCACGCCGGACGCGACGACCAGCCAGGCACGCACGTCCCAGCGGTCGGGGCGGTAGCGGGTGCGCAGCGACCGCCGTCCGCCGAGCCGGAGACCCGCGAGGGCGGCGGCGAGGCCGGTGAGGAGCACCGGGACGCCGTACGTGGCGCCCTCGGCGGTGAGCAGACCGTACGTTCCGGCGCACACGCCGAGCAGCCCGCCGAGGGTGAGGACGGCGGTGGTGCGGCGCACGGCGGGGGGGACCTGGGCGGTACGGCCGTAACCGCGGGCGTCCATCGCGGCGGCGAGCGACACCGAGCGCTCCAGCGCGCCCTCCAGGACCGGCAGGCCCACGTGCAGCAGGCCCCGGAGGCCCTTGTCCGGGCGGCCGCGCAGGCGGCGGGCGGCGCGGAGGCGCTGGACGTCGGCGATGAGGTTCGGCGCGAAGGTGAGGGCTACGACGACCGCGACGCCCATCTCGTACAGGGCGCCAGGGAGGGACTTGAGCAGGCGGGAGGGGTTCGCCAGGGCGTTCGCGGCGCCGACGCAGATGAGGAGGGTGGCCAGTTTCAGGCCGTCGTACAGGGCGAAGGTCAGGGCCTCGGCGGTGACCTCGCCGCCGAGGCGGATGCCCTGGGCCCAGGCGGGGAGGTCGGCTTCGGGGAGGGTGAGGAGGGTGTGCGTGCCGGGGATGGGGGAGCCGAGGACCGTCGCGAAGAGCAGGCGGATGAGCAGGACGGCCAGGGCGAGTTTGACGAAGGCGCCGTAGGAGCGGGACCAGGGGGTGTCGGGGCGGCGGGTGGCCACGACGTAGGCGGAGACCGTGACGAGGAGGGTGAGGAGGAGGGGGTTGGTGGTGCGGGTGGCCGCGGTGCCGAGGGAAAGGGACCAGAGCCACCAGGCTGCTGGGTGCAGGACGGTGGGTCGCGCAGCCCGGCGCTGCGGGGTGCCGCTGCGCCCACCGGTGCCGCCCCGGCGGCACGACTGCCCGCAGCTAAGCCGGCTAAGACCGCCCACGCCGCCGTACCTGCCAGATTGCTGCCGCGCCCAGTACCGCCACTACGGCGATTCCCCCCACCAAACCGAGGGACGGGCCGCCGTCCGAGGTGTGCTTCTTCTCTGCGGTCGGGGGCTGCTTCTTCGACAGCTGCTCTCCGCAACCCTTCTCCGGGTAACCCGAGATGGCGCACAGGAGGGCGTTCGTGTCGTAGCGCAACGGCTTGGCCACTGCTGCCAGGGCCTCGGCCGTTGTCGCGTCGGGGGAGACCCGGGCGCAGGCCGTTCGGGCAGGGGGCGGCGTCTCGCCGGGCGGGGCGTCCGTCGGCGTGCCGAAGTCGAGGAGCAGAGCCACTCGCTTCCTGCCGTCCTGCGCGGGCGTCTTGGCGCAGATCGTCGTGAAGTCGGCCTCGCCGCGCGGTCGGGCCGCGTCCCCGGAGTCCTCGCTCACCGCGAAACGGAAGCCCTGGACGTCGCCGTCCGAGGGGCGGGCGGTGGACGGGCCCTGGGTGGCGTAGACCCAGTGGTCGCCGTCGCGGTCCCAGAACGACCAGTACCGGTAGCCGGCGGCCTGGGCCTGGCCCGCTCCCGCGCACAGCAGGAGCGAGGCCAGGAGAAGGAGAACGGCTCGGCGGATCACGGCTGCTGCCTGTTCCTGCGGCCGCTGAAGAGGAAGCCGATGCCGACGCCGGCGACGAGGCAGACACCGACGTACCACCAGACGCCGAAGACGTCCGAGCCCGAGTCGCTCTTCTCCTCCGCCGCTCGGGTCTTCCCGGCGGTCTGCGGGGCCGGGCCGGTCGCGTTCAGCTGCTTCACCAGGTCGGTGCCGCCGAAGTCGCGCGGGTTGGTGCCCGTCGCGTGGGCGGCGAAGATGAGCTGGGCGTAGGCGGCGGGGCCGTTCTGGGCGGCCCACGGGGCGGAGTTCTTCTCCAGCCAGCGCAGGGGCTTCTCCGCCTGCCCGGTGTCGCCGTGCGCGGCGAGCGCGACGACCGCGTCGGCGGTGTTGCCGTGGTCGGGCTGGGGGTCCGAGCCCGCGAGGGCCGAAGTGAGGTGGCCGTCCTCGGCGAGCGTCCTGGTGAGGTAGGCGGCTCCGTTGGCCGCGGCCTGCTCAGGCGTCTTCTCGTCCGCGCAGGTCTCGCCCTTCGCCGCCCCGGTCGCCTCCGTCTTCTCGGCGGGCTTCACCACCATGCCCTTGCCCAAGGCGCCCAGCACGCCCGCCGCCGTGGCGTCCGCGTTGGCGGCGAGCTCGCCCTTCTTGTCCGGCTGGAACGCGAAGGCGCCCGCGTCGTCGCCGTCACAGGCGAGGGCGAGCGTCAGCAGCGCGTCGTAGGGCGACTTGCCGCCCTTCTCGACCTGTTCCGGCTTCTCGCCGGCGGCGGTCAGCGCGCCGATGACGACGGACGTGGAGTTGGTGTCGCTGGCGCCGCCGGGCGTGTAGCCCCAGCCGCCGTCCTTGTTCTGGACGGACTTCAGCCAGGCGACGGCCTTGCCGGTGACGGCGTCGTGCCCGCCGAGGGCGGTGAGCGCCTGTACGGCGGCGGCCGTCTGGTTCGTGTCGACCATGGTCTTGGCGTCGCACGCGGTGGTCGGGTCGGCGCGGTACGGGGCGAAGGAACCGTCCGCGCACTGCTGGCGCACCAGCCACTGCACGGACTTCGCCGCGGGCTTCACGCCCACCGTGTGCTGCGCGAGGAGGGCGAGCGACTGGCGCCAGACGCCGTCGTACCGGGGGTCCTTGTCGCCGTACAGGGCGGAGGGGAAGGCCTGGGACGGGGAAGGGGACGGGGCGGCGGCGGCCGGCGGGGCGGCGCAGATCACGGCGACGGCGGCGAGGACCGCGGCGCTGCGGCGGACGTTCATGATCGGCGGGTGCCTCTCCCTGCGGGGGAGCCGGGCAGCACGGGGCACCCCCGGCGGCTCGGCTCCGTATACCTCGACGGTGCCGTGCACCGGCGGGCTGCCGGGCACGTGAGCCGGTCACGAACCGTACGGGGCGATCCGGCTCACCGCCTCGACGGCAGTTCACGGTTGCGGGTCAGCGCCGGAATTGCACCGGCTTTCCCCCGTACGGGTGTGATGACGACCCGCTTACTGTACCCGCACGTCCAGAACGGGCTGAGGGGTGCCGGGGGCCGGAGTACCTTCGGCGCATGCCGCCGACACCACCGGGACGACTGCTCGGCTCGGGCCGCCGCGCCGACGTGTACGAGATCGACGGGGCGTGGGTGCTGCGGCGTGAACGGGAGGGCGGGGGAGACGCGGCGGGCGAGGGCGCGGTGATGGAGCACGTGCGCGCCCACGGCTACCCGGTGCCCCGGGTCCGTCCGACCGGCTCGCGCACGGACCTGGTGCTGGAACGGCTCTCCGGCCCGACCATGCTCCAGGCCTGCCTGGCGGGCACGCTGGACCTGACGGAGGCGGGCTCGCTCCTCGCCCGGCTGCTGCGCAACCTCCACACCATCCCCGCCCTGCGCTCCACCGGCCCGGCCGTCCGCGTCCTGCACCTGGACCTGCACCCGGAGAACGTGATCCTGACCCCCGACGGTCCCCGCGTCATCGACTGGTCGAACACGGAGGAGGGCGACCCGGCCCTGGACTGGGCGGCGTCCGCCGTCATCCTCGCCCAGGCCGCCGTCGCCGGTGACCACCTCTCCAGCCCGGCCCGCACCATGCTGACCGCCCTCCTCGCCGGCCCGTCCCCCCTCACCCGGCCCGCCCTCACCGAGGCCCTGCGCCGGCGGTCCGCCAACCCGACCATGAGCCGGGCCGAAGTCGAACTACTCGGAAAGGCCGAGGAGTTGATGCTGTCTCAGGGGGGAACGCGTCGGCGAACAAGCTAACGTGGGCCTCCACGACCACACGCAGGAGCGTCCATGAGTGATCAGGTGGGGAACTCCGGGCAGGAGCCGCTTCCCAAGATCGACACCTCCGTGCCGCACTCGGCCCGGATCTGGAACTACTGGCTGGGCGGAAAGGACAACTACGAAGTCGACCGTGTGGCCGGTGACGCGTTCCGCGAGATCTTCCCGGGTATCGAGACCGGAGCCCGCGCCGCCCGCTACTTCCTCGCCCGAGCCGTCCGCCATCTCGCCGCCGAGGAGGGCATCCGCCAGTTCCTGGACATCGGCACCGGGCTGCCCAACGTGGACAACACCCACCAGATCGCCCAGGGGGTGGCCCCGGACAGCCGGATCGTCTACGTCGACAACGACCCGCTGGTGCTGGCCCACGCCCGCGCGCTGCTCACCAGCACCCCGGAGGGCGTCACCAACTACGTCGACGCCGACCTGCGCGAGCCGAGCACGATCATCCGGGAAGCCGGCAAGACGCTGGACTTCGACCAGCCCGTCGCCCTCATGCTGATGGGCATCCTGGGCCACATCGAGGACCACGACGAGGCATGCGCGATCGTGCGGCAGCTGGTGGACGCCCTGCCCTCCGGCAGCTACCTCGTCCAGTACGACAGCACCGACACCAGCGATGACTACGTCCGGGCCATCCAGCAGTACAACGACGGCGGTTCGATCCCGTACATCCTGCGCAGCCCCGAGCAGATCGCCCGCTACTTCGACGGTCTGGAACTGCTCGAACCGGGCGTGACGTCCTGCTCGCGCTGGCGCCCCGACGCCGCGGCCCTGGATCTCCCCGCGGAGGTGCACCAGTACGGCGGTGTCGCCCTGAAGCGCTGATCAGGTCTCCTGGAGGACGCGGTGGAGAATGGTCGGAGTCTCGTCCGGTGACTCGGCTTCGACCACCAGCCGGTTCATCGCGTCCCAGTAGCACTCGATCTCGGCGGGCCGGTCGGGATAGAGCGCGGTGGTGAGCTGTTCGAGGTAGACCACGTCCGGCAACTCACCACCGGGCAGGCGCAGAATCGTGACCGGGCCGCCCTCCGCGGCGTGGCCGCCGACGCGGAACGGCAGGATCTGCACCGTGACCTGAGGAAGCCGGCAGATGTCGATGAGATGCCTGAGCTGTGCGCGCATGACGGCGGCGCCGCCCACCGGGCGCCGCAGCGCCGCCTCGTCGATCACGGCCCACAGCCGGGTCGCCGGCTGCCGGTGCAGGATCCGCTGGCGGGTCATCCGCAGCGCGACCCGGCGGTCCATCTCCTGCGCACCGGCGTCCGGGTGGGCGAGCCGGATGGAGGCCCGCGCGTAGTCGGCGGTCTGGAGCAGCCCGGGAACGCGCTGGACCTGGAAGCAGCGGATGACGCTCGCCGCCTGTTCGGCGCCGAGGTACATCTGCATCCAGGCGGGCACCACGTCGCTGTAATACTGCCACCAGGCCGGGGTGTTGGCCTGCTCGGCCAGCGCCAGCAGGGTCGCGCGCTCGGCCTCGTCCGTGACGCCGTAGAGCGTGAGCAGATCGGCGACGTCCCGCAGCTTGAACCCGTGCCGACCCGCCTCCATCCGGCTGATCTTGGACGAGGAGGCCCGGATGACATGCCCCGCGTCCGCCCGGCCGATGCCCCGCTCCTCGCGCAGTCGCCTGAGCCGGGCACCCAGCACCAGCCGCGGCACCATGGGCCCGGCCGACCTGCTGTCCAGGGCTCCGCTGCCGGATGTCGTACGAGCGGCCTCTTCGGTGCCCATGGGCGTGTCTCCTTGCGGTGGAACGCAACTCCGCAGGCCTGCGAGCGCCGCGGCACATTCATCCTAGGGGCCCTGCCCGGACGCCATCCGGCTTACGCCGAAGGCGAGTTGGCCCGCGGGGTGGCTCCGCCGAAGGGAAGGTGCAGCGTCCGGGAGGCGAGCAGCCAGGTGCCGTCGGCCCTGTGGAACGTGTCCTCGTAGTGCCCGACCTGGACCGGCGGCCCGGCCGGGACGACCCCGCCCTCGTAGCCGTCGACGCGGTACGTCGTGAAGTACGAGATCGCCTCGGCCGTGTCCGGGGACGCCACCCTGACCAGGACGTTGGACATCAGGCGGCGGGACAGCCGGTCGGCGGGGCGGGAGCCGAAGTAGGCGCGCAAGGCGTCACGCCCCTTGATCAGCCGCCCGTCCTCCGGCCACGTCCAGACACCGTCCTCGGTGAACAGGTCGGCGACGGAGGAGGGTTCGCCGAGGTCGAGCCGGTGCACGAAGTCGGTGATCAGGCGCTCGCAGGCGCGTTCGGCGAGGAGGCGTTCCATGGCGTCCATGGGGCTTTCCTAGCACCCCGGCGTCCCGGCGCCGCCGGGTTTGCCACCTCATTGCACCGCTACATACGTCACCGGATCACTCCCCGGCACCGCCTCCGCCCGGCCCGCCTTGACCAGCCGGCGCAGGTGGGACTCGGCCTCCGAGACGGCGATGGTGCGGGAGCCGTGGGGGATGTCGGCCCAGGGGCGGTTCCACTCCATGCGTTCGGCGAGCTGCCAGGGGGTGAGCGGCTCGGCGAGGAGGGTCAGCAGGTCCGTGAGGCGGGCCTCGTGGTGGGCGAGCAGTTCGCGGACGCGGGCGGCGGCGTCGGGGAACGGGTGCTGGTGGGCCGGCAGCACCTCGGCGGGGGCCAGGCGGCCCACGCGTTCGAGGGAGTCGAGGTAGTCGCCCAGGGGGTCGGTGACGGTGGTGTCGTCGGGGTCCTCGTAGAGACCGATGTGCGGGGTGATCTCGGGCAGCAGGTGGTCGCCGGAGAACAGGCGGCCGTGGCCGTGGAGCCGGGCGGGGTGGGTCTCCTCCAGGTGGAGGCAGACGTGGCCCGGCGTGTGCCCCGGGGTCCAGATCGCGCGCAGGCGGCGGCCGGGGAGGTCGAGGAGTTCGCCGGGGAGGATGTCGCGGTCGGGCAGGGCGGGGGAGAGGCCCGGCAGGGTGCGGTGCCGGGCCGCGCGCAGCGGGGCGATGTGCTCCTCCGGGGCACCCGCGGCGGCGAGCTTGGCCGTCATGTACGAGAACCAGCTCTCGGGGCGGGCCTCCCGGGTCCGCCGTACGACCGCGGTGTCCGCCGCGTGCATCGCTATCCACGCGCCCGACGCCTCACGGACCCGGCCGGACAGGCCGTGGTGGTCCGGGTGGTGGTGGGTGACGACCACGCCGTGGATCTCGGCGACCGAGGTGCCGCACGCCGTGAGGCCGGACGCGAGGGTGTCCCAGGACGCCGGGTCGTCCCAGCCGGTGTCGATCAGCACCGGGCCCCGGTCGGTGTCGACGACGTACACCAGCGTGTGGCCGAGGGGGTTGTCCGGGATGGGGACCCGCAGGGACCGGACGCCTCCGCCGTGGTCGTACACCGCCGGTATGGGCTCGCGGTCCTGGCTGCTCTTCATCTGCCCTCCGTTCCACGGCCATTGCCCACTATAACGAGAACTGGTATCAGTTCCTGAAACACCGTCAGATATGAAGGCAGTCGGCCATGACAGAGCTCGTGGAACACGGAAAGCTGTTCGTCGGCGGGGAGTTGACCGACCCCCTGGGCGAGGACGTCATCGAGGTGATCTCGCCGCACACGGAAGAGGTCATCGGGCGCGTCCCGCACGCCTCGACGGCGGATGTGGACCGGGCCGTGGGGGTGGCCCGGCGGGCCTTCGACGAGGGCCCCTGGCCGCGCATGAGCCTCGACGAGCGGATCGAGGTCGTGAGCAGGATCAAGGACGGGATCGCCGCCCGGCACGACGAGATCGCCCGCGTGATCTCCGGCCAGAACGGCTCGCCGTACTCCTGGAGCGTCCTCGCCCAGGCCCTCGGCGCCGTCATGGTCTGGGACTCGGCGATCACCGTCGCCCGGAACTTCACGTACGAGGAGCGGCGCGACGGCGTGCTCGGCCGCATCCTCGTCCGGCGCGAGCCCGTCGGGGTCGTCGCCGCCGTCGTCCCCTGGAACGTCCCGCAGTTCGTCGCCGCCGCCAAGCTCGCCCCCGCCCTGCTCACCGGCTGCACGGCCGTGCTCAAGCCCTCGCCCGAGTCGCCGCTGGACGCGTACCTGCTCGGCGAGATCGCGAGGGAGGCCGGGCTGCCCGAGGGCGTGCTGTCGATCCTGCCCGCCGACCGGGAGGTGAGCGAGTACCTGGTCGGGCACCCCGGCGTCGACAAGGTGTCCTTCACCGGCTCCGTCGCGGCCGGCAAGCGCGTGATGGAGGTCGCCGCCCGCAACCTCACGCGCGTGACGCTCGAACTGGGCGGCAAGTCGGCGGCCGTCGTCCTGCCCGACGCGGACGTCGAGACGGCCGTGGCGGGCATCGCGCCCGCGGCCTGGATGAACAACGGCCAGGCCTGTGTCGCCCAGACCCGCGTCCTCCTCCCGCGCTCCCGCTACGACGAGTTCGCCGACGCCCTCGCCGCGGCGGCGGGCGCGCTGGTGGTCGGCGACCCGCTGGACCCCGCCACCCAGGTGGGCCCGCTGGTGGCGCGCCGGCAGCAGCAGCGCAACCTCGACTACATCCGCATCGGCCAGGAGGAGGGCGCGAAGATCCTGACCGGCGGTGGACGTCCGGCGGGCCTCGACCGCGGCTGGTACGTCGAGCCGACCCTCTTCGGCGACGTCGACAACTCCATGCGCATCGCCCGCGAGGAGATCTTCGGCCCGGTGATCTGCTTGCTGCCCTACGACGACGAGTCCGACGCCGTGAAGATCGCCAACGACTCCGACTACGGACTGAGCGGCAGCGTGTGGACGGCGGACGTCGAGCACGGCATCGAGATCGCCCGGCAGGTCCGTACGGGCACGTACTCGGTCAACACCTTCAGCCTGGACATGCTGGGCCCCTTCGGCGGCTACAAGAACTCGGGCCTGGGGCGGGAGTTCGGGCCCGAGGGGTACGGCGCGTACCTGGAGCACAAGATGATCCACCTCCCGGCGGACGCGTAGCGATGGGCGACCGCTGGCACGTGGAGGTCGACCGCTCCCTGTGCATCGGCTCGGCCCAGTGCCTCCACCACGCGCCGGACGGCTTCCGCCTGGACTCCGCCCGGCAGTCCCATCCGGCCGACCCGGACACGGACGCGAACGAGCGGGTGCTGGCGGCGGCGGAGAGCTGCCCGGTGGAGGCGATCACGATCACGCTGGAGGACAGCGGGGAGCCGGTGTTCCCACCGGAGGAGTAGGCCCAGCCGTCACATCCCCGTCACCCGCCCGAAGGCCGGGGCAGGCGGGAAACGCCGACAGGGTCGGCGGGGCGGCTGGTTCGGGGTGCTGGTTCCGGTTCCCGTCTGGGGTCGGTGGGGTGGCTGGGTCGGGCACGTCTGGGACCGGCGGGGCGGCTGGTTCGGGGTCCGTTTTGGGACCGGCGGAGCGGCCGGTTCGGGAGCCCGTCAGGCGCCGGTGGGGTGGAGGGTCGGGGCCCTGTCAGGGCCCGGTGGGGTGGCTGGTTTGGGTTCCCGGTCTGGGTCCGGTGGGGTGGCTGGTTCGGGGTCCCGTTCGGGTCCGGTGGGGTGGCTGGTTCGGGTTCCCGTCCGGGGCTGGCGGGCTGGCCGGGTCGGGGTCCCGTCCGGGGCTGGCGGGCTGCCGGTTCGGACCCCTGCCAGGGACCGGCGGGGCGGCGGGTTCGCGTTCCCGTCCGGGTCCGGTGGGTTCGGGGTCCCGTTCGGGTCCGGTGGGGTGGCTGGTTCGGGGTCTCGTCCGGGGCTGGCGGGCTGGCCGGGTCGGGGTCCCGTCCGGGGCTGGCGGGCTGCCGGTTCGGACCCCTGCCAGGGACCGGCGGGGCGGCGGGTTCGCGTTCCCGTCCGGGTCCGGCCGGTTCGAGGTCCCGTTCGGGTCCGGTGGGGTGGCTGGTTCGGGGTCTCGTCCGGGGCTGGGGAGCTGGCCGGTTCGGAGCCCTGTCAGGGGCCGGCGGGGCGGCCGGTTCGGGGTCCCGTTCGGGTCCGGTGGGGTGGCTGGTTCGGGGTCCCGTCCGGGGCTGGGGAGCTGGCCGGTTCGGAGCCCTGTCAGGGGCCGGCGGGGCGGCCGGTTCGGGTTCCCGTCAGGGTCCGGTGGGGTGGCCGGTTCGGGAACCCGTCAGGCTCCGGTGGGTGGCCGGTTCGGGGACCGTCAGGCGCCTGGTGCTCGGTAGTCCACCTGCTGCCGGACGGCCTCGTCGACCTCCTCGGCCGACAGCAGGACGACCGTGCTCGTGCGGACCCCGCCCGCCGCCGAGACGACCATGCCCATGGCCGCGGCGGAGGTGTTGCCCGGCAGCTCGGCCGTGACGTAGACGTCGTCGTCGCCGAAGGCCCAGTACATGGCCTCGACCCGGCCCCCGAGGCCCTCGACCGTGCGCCCGACGACCTCGCGCCGCCTGCTCCCGCCTTCCTTGAGCAGGCCCTTCAGCCCGTCCGGAGTCAGCTTCACCTTGAAGAGGTACTTCGGCATGGGGTCACCCTTCACTTCCGCCCGAAAAGTCGCTTTGACTCCCTCATGTTCCTTGCGGTTCGGTGTTTCGTCGCGGCGACCGGGGTCTCAAGGTGGGCCATGTGGGCTAATCGGGACATTTAGGTAAAAAATCCCGCACAGGGGCTTCACTCCACGGCCAGAAGTCCTAGCCTGGGAAGTGGCCTACGGGACGAGTGAGGGAGTCCGACCGGAGTCTGCCGACTCTGGCAGGAAGCTTCGGCTTCTGCCGGTGCCGACTGCGACGGTAGGGCTGAGAGGCCGGAAGGCCGGAGGACCGAGAGGTCCGACGGCTGGAAGGCGACCCCCAGAACCTGATCCGGACCATGCCGGCGAAGGGAACCCGTCTCGTAGGTCCTTCGCGTGTCAGGGGGCCGGGGGCGCGGCCGGGGCGGTCAGATCGATCAGGCGGCACACCGTCTCGATGTCGATCTTGACCTGGGCGATGGAGGCGCGGCCCGACAGCCAGGTGATGAGGGCCGAGTGCCAGGTGTGCTCGATGACCCGGACCGCCGACAGCTGCTCCGGAGTGGGGTGCTCCAGCCCCATCGCGTCCAGAATGATCGCCGTCGTCTGGCGCGAGACCTGATCGACCTCCGGGCTCACGCTGCGGTCGGCGAAGGTGAGGGCGCGGACCATCGCGTCGGCCAGATGCGGTTCGCGCTGGAGGGCGCGGAAGGCCCGCATCAGCGTCTCCGCGACCCGCTCGGCGGCCGTCTCGCCCTGCGGAGGCTTCTTGCGCAGCGTGCCGTGCATGTGCTCCAGCTGGTCCTGCATGGTCGCGACCAGCAGGTGGATCTTGGAGGGGAAGTAGCGGTACAGCGTGCCCAGCGCCACCTGCGAGGACTCCGCGACCTCGCGCATCTGCACGGCGTCGAAGCCGCCCCGGCTGGCCAGTTGCGCGCTCGCGTGCAGGATGCGGCGGCGGCGGGCCTCCTGCCGCTCCGTCAGGGGCGGGGAGCCGGGGGCTGTGGCTCTGGCATCCACCTTGGCCACCTTGTTCACCTTGGCGCTCACCTTGGCTTCCGCGGGCATGGGTCGGGCCCGTTCCGTGACCGTCCGTGAGGACGAGTGATCAGACAGCATGGCACGGCGCCGGCCGTGGCGTGAATCACCTGATCCACTGCTCACAGCACCCTTACCTGCCGGTAGATTCAGAGCCTCCGAACGATCAAGTCTGGAACTTGTTCTAGATTAGCGTCCCGGCGTAATCTCGCGGGACAGAGCAGGGAGAAGGGGGCCCAGAGTGACCGCTGAGGCCAGGGAGGCCGGGGCCCCGGAGGACCCCGCCGCCGACGGCTTGCGACCGCTCCACATCGCGCTCCTCACCTATAAAGGGAACCCGTTCTGCGGCGGCCAGGGCGTCTACGTCCGGCACCTCTCGCGCGAACTGGCCCGCCTCGGCCACCGGGTCGAGGTCATCGGCGCACAGCCGTATCCCGTGCTCGACGAGGGCTACGACGGGCTGAGCCTGACCGAGCTGCCCAGCCTCGACCTCTACCGCCAGCCGGATCCTTTCCGCACGCCGAAGCGCGACGAGTACCGGGACTGGATCGACGCGCTCGAAGTCGCGACCATGTGGACCGGCGGCTTCCCCGAACCACTGACGTTCTCGCTGCGCGCCCGCCGCCACCTGCGCGCCCGCCGGGGCGAGTTCGACGTCGTCCACGACAACCAGACCCTCGGGTACGGGCTGCTGGGCGACGTGGGCGCGCCCCTGGTGACCACGATCCACCACCCCATCACCGTGGACCGGCAGTTGGAGCTGGACGCGGCGGAGGGCTGGAAGCGGCGCCTCTCGGTGCGCCGCTGGTACGGCTTCACGCGCATGCAGAAGCGCGTCGCACGGCGGCTGCCGTCCGTCCTCACCGTCTCCGGCACGTCCCAGCAGGAGATCGTCGACCACCTCGGCGTCCGCCAGGACCGCATCCACGTCGTCCACATCGGCGCCGACACCGACCTGTTCTCCCCGGACCCCTCGGTGCCGGTCGTGCCGGGCCGGATCGTGACGACGTCCAGCGCCGACGTGCCGCTGAAGGGCCTGGTCCACCTCGTCGAGGCACTCGCCAAGGTGCGCACCGAGCACCCCGGCGCCCACCTCGTCGTCGTCGGCAAGCGCCCGGCCGAGGGGCCCGTCGCCCAGGCGATGGAACGCTACGGCCTCGACGGCGCCGTCGAGTTCGTCAAGGGCATCTCCGACGCGGAACTCGTCGACCTGGTGCGCTCGGCGCAGATCGCCTGTGTGCCGTCGCTCTACGAGGGCTTCTCGCTGCCGGCCGCCGAGGCCATGGCGACGGGGACGCCCCTGCTCGCCACGACCGGCGGGGCGATCCCCGAGGTCGCCGGCCGGGACGGGGAGACCTGCCTTGCGGTGCCGCCGGGCGACTCGGAGGCGCTGGCGGCGGGGCTGGTCCGGCTGCTGGGCGACGCGGAGTTGCGCGCACGGCTCGGTGCGGCCGGGCGGGAGCGGGTGCTGCGGCACTTCACCTGGGCCAGGGCGGCGCAGGGCACGGTGGCGCGGTACCGCGAGGCGATCGCCCGCGCCGGGGGTGACGCCGAGGGCCGCTCGGCAGCGGCCGGCGGCGGCCCTGCGCGCCGGGCATCCGGCGGTTCCGCGGTGGGCGGTGACCGCTCGGCGTCCCCGGCTTCAGCAGAGGCCGTGTCTCCGGCTGCCGGTGGCTCCGCGGCGGGCGTCGACGACTCCGCGCCCCTGGTCTCCGCGGCCACCACAGATGTAGAAGGCGTCAACTCCGAAAGCAGGGCCACGTGCTGACCGTCGACTTCTCCCGGTTCCCGCTCGCCCCGGGCGACCGTGTCCTGGATCTCGGCTGCGGTGCCGGCCGGCACGCGTTCGAGTGCTACCGGCGCGGCGCACAGGTCGTCGCGCTGGACCAGAACGCCGAGGAGATCCGCGAGGTCGCGAAGTGGTTCGCGGCGATGAAGGAAGCCGGAGAGGCCCCCGAGGGCGCCACCGCCACGGCCATGGAGGGCGACGCCCTCGCCCTGCCCTTCCCCGACGAGTCCTTCGACGTCGTGATCATCTCCGAGGTGATGGAGCACATCCCGGACGACAAGGGCGTCCTCGCCGAGATGGTGCGCGTGCTGAAGCCCGGCGGGCGCATCGCCGTCACCGTCCCGCGCTACGGCCCCGAAAAGGTCTGCTGGACCCTGTCCGACGCCTACCACGAGGTCGAGGGCGGCCACATCCGCATCTACAAGGCGGACGAACTGCTCGAGAAGATCCGCGAGGCCGGTCTGGAGCCGTACGGCACCCACCACGCCCACGCCCTGCACTCCCCGTACTGGTGGCTGAAGTGCGCGTTCGGCGTCGACAACGACAAGGCGCTGCCGGTGCGGGCGTACCACAAGCTGCTGGTCTGGGACATCATGAAGAAACCGCTGGCCACCCGTGCCGCGGAGCAGGCGCTGAACCCACTGATCGGCAAGAGTTTCGTGGCGTACGCGACCAAGCCGCACCTGCCGCGTCTTTCCGGCACCGGGGCGGACGCCCAGTGACGACTCCCCGGACGGAACACCTGGTCCTGCCCGGGGTCCTCACCGCCGGGCAGGCCGCCGCGACCGTCGCTGGCCTCCTCGCCGTGCAGCGCGAGGACGGCGCGATCCCCTGGTTCCGGGGACACCACCTCGACCCGTGGGACCACGTCGAGGCCGCGATGGCACTCGACGCGGCCGGTGAACACGAGGCCGCCGAACGGGCCTACCTGTGGCTGGCCCGGCACCAGAACGAGGACGGCTCCTGGTACGCGGCGTACGCGGACGGGGACTTCGCCGACGTCACCGACCGGGGACGCGAGACCAACTTCGTCGCCTACGCAGCCGTGGGCGTCTGGCACCACTACCTCTCCACCGGCGACGACACGTTCCTGGAGCGGATGTGGCCGACGGTGTACGCGGCGGTGGAGTTCGTGCTGCGCCTGCAGCAGCCGGGCGGGCAGATCGGCTGGCGGCGCGACGACGACGGCACGGACACGGCGGACGCCCTGCTGACGGGCAGCTCCTCCGTCCACCACGCGCTGCGGTGCGCGCTGGCGATCGCCGAGCAGCGGGAAGAGGCGCAGCCGGACTGGGAGTTGGCGGCGGGTGCGCTGCGGCACGCGATACGCCGGCATCCGGAGCGGTTCCTCGACAAGAACCGGTACTCGATGGACTGGTACTACCCCGTGCTCGGCGGCGCCCTGACCGGTGCGGAGGCCAAGGCCCGCATCGAGGAGGACTGGGACCGGTTCGTCGTCCCGGGGCTGGGGGTGCGGTGCGTGGTTCCCAACCCGTGGGTGACGGGGGGTGAGTCGGCCGAACTCGCGCTCGCCCTCTGGGCGATGGGGGAGTCGGACCGTGCGCTGGAGATCCTGCAGTCGATCCAGCACCTGCGCGATCCGGAAAGCGGCCTGTACTGGACGGGGTACGTCTTCGAGGACGACGCGATCTGGCCGCGGGAGCTGACCACGTGGACTGCGGGGTCGGTGTTGCTGGCCGTCGCCGCGCTGGGGGGACATGAGGCCACGTGCCGGGTCTTCGGCGGCGAGGACCTGCCACTGGGGCTGGAGTCGGAGTGCTGCGCCTGAGAGCTCGGGGGTTTGTCGCCTGACTGCGGGCGCGGGTTGTGCGTGGTTTCTCGCGCCGTTCCCCGCGCCCCTGAGGGACGAGCCCCTTACGGCGTCTTTCAGTGCCGGTGTACGCGATTGGCGATCGCGTGGCCCACGAACAGGTAGACCACCGCTGCCAGGCCGTAGCCGGCGACCACTCGGGCCCAGGCCTCGTCGAACGTGAAGAGGTCGTGGGACCAGCCCGCGAGCCAGCGGGCCGCGTCGTGGATGAACTGTACGAAGTCGTTGGCGCGGTTGGCGTCCAGCAGGTACATCAGAATCCACAGGCCCAGGATGAGAGCCATGATGTCGGCGACGACGGCGATGACCGTGCCGGCCTGATTCGCACCATTGCGATATCGAGGGGACATGCCTATCGGGTAGCCCCTGCCGCCCATGTGAAACCCGGTTGCTCCTCACTGCGTTCAACCGACGTTCCCGGAAGGGGCGTTCGGGGTACACCGGCATCACCGACAATCCTGGCCCGGCCACACGGGGGAGGACACAGGTGTCACGGGGGGAGAACGCAGGTGCCCGAGCACAGACCCGCCAGCGAGGAACCGCGGTTAACCGTCACCAGACCCCCGCGCCGACGCCTGCGCAGAGCACTGGCGTTGGCGCTGCCCGTCCCGGTCGTCGGGCTGGTCCTGCTCGTGACCTCCGGGAATCTGCTGCTGCCGGTGCGCCAGGTGGTCACCATAGAGGCCAAGATGGCCTCGAAGAGGGACTTCTTCCAGGACCCCGAGGTCGAGCGGCTGCTCATGAAGCACGGCTTCCGCGTGCGCATCACCAACATGGGCTCGCGTGAGATCGCCAAGCAGGACTACGAGGGGTACGACGTCGTCTTCCCCTCCGGCCAGCCGGCCGCCGACCTGATCAGCCGGGAGCGCGCCCGGGCGAACCGTCCGGTGCTGCTGTACCGCCCGTTCGTCAGCCCCATCGTGCTGGCCACCTACCGGGACTACGCCGAGGTGCTCAGGGCCGAAGGCGTCGCGAAGCGCCTGCCGGGCTCGGGCGGTCGGCCGATGTACTACACCCTCGACATGCGGAAGTTCCTCGATCTGGCCCACGGCAAGAGGAAGGGCGTCCAGCGCGACCCCGAGGACGGCTACCGCTGGGACGAGATCGACCAGGACGACCGCGTCCGCAACGGCAACAAGATCCTCGCCCAGACCTCGGACATCTGCGAGGCCAACTCCGCCGGCACCTACCTGGGACTCGTGGCCTTCGTCGAGCACGGGAACGACGCGCCGGACAACGAGGCCGAGGCCGAGCAGCTCGCCCGGAGGATCAAGCCGCTCCTCGTGGAACAGGGACTGCCGTCCTCCGAACGCGCCGAAACGTATCTGTCCCCCGACGGGCAGAGCATCGCCCCGATCTCGGTGATCTACGAGCACCAGTTCCTCGCCCACCAGATCGGGCAGGTGGCCGCGAAGGGCGCGACCGACGACGAGCGCGTCCTGCTCTACCCCTCCACCCGCTTCGTCACCGAACCCCAGCTCGTCGCGCTGACCGGCGACGGCGCCCGGCTCGGCGAGCTGGTCAGCAAGGACCCCGAACTCCAGCACCGGGCCATGGAGTTGGGCTTCAGGGCCCGCAACGCCGGCAGCGGCGCGACCGGCGACGAGCTCACCCGGTTCCTCACCGAGCGGCACATCCCGGTGCCCACCACCTCCTCCGACGACACCCGGGCCGTGCTGCCCAGCCTGCCCCTGCTGGAGAAGATGATCGAGATCGTCGGCGACTGCCCGGACCGGACGGGCAGCCGGTGAGGCGCCGCGCGGGCCTGGCGGCCCTCTGCCTCGCGCTCGTGGCCGCCTTCCTCACCGCCTGCTCGGGCGACGGCGACGACACGGTCCGGTTGCGCGTGCTCGCCAGTCCCGACCTCGCCGTACTGGCGCCGCTGCTCGGCGAACTGAAGGACGAGACCGGTGTCGACCTGCGCCTGGACCACCGGGCCGACGCCGAGACGAAGACCCCGGACCGCGACCGGTACGACCTCGCGTGGCTGTCCTCCGACCGCTATCTGCGTCTCACCGACAAGAACGCCACCCGGGGGCTGCAGCGCACAGCCACCATGACGTCACCGGTCGTCATCGGCCTGAAGCCGGACGTGGCACGCAAGCTCCGCGCCAAGACCTCAGGCTCCCGGCTCACCTGGGCGGACATCGCCGACGCCGCGGCCGACGGCACCGTCCGCTTCGGCATGGCCGACCCCCGGCACGCCGGCAGCGGGCTCGCCGCCCTCGTCGGCGTCGCCACCGCCGCGGCCGGCACCGGAGCCGCGCTGCGCCCCGAGGACGTCTCCTGCGACCGGCTGCGCGGCTTCCGCTCCGGCCAGACCCTCACCGCCGACACCGGCCCCGCCCTCGTCGACTCCTACGTCGACCACCAGGACGAGGCCAACGCCCTCATCACCTACGAGTCCGATCTGCTCGCCCTCAACGCCACCGGCCGCCTCGACGACCGCCTGGAGGTCATCCGCCCCGAGGACGGCATGGTCCTGGCCGACTTCCCGCTGCTCCTGCTGAACCCGGCCCACCGGGCCGCGTACGACAAGGTCACGCGGTGGCTGCGGCGCGACCCGGTGCAGCGGGAGATCATGCGGCACACGCTGCGCCGCCCCGTGAACACGACGGTCCCCCGGGACGCGCCCCTGCGCGAACCGGTCGGCAACGCCCTCTACTACCCCGACCGAGCCGCCGTCATCACGACGCTGCTGGCGGACTACGGGGATCCCGACCGCCGCACCACGAGCCAGGTGGTCTTCCTGCTCGACTTCTCCGGCTCGATGCGCGGCGCCCGGATGGCCGCCCTGCGTGAGGCCTTCGCCGGACTCAGCGGCGCGGACCCCTCCGCCTCCGGCAAGTTCACCCGCTTCCACCGGGGCGAGCGGCTGACCGTGGTCCGCTTCGGCGGCCGGGTGCTGGGGGAGAAGACCGTCACCGTCACCGGGCCGAAGGACCTGACGGCCCTCGCCGACACCGTCGCCCGGGGCGGCTACGGCGACGCCACCGCCGTGTGGTCCGCCCTCGACCACGGCTACCGCACCGCCGCCCGCGAACTGGCCGCCGACCCCGACCGCTCCGTCTCCCTCGTCCTGATGACGGACGGCGAGAACAACGCGGGCCTGCCCTACGCGGAATTCGTCCGCCGCCACCAGGCGCTGCCCGCCGCCGTGCGCGCCGCCGTCCCCGCCTACCCCGTCCACTTCGGCGAGGCCGACGCCGGTGAGCTGCGGCGCGCGGCGGCGAGGACCGGCGGACGGATGGTGGACGCCGCCGGCTCGTCCCTTTCCGAGGCTTTCAAGGAGATCCGTGGCTGTCACTGACGCACTGTGGTGGAGCCTTTGGTGGCCGTGGATGACGGTCTGGCTGGTGACGGCCGCCGGCGCGGTGGTGCTCGCGGTGGTCCTGGTGCGCCATGCCCGGGAGCGGCGCAGGCACCTGCGGCGCTGGCAGTCGGCGTACAGCATCTGCCTGTACCTGGACGAGCAGGCGGTCATGGACCTGTACGAGCTCGGCAACTACCGGTCCGCGCTGGAGGAGGCCGTCGAGCTGCGGACGAAGGTCGACACGAGTGTCGGCTTCTGGAGCCGGGTGCTGACGTGGCTGTTCCGGTTCCGGCTGAAGCGGGACGTCAGCCAGGAGACGTTCCGCAAGTTCGTGCGCAAGGACAAGCCGATCAACGTGATCGGCGTGGTCATGGAGGCCTTCGACCGGGCCGACGCCATCGTCCACGCCGACCTGACCGCCCTGACCGTCGTCCCGAACCGGAACCTCGCCGACAACCTGGCCGACGGCCGTGCGGTGACCCTGAGCCGCATCGGCGAATTCGTCTCCGTCAAAGGGGTGTTCACCCGCGTGCCCGACGTGACGGAGGGGTTCGTCCTGCGGGCCGAGTACGGCGACGAGCAGCCCCCGGTGTACATGCGCGTCGTGGCCCCCGGGAACGCGCGCCGCTCGATCCCGGCCGGCACCTTCACGGCCCGCTGCCTGGGCAAGATGACCGGCTGGCGCGAGGACACCCGCGAGGTGACCCTGGAGGCGATCGCGATCTTCTGGTGACCGCCGCCGCTCACCGGGAGCTGAGCTCCGCGAGCACGCGCAGGGTGTGCGGGTCGGGCGCCAGCGCCAGCAGGTCCGTCACCGGGCCCTTGCGCCACAACTCCAGCCGCTCGGCGATCCGTTCGCGCGGACCGACCAGGGAGATCTCGTCGGCGAAGGCGTCCGGCACGGCGCGGACGGCCTCCTCCCGGCGGCCGGACAGGAACAACTCCTGGATGCGGCGGGCCTCCTCCTCGTACCCCATGCGGGCCATGAGGTCGGCGTGGAAGTTGCGGGCCGCGTGTCCCATGCCGCCGATGTAGAAGCCGAGCATGGCCTTGACGGGCAACAGGCCCTCGGCGACGTCGTCGCAGACCCGGACCTGGGCCAGGGGCGCGACGAGGAAGCCCTCGGGGAGTTCGCGCACGGCCGGGCCGTAGACCTCCGGCCGGGTCGGTGACCAGTACAGCGGCAGCCAGCCGTCGGCGATGCGGATCGTCTGGGCGACGTTCTTCGGCCCCTCCGCGCCGAGCAGGACCGGCAGGTCCGGGCGCAGGGGATGGGTGATCGGCTTGAGGGGCTTGCCGAGGCCGGTGGCGTCCGGTCCCCGGTAGGGGTGGGCGTGGAACCGCCCGGCCAGCTCGACCGGCGCCTCCCGCCGCAACACCTGCCGTACGACGTCGACGTACTCGCGGGTGGCGGTGAGCGGCGAGGAGGGGAACGGGCGGCCGTACCAGCCCTCGACGACCTGCGGGCCGGACAGGCCCAGGCCGAGCATCATGCGCCCGCCGGAGAGGTGGTCGAGGGTGAGCGCCTGCATGGCGGTCGTGGTGGGCGGGCGGGCCGCCATCTGCGCGACCGCCGTGCCCAGCTTGATGGTGGAGGTGTGGGCGGCGATCCAGGCGAGCGGCGTGAACGCGTCCGAGCCCCACGACTCGGCCGTCCACACGGAGTCGTAGCCCAGCCGTTCCGCCTCCCGCGCCAGCGGCACGTGGTCGGGGGAGGGGCCGCGGCCCCAGTAGCCGAGGGCGAGACCGAGCCGCACGCCTGCCTCCTGACGGTTCGTCAGCCGGTGGGGCGACGACTGTACGGCAACGGCCCCTCACCCGGAAGGGCGAGGGGCCGTACGTCGTTTCAGGGGCTCAGCCGCGCTGGATGCCCGACGTGTCCTGGAGGACACCGCGGCGGCCGTCCTGCGTCTGGGCGACCAGGGCCGCGCCGCGCTGCTCGACCGCCAGGTACCACGTACCCGGGGCGAGTTCGGCGATCGGGGTCGGCGAACCGTCCTCGGCGAACAGCGGCCGGGGCACCGGCACCGCGAACCAGAACGGCGAGAAGTCCCCGGCCGGTGGCTGCGGCGCCTGGGCCTGCTGGGGCTGGGGCTGGCCGCCGTACGGCTGACCCGGCTGCCCGGGTCCGGGCTGTCCGGGCTGCGGGTGGCCGTAACCACCCGGCTGCTGTGCGCCCGGGTAGCCGTAACCGCCGGGGGGCTGGGCGCCGTAGGGCTGGGGAGCGGCCGGGCGCGGGGCGGGGATGAGAGCGGCCTTGAGGGCCGGGATGAGGGGCGTGGCGAGGGCGGCGGCGGCGAGGAGCAGCGTGGCGACGAGGGCGAGGGTCAGGCCGATGCCGGGGCTCGGAGCACCGTCGTCCGCGTTGTTGCCGATGTTGTCGAAGCCGCCGGGCACGTCGAAGATGTTGCCGAGGGCGCTCCACGCGGCGAACACGGTGAAGGCGGCGCCGAACTGACCGAGGTCGAGACCCGCGATCTTCGGGACCTGCGGCAGACCCCGGGCGACGACGACGAGCGCCGCGCCGATGATCCCCGCCAGTACGACGCTGAACACGACCGGACCGCTTCCCCACAGGCTGGGGAGGTCGACGCTGTCGGGGACATTGTCGAACGAGTAGAGGTCGAGGAACGACGCGATGAACAGCAACACCGCTGCACCGATCACCACGCCGTCGCCTCGAGTGAGGGAGCGGATATTCACTTCAGGTCCTTCGTAGGTCGTCTCATCGTCGGTAGAGGCGTCGCTGTCACCATGCCCTCGGGCCCGGGTGGGAAGCGCGGGGGTGGCCCCTCATCGTACGGACGGACACTATCGTCCGCCCGACCAGGGTGTCCGCCCGGATCAGCCCGCCGAGAGCTACCCGCGCAGGAAACTCACGATTCCCTCAGAGATCCCTTGCGCCGCCTTCTGCCGCCACGCGCCACTGGTCAGCAGCGCCGCGTCCTTGCTATCGCGCATGTTGCCGCACTCGATGAACACCTTGGGAACCGTTGACAGATTGAGACCGCCCAGGTCCTTACGCGTGACGAGACCGGTGCCGTCGCCGGCGTAGTTGGACGGCGCGCTGCCGGTGACGGCGACGAAACGGCCCGCGACGCGCTCGCCCAGATCGCGCGAGGGGGCGACGATCGCGCGGGTGTCGGCGGCGCCCGCGTGGACCGCGCCGGGCAGGATGACGTGGAAGCCGCGGTTGCCGGCGCCCGAGCCGTCCGCGTGCACCGAGACCACGGCGTCGGCCTTCGCCTCGTTGCCGATCCGGGCCCGCTCGTCCACGCACGGGCCGTACGGCCGGTCGCTGTCCTGCGTCAGCTTCACCGTGGCGCCCTGCTCTTCGAGGAGCGTGCGCATCCGGTGCGCCACGTCCAGGGTGAACTTCGCCTCGGTGTAACCGTCGTTGGTGGACGTGCCCGTGGTGTCGCACTCCTTCCAGTTCGTCCCGATGTTCACCTTGCGGTTGATCTCGGACGGGTGCTGGAAGTTCTCCGGGTTGTGCCCGGGGTCGATGACGACGACCTTTCCCTTGAGCGGCCCGGAGGCCGGGGCGGGCGCGGAGGTCGACGACGCCGTGGGCGAAGACGACGCGCTCGGCTTCTTGCCGTCGTCCGTCGGCGCACCCGACGAGGCGGGCACGGAGGGCGGGGAGGACCGCACGGTGGCCTGGCCCGACCCGCCGTCGCCCCCCGAGCCGCCCACCGTCTCGTACACGAGCCAGCCGAGCAGCGCCCCGGGCACCAGCGCGGCGAGCGCGACGGTCAGGGGGCCGCGGCGGGGGCGGCGGGGCTGGGGAGGTTCGAAGTCCGGGCCTACGTACGACACGGTGCCACCCTAGCGGCCGTCGCCCGGCGGCAGCGGGCCGAGGACGGCCCGACGGGTGGCGGCTACTCCTCGTTCCCGTCGGGGTCCCCGTGCCGTACCGCCTCCTTCACCCGCGCCTCGATCTCCTGGCGCGGTGTGCCCTCCTGCTTCGCGTACGCGGTCACCGCCGCCTGGACGTCGCGGGCGAGGTCGCGCCAGGCGCGCCAGGCGGTCTCCCAGGTGGTGGTCTGCTGGCCGCTCCACTTGGTCTGGGTGGGCGGTCCGTACGCGTCCTGCAGCTGCCGCACGCGGGTGTACGCCTCGTCCGCCGCGCGCTGCTTCTCCACGAGCTCTGCGAAGGTGTGTGCCACGCGCCCGGATCCTTGGGCAGCGGCGGTCGCCCACCGACGCGCCACGCCGCCCGTGGGCCGACCGGGAGGGGGTGCACAGGGCGCAGTTCACCCGCCCAGCCGTTCTCCTAGAGTCCCGGGCCGGTGCGCCGCAGGACCCGCAGCGAGTCCGTCGCCGAGACTTCCGTGAACGCGCCGGAGGCCAGGGCTCGGAGGTAGACGCGGTACGGGGCCTGGCCGGTGAACTCGTCCTCCGGCTCGGGGAAGACGTCGTGGATGACGAGCAGGCCGCCCTCGGCCACGTGCGGGGCCCAGCCCTCGTAGTCGGCGGTGGCGTGCTCGTCGGTGTGGCCGCCGTCGATGAAGACGAGACCGAGGGGGGTCCGCCAGATCGCCGCGATCTGCGGGGAACGGCCGACCAGGGCGACCACGTGGTCCTCCAGGCCCGCCCGGTGCAACGTGCGGCGGAACGTGGGCAGCGTGTCCATCAGGCCGAGCTCGGGGTCGACCGTCTCCGGGTCGTGGTACTCCCAGCCCGGCTGCTGCTCCTCGCTGCCGCGGTGGTGGTCGACGGTCAGCGCGGTGACGCCGGCCTCGCGGGCCGCGTCGGCGAGCAGGACCGTGGAGCGGCCGCAGTACGTGCCGACCTCCAGCAGCGGCAGCCCGAGCCGCCCGGCCTCCACCGCCGCCGCGTACAGCGCCAGGCCCTCACCGACGGGCATGAACCCCTTCGCCGCCTCGAACGCGGCCAGGATCTCGGGCTTCGGGGCCGCGGGCATGGGCTTCCTCTCGGTCGTACGACGGTCCGGGCGCCCATGGTGCCGTACCCCCTGCCGGGGGGTGACAGGGGGTACGGGTGGGCGGCGGGGTCAGGCGGAGACCGTCTCGCCCGGCAGCGACAGGTCGAGGTCGACCGGACGGTCGTCGCCCGTGTGGGTCGCGGACGAGGCGAGCGGGCCGTGGCCCTGGGCGCGCGCGGCCACGACGTAGGAGCCACCAGCGGGGACGGTGAGGACGTAGGCGCCGTCCTCGGCGGAGAGCGTCGCGCCGGCCTGGCGGCCCCGGCGGTCGATCAGCGTGACCTTGGCGCGGGCGACCGGGGAGCCGTCCGCCGCCAGCACGCGGCCGCGGAACCCGCGCAGCACCGCTTCGGCTCGCTCCAGGTTCGCGTCCTCCTCGCTGCTGGCCCGCAGCTGCGGGTGGGCGGCCGGGCGGCGGCCGGGCAGGAACAGCGCCAGGAGCAGGCCCACGGCGACCGCGCCGGTCGCGATCAGGAAGGAGAGCCGGAAGCCGTGCATGGTCGGGATCTCGACGCCGCCGACGTTGTCCGCGGTGTTCGCCAGCACCATGCCGATCACGGCGCTCGACACCGACGTGCCGATGGAACGCATCAGAGTGTTCAGGCCGTTCGCCGCGCCCGTCTCAGAGGCCGGGACCGCGCCCACGATCAGCGCGGGCAGCGAGGAGTAGGCGAGGCCGATGCCCGCGCCCAGCAGGACCGAGATGACCAGGCTCTGCCAGGGGGCGCTCATCAGGCCGAGACCGGCGCCGTAGCCGATGGCGATGATCAGCAGGCCGAGGATCAGGGTGACCTTGGGGCCGTACTTCGCGGAGAGCCGGGCGTAGACGGGCGCTGTGAACATCATCGTCAGGCCGAGCGGCGCGACGAGCAGGCCCGCGACGACCATCGACTGGCCGAGGCCGTAGCCGGTGGACTTCGGCAGCTGGAGCAGCTGGGGCAGGACCAGGGAGACGACGTAGAAGGAGACGCCGACCATGATCGAGGCGAGGTTGGTGAAGAGGACGGCCGGACGGGCCGTGGTGCGCAGGTCGACCAGCGGGGCCTTGACGTGCAGCTCCATCACGCCCCACAGGACCAGGACGACCGCGGCGGCGGCGAACAGGCCGAGCGTGGTGCCGGAGGTCCAGCCCCAGTCGCTGCCCTTGGTGATCGGCAGCAGGAAGAGCACGAGCCCGGTGGACAGACCCAGGGCGCCCGGCAGGTCGAAGGAGCCCTCGGCGCGCGTCTGCGACTCGGGCACGACGAGCAGGGTGAGGGCGATGGCGAGGACACCGAGGCCGGCGGCGCCGTAGAACAGGGCGTGCCAGTCGGTGTGCTGGGCGACCAGGGCGGCGGCGGGCAGGGCGAGGCCGCCGCCGACGCCTATGGAGGAGCTCATCAGGGCCATGGCCGAGCCGAGCTTCTCGCGGGGCAGCATGTCGCGCATCAGGCCGATGCCGAGGGGGATGGCGCCCATCGCGAAGCCCTGGAGCGTACGGCCGGCGATCATGAGCAGCAGGTCGCTGGTGAAGGCGCTGACCAGGGCGCCGACGACCATGACGGCCAGGCTCGTGATCAGCATGCGCCGCTTGCCGTAGAGGTCGCCGAGGCGGCCCATGATCGGGGTGGCCACCGCGCCCGAGAGGAGGGTCGAGGTCAGGACCCAGGTGGCGTCGCTGGGGGCGGTGTCCAGCAGTTGCGGCAGGTCCTTGATGACCGGGACGAGCAGGGTCTGCATCACCGCGACAACGATGCCCGCGAAGGCGAGCACCGGGACCACGGCCCCGCTCGCTCTGCCGGCGGGACGTTCTGTCGTCGTCTGCGTCATTGAGTGGGGCCTCCAGGCCGGGGAAGGTCGGGGATTGCGTGGTTACGCGCTCACGGGGTTACGTGGACGGTGAACCTCGTATGCGCAGGCAACTATTCCGTTGCTTTGGCACTCTAACGAAATCTTGACCTTCTCTTGGGGAAGGGGCCCAGGGCTGTGGGGGCGGGGGAACGGCCTAGGTCTGCGGTGCGACGCCCTAGGTCGAAATCCCGATGCCGGGAGCATGGAGTGGTTGAGAGCATGACACCCATGCTCGAAGCCGCCGAAATGACCCGTACGCCCCGCCGTGCCGCGCCGCCCACCTGGCTCGTGATCGCGCTCACCTGTGCCGGGCAGTTCCTCGTCGTGCTCGACGTGTCCGTCGTCAACGTGGCGCTGCCGTCGATGCGGACCGGGCTCGGGCTGAGCGAGCAGGGCCTGCAGTGGGTGGTCAACGCCTACGCCATCGCCTTCGCCGGGTTCATGCTGCTCGGCGGGCGGGCCGGGGACCTCTACGGCCGCAAGCGGATGTTCCTCGTCGGGCTCGGCCTGTTCACCCTGGCCTCACTGGCGGGCGGACTGGCGCAGGACGACTGGCAGTTGCTGGTGGCGCGGGCCGCGCAGGGGCTGGGGGCGGCGGTGCTGGCGCCCTCGACGCTGACCATCCTCACGGCCTCGGTGCCGGAGGGTGCCGCCCGGGCCCGGGCCATCGGGACCTGGACGGCGGTCGGTGCCGGCGGTGGCGCGGCGGGCGGCCTGGTCGGCGGGCTGCTGGTGGAGACGCTGTCGTGGCGGTGGGTACTGCTGATCAACGTGCCCGTGGGGGCGGTCGTGCTGTGCGGGGCCGCCTGGTTCCTCACCGAGGGCCGGGCCGGGGACGGGCGGCGGCTCGACCTGCCGGGCGCGCTGCTCGTGACGGGCGGGCTCGGCACGCTGGCCTACGGCATCTCCCAGACGGAGGCGGCGGGTTGGACGGCGGCGGCCACGCTGCTGCCGCTGCTCGCCGGGCTCGCGCTGATCGGGCTGTTCCTCACGGTCGAGGCCCGGACGGGGAGTCCGCTGATGCCGCTCGGGCTGCTGCGGCTGCGGTCGGTGTCGTCGGCGAACGTGGCGATGTTCCTGTGCGGCTCCGCGATGTTCTGCATGTGGTTCTTCATGACCCTGTACGCGCAGAACGTCCTGGGCTACACCCCGCTGGAGGCCGGGCTCGCCCTGGTCCCGAGCTCCCTGGCCGTCATCCTCGGCTCCAAGCTCGCGCCCCGGCTCATGCGGGGGCTGGGGCCCCGGAACGTGGCGGTGCTGGGGACGCTGGTCGCGGTGGTGGGGTTCGGCTGGCAGTCGACGATGACCCCCGAGGGCGCGTACGCGACGACGATCCTGGTCCCCGGAGTCCTGATGATGCTCGGCGCGGGTCTGGCGGCGACCCCGCTGGCCTCCCTGGCCACGTCCGGCGCGGCACCCGAGGAGGCCGGACTGGTGTCCGGTCTCGTCAACACCTCCCGCACGATGGGCGGTTCACTGGGCCTGGCGGTCCTGTCGACACTGGCGGCGACACGCTCGGCGGGGAGCGGGACACCTGCGGCGCTGACGGAGGGATACGCGCTGGCGTTCCGGGTGGGGGCCGCGGTGCTGGCGGCCGGCCTGGTGCTGATGTGGGTCTGGCTGCCCCGCGAGGCGGGGGAGCGGTAGGGCCGCCGACACCGGAAAAGAGCGCCTGCCGCGTGGTCCGGAATGGGTGCGTGACGAGCCTTGGAAGGCGCGCCGCGGGTGTTTCGGCCCGGGGACCGAGTGGTCGGACGGCGGATGGCGTCACCGGAGGGCGGCAAGCCGCACAACGCCTCCCGCTTCTGCCGAGAAGCCATCCTGACCTGGCCTTTCACCCTCTCCCGGCCTACGGTTGGCGGACGTGAAAGGGGGCCGGATGGACCGGAACATACGCACTGTCGACGACGTACTCGCGCTGCTTGACGGGCTGTTCGTGGCCGAGGTCGATCGCTGGACGGGGCGGGGCGCCGGTTGGTGGGACGGGTTCTACGCCGACCGTTCCCGGCCGGTGCCGTTCTTCGTGGCGAAGCCGGACGAGAGCTTGGTGTCCTGGGTGGACGGTGGGCTCGTCGGCGCCGGGCGGGTGCTCGACCTGGGGTGTGGGCCGGGACGCAATGCGCTGTACCTGGCGGAGCGGGGGTTCGAGGTGGACGCCGTCGACCTGGCTCCGGCGGCCGTCGACTGGGCCCGGGAACGGGCCCGTGAGGCGGGGACGGACGGCGTACGGTTCCACTGCGGGGACGCGTTCGCGCTCGCACGCACAGAACTCACCGGGCCGTACGACCTCGTCTACGACTCCGGCTGCTTCCACCATCTGCCTCCGCACCGGCGGATCAGCTATGTGGCCCTGCTGGACGACGTCCTGGCTCCCGGGGGCCTGTTCGGCCTGACGTGTTTCGCCGCCGGTGCCGGCGGGATGGGGTCGGAGCTGTCCGACACCGACTTCTACCGTGAGGCGAACGGCCTCGGGGGTGGGCTCGCGTACACGCCCGAGTCGTTGCGGGAGATCTTCTCGGGCCTGACCGAAGTTGAACTGCGGCGGATGCGGGAGGAGCCGGAGGAGTCGGGGTGCTTCGGCGAGGGATTCCTGTGGACGGCGTTGTTCCGGCGGGGCTGATTTCTCACAGCAGCCCTGGCGGCGGGCCTCGCGCAGGGCCTCCGTGCGGTTGCGGGTGCCCGTCTTGCCGATGGCCGAGGAGAGGTAGTTGCGGACCGTGGACTCAGAGAGGTGGAGTGGGTGGCGATGTCCGCGACCGTCGCGCCGTCCGCGGAGGCCTTGAGGGCGTCGCTCTCGCGCGTGGTGAGGGGGCTGGGGCCGGCGCTGAGCGCGGCCGTGGCGAGGGCCGGGTCGACGACGGTCTCGCCGGCCAGGACACGGCGGATCGCGGCGGCGAGTTCCTCCACGGGGCCGTCCTTCACGAGGAAACCGGTGGCGCCCGCCTCCATGGCGCGACGCAGATAGCCGGGCCGGCCGAAGGTGGTGAGGATCAGCACGCGGCAGTCGGGCACCCGGGCGCGCAGGTCGGCGGCGGCCTCCAGGCCGCTCCTGCCCGGGAGTTCGATGTCGAGGAGCGCGACGTCGGGGCGGTGGGCGAACGCGGCGTCCAGGATCGCGTCACCGGCCCCCACCTGGGCGACGACCTCGATGCCGTCCTCCATCCCCAGCAGCAGCGCGAGCGCACCGCGCAGCATGCCCTGGTCCTCTGCGAGCAGCACGCGGATGGGGCTGTCGGTCACGGGCCAAGGGTAGGGCTCCCGGGGCGCCGGGGTGCGTCCAGCAACGAGGCCAGCGTTCCCGTGAACGCGGCCGCCGAATGATCGGCGTGAGCGCGGATGCGGGTGGCCACGGCCTCGGCCCCGCCGCCCTCCACGAGGCCTGCGAGCCGGTCGATACGGCGCTCGTGGCCTTCCCGGGTGTCGGGGAGGGTGGACACGTAGAAGTCCGTCGCGTCGTACGCCATGTGGAAGACGTGCTTCTTCACGTCGCTGAGCGTCAGGTAGTCGTCGTGGGTCTTGGGAGCCGGTTCGGGCGCGCCGACGCACACCGCGGGGGTCCCGGCGCCCCAGGCGTTGACGCACAGGTGGTAGGTGTCCGTGATGACCAGACGGTAGCGGGGGAGGACCCCCACCAGGTCGCCGACGGTGTGCCGGCCCGGGCGCTGCGCGATGTGACCGACCGGAGCTGGGACGTCCCGGTCGAACCAGGGCAGCCACTCGAGCGGGGCGCCCAGACGCTCGGACAGGTCCTGGCAGAAGGCGGGCAGCCACTCGGGGATCTGCGTCCGCGCGCCGAGGAACACGCCGATCGCGCCGCCGTCCGGGACCGCCCGGGACCATTCCGTCGTCGGCAGGTGGCCGAGGTCGCCCGGGCGGGACAGCAGCGCCGCGTCGGAACCGAAGTAGTCGGTCGTACGGTCCCCGCGCAGATGCGCGATCTTCGCCGCCGAGAGCGGGTCGCGTACCCAGACGCGACGGCTTCGCGTCACCAGGCGTGAGAACAGGGGGCCGTACTCCTTGTCCTCGTAGTCGGACTGGGAGTTGTGCAGGATCGTCCCGCCGTAGCTGAGGGTCCGCGCGAGGAGCTCGTCCGGCTGGTCCGCGAAGAGCAGGGTGCGGTTCAGGAGGGTGCGGGCCGCGGCACGGTCCTCGGCGAAACCGAAGTCGAGCAGGCGGTTCGTGGCGTCCTGCTCCAGGTAGTGCCGGGTGTGCAGGAAGTCGCCCCAGAAGACCACCGCGTCGTGGTCGCGGAGCGAGTCGAGGTGCTCGGCCAGGGGGTGGAACCGGAACGGGAAGTCCGTGCCTCGCGCGCTCTCGCGCAGGGGCACGGTCTCCGGCGTGTGCAGGGTGTACCAGGTGGCGTCGATCTCGGGGGTCATACGCCGCCGCAGGGACTCGAACGCCAAGTCGACGGTCAGCATGCCGGTGTTGCGGTATCCGATGTTCGGCGCGGTGATGACGGCGACGCGTGCCATGTGCTCCATTTTTCCTCAGCCGTTGCCGGCGCCGTCGATGCGTACGTGTACCTGTACGCATACGTGTGGCGCGCGCGGACCAGCGGCCAACGTACACGCCGACGCGGGTCGTACGGCGTCCCGCCCCCTGGTCGCCGGGGGTGCGGACAGCGGACGGTCACGCCCGTTCCGCCACCGCCGGGTGCGCGTCCGTCGCATCGACATCGAGTGTCACGGGCCGTGTCTCACCCGGCGGTTATCTGACACGACGTCAGGAGGCTTCACAACTGTGGAGGCCTGGGCTATACAGAGGGCGCAGGACTGGAACGCGTTCCAGTTCGGCCGCAGACGGCCTCGGTGCGGCCGACGGTGCGGACGGCCGTGCCGAGGTCCTTCCCACGGCGATCAGGAGCCCCATGCCCATCGACGCAGCCAAGGCGCTCGCCGCCGAACCCCGGACCGGCGAGCTCTCCTGGGACCACAAGGACGTGCAGCTCTACCACCTGGGCATCGGCGCGGGCGTCCCCGCCACCGACCCCGGCGAGCTGCGCTACACCCTGGAGTCGCGGCTGCACGTCCTGCCGAGCTTCGCCACCGTCGCCGGCGCCGGATCCCCCGGGGTGATCAGCGGCCTGTCCATGCCCGGCGTCGAGGTCGACCTCGCCCGCGTCCTCCACGGCGGGCAGAGCCTGACGATCCACCGCCCCATCCCGGCCCGGGGCCGCGCGAGGGCCACCGGCCGGATCGCCGCCGTGTACGACAAGGGCAAGGCGGCCGTCCTCGTCATGCGGACCGACGTGGCCGACGGCGACGGGCCGTTGTGGACCAACGACGCGCAGATCTACGTCCGGGGAGAGGGCGGCTGGGGTGGCGACCGGGGACCGTCCACCCGGCTCGAACCGCCCGCCGGCGAGCCGGACCGGGTCGTCGAACGGCACGTCCGCGAGGACCAGGCCCTGCTGTACCGGCTGTCCGGGGACTGGAACCCGCTGCACGCCGACCCCGAGTTCGCCAAGCGCGCCGGGTTCGACCGGCCCATCCTGCACGGGCTGTGCACCTACGGCATGACGCTCAAGGCGGTCGTCGGCACGCTGCTCGACGGGGACGTGACCCGGGTTCGCTCGTACGCCACCCGGTTCGCCGGCGTCGTCTACCCGGGCGAGACGCTGCGCATCCGCATGTGGCGCCTGGACGGCGAGATCCGGGTCGCCGTCAGCGCCGTCGAGAGGGACGACGCGCCGGTCCTCGCCGACACCGTCGTCGAACACACCTGAGTCCCACACGCCGTACGAGGGGAGCCGCACCATGCGCGCAGCCGTACTGCACGAGATCGGCCAGGACAAGCTGGAGGTCCTCGACGACGTCGAGGCGGTGGGGTTCGGACCCGGCAAGGTGCGGATCCGGGTGCGCGCCGCGGGGCTGTGTCACTCGGACCTGTCCGCCATGAGCGGGGTGCTGCCGCAGCCCGGGCCATTCGTGCCCGGGCACGAGGGGGCGGGCGAGATCCTCGAAGTCGGCGAAGGCGTGGGCCACTTGGCGGCCGGTGACCGGGTCGTCGTGTGCTGGCTGCCCGCCTGCGGTGCCTGTCCCGCCTGCAAGCGCGGACAGACCGAGCTGTGCCTCGCCGGTTTCATGAACGCGGGCACCCCCAACTTCAGGCGGCCCGGCGGGGACGTCTTCGGCATGGCCGGCACCGGCACCTTCACCGAGGAGGTCGTCGTCGACGCCGGGTGCGCGGTTCCGATACCCGACGACGTGCCCTTCGACATCGCCGCCCTCATCGGCTGCGGGGTGACGACCGGGCTGGGCGCCGCGCTCAACACGGCGGACGTGGCGGCCGGTTCGTCGGTGGCGGTCATCGGGTGCGGGGGCGTGGGCATCTCCGTGATCCAGGGGGCCCGGCTGTGCGGGGCGGCCGAGATCGTCGCCGTCGACCCGGTCGTGACGCGACGCGAGGCGGCCTTGCGGTTCGGGGCCACGAAGGCCGTCTCGCCCGACGAACTTCCCGATGCCAAGCAGCAGGTCACCGCCGGCGAGGGCTTCGACTACGTCTTCGAGGTCGTCGGCAAGTCGGCCACCGCACGCGCCGCCTACGAGAACACCCGGCGCGGCGGCACCCTCGTCGTGGTCGGAGCGGGCGCCATGGACGACTTCCTCCAGCTGAACATGTTCGAGCTGTTCTTCGACGAGAAGCGGATCCTGCCGTCCATGTACGGCGGCGGGGACATCCTGCGCTCCTACGAACGCACCGTCGCCCTGTGGCGCGCGGGCCGCGTCGACCTGGCGGGCCTGATCACCCACCGGGTGCCCTTCGCCGACATCAACGAGGCCCTGGACCAGATGCGGACCGGGACCGCCCTGCGTACGTGCATCGAGATGTGAGGACACCGCCATGCCGCTGCCGCTCCAGGGACTGTCCGCGATCGTCACGGGCGCGGGCCGCGGGCTCGGCCGGGCCGAGGCCCTCGAACTCGCCCGGCTCGGCGCCGCCGTGATCGTCAACGACTACGGGCAGCCCGGCCGCGACGGCACCGGCGAGGCCTCCACCGGGCCGGCCGAGCAGGTCGCCGCCGAGATCCGCGCGGCCGGCGGGACCGCACACGCGCACACCGGCGACGTCTCGGACTTCCGGCAGGCGCGCGAGCTCGTCGAGTCGGCCGTCACCGAGTTCGGGAAGCTCGACATCCTGGTCAACAACGCGGGCATCCTGCGCGACCGCATGGTGTTCTCGATGGCCGAGGAGGAGTGGGACGCCGTGCTCCGCGTGCACCTCAAGGGGCACTTCAACACGATCCGGTTCGCCGCCGCCCACTGGCGGGAGCGGTCCAAGCGGGCCGGCGAGCCGGTGTTCGGGCGGATCGTGAACACCTCCTCCGAGGCGTTCCTCGCCGGTTCCGCGGGGCAGCCCAACTACGCGGCCGCCAAGGGCGGGATCGTCGGCCTGACCACGTCCACGGCGCTCGCTCTGGGCAAGTACGGCGTCACGGCCAACGCGATCTGCCCGCGCGCCCGCACCCGGATGACCGAGGACGTCTTCGCGGGCGTCGAACCGCCCTCCGCGGGCGGCCTCGACCCGCTCGCCCCCGAGCACGTGGCCCCGCTCGTCGGCTATCTGGCCTCGCCCGCGGCCGCCCATGTGAACGGGCAACTCCTCGTGGTGCACGGCGGCATGGTGGCCGTCGTCGAACGGCCGCGCGTCGCCGCCCGGTTCGACAGCAAGCAGGACACCTTCACGTACGAGGAGCTGGAGGCCGTTCTCGGGCCGTACTACGCGGACCGGCCGGCCGGGGAGACGTTCGCGGCGGTGGAGGTGCTGGGCCTGAGGCGTGGCTGAGGAACGGGAAACGGCCCCACCCGTCAGATATGGGTGGGGCCGTTCGCCGTACGGTCACTGACGTTCCGTCAGGCCGCCGTCTCGGTCTGCTCGGTCTCCGCCACCGGCTTGCGGTGGCGGCCGCGCGGAGCCGTCTCGCTGTCCTGCGTGGAGATCTCGCCACGGTGCCGGCCGTGGCCGGCGGCGATCTCCTGGACGTCGGCAGTGCGCTGGTTCGTGCTGGCGTCGCTCATCGGATGGAATTCACCCCGTCAACATGATCTTTCTTACAGCCGGGCGAGTTTAACCGGCACCCCGCACCCCGGATCCAGGCGGCCACGCCAACCGGCACTAGTTCGTTACAAGGCGTCCCAATGGCGCCTGTTGCAGCGGGACCGGGCGGGGGGTGGAGGGGGTCGGCGGTGGAGCGGGATCGGCTGATGAATCGGGGTGCGAGGGCTGCGGGGTAGGCGAGGGGCGCGGCGGATGCGGCGGATGCGGTGTGTGTATGGGCTGTGCCGGTTCCGGGGCGTGTCCCGGGGAGTGGGGCGCCGGTTCCGGAGGGTGTCCGGTCGCGGCGGTCGCGGCGGCGGCTCGCGCGTCCGGCCCCTGCTCCGGCCCCGGCCCCGAATGTGGATGTGGATGCGGCGGCGCCGCGCCGGGCTCGGGCGCCACGGCCGCGGGCGGGCTCACCTGTGCCACGCCGCACGGCACGGCCTCCGTCGCGTACGGCAGCCGCAGCACCCCGTCCGGCGTCCACAGACCGGCGCCCGCCAGCCACCCCTCGGGCGCCGGGAGATGGTGCACGCGCCGCTCGGCGGGCCGCCACACGCCGACCCAGCTGCCGCGCGGCCCGTCGACGCGCAGCGCCACCGCGCAGCTCTCCGGTGTCAGCATCTGCCCCGGCTGGATCGCGAACGGCGTGACGGTGCAGTCCGGCAGCCGCAGGCACTCCGGGAAGCGCACCGGCAGTGTGCTGCCCAGGACACCCCAGCCCAGCCGGTCCCGCCCCGGCGAGGGCGCGTCCGAGCGGATGAGCAGGAGCCCGCTGTCGTGGTCCGCGAGCAGCAGCCGGTCGTCGCTGTCGGCGGCGATCTGGAGCAGCGGCGACACCTCCCCGCCGCGCTCCAGGTCCACCACGACGGCCTTGGTGCGCCCGCCGGTCTCCCGGTCCAGGGCCAGCAGCCGTCCCGTACGGTCCAGCCAGACCCCGCCCGAGCAGCGGCCGGGCAGCTCGGCCAGCCGCTCGGGCCCGAAGGCGCCGCCCGCCACCAGCCACACCGTCGTCGAACGCGGGCCGACGGACAGGGCGTACGCCCGCTCGCCGCCCGGGGCGGGCGGCAGCAGCCGCAGCCGGGCCGTGTCCTGCGGGCACTCGACCACGCCCAGGGGCAGCTCGCCGGTGCCGGGCCCGGTCGGGTACAGCAGCGAGAAGGCGTGCCGCCCGGCCACGAGGCGGTGGATGAGGACCCGCCCGTCGCCCATCGGCTGCACCTCGGTGCCGGGTTCCTCCGGCTGGTTGCGGGGCAGGGGTACCGCGTACGGCTCGGGGCCGTCCAGGGTCCAGCGCTCCGGGAACCAGGAGTCGCCGGCCGACGCGAGGCGTGCGGCGTAGGCGCCGTCCGCGGTGAGTGTGCATCCTGCCGGCGCGGCCTCGTCCTCGTGTCCCGCCGAAGGCTCGATCGCACACGCTGTCATCGTTCGGTCACCTCCAGTGACGAACGTAGTTTTCGTGCACGCGGCCGGGGAATCCGCAGGCTCCCGACTTCACACATAAGGGTGTTCCAGGAACGATTCGCCTGAGGATGTGGGGCTTTTGTGCTGGGCGGGTCGGCAGTCGGCCGACGAGGCGCGGAGTGGCGGCGCAGGTGGCGGTGCCGGTGCTGGTGGCGGTGGCGGCGCCGGTGGCGGTTCAAGGCCACAGATCAGACGGGTAGCCTTGCACCCGTGCCCCGTCTGTCAGAAGTCATCGCCGAGCTGGAGAGCCTGTGGCCCGCCGAGCGGGCCGAGTCCTGGGACGCGGTCGGCACCGTCGCGGGAGACCCGGACCAGGAGGTCACGCGCGTCCTGTTCGCCGTCGACCCGGTCCAGGAGATCGTCGACGAGGCGGTGAAGCTGGGCGCCGACCTGCTCGTCACCCACCATCCGCTCTACCTGCGCGGCACGACGACGGTCGCGGCGTCGCACTTCAAGGGCCGTGTCGTCCACACCCTCATCAAGAACGACATCGGACTGCACGTCGCCCACACCAACGCCGACACCGCAGACCCCGGTGTCTCCGACGCCCTCGCGGGCGCCCTGGACCTCAGGGTCACCGGCCCGCTCGTACCGGACCCCACCGACCCCGAGGGCCGTCGCGGCCTGGGCCGCGTCTGCGCCCTGGACCACCCGCTGACCGTCCGCGAGTTCGCCGCCCGCGCCGCCGAGCGGCTGCCCGCCACCGCGCAGGGCATCCGCGTCGCCGGCGACCCCGAGGCGCTCGTGCGCACCGTCGCCGTCAGCGGCGGCTCCGGCGACAGCCTCTTCGACCACGTCCGCGCGGCGGGCGTCGACGCCTTCCTCACCGCCGACCTGCGCCACCACCCCGTGTCGGAGGCCCGCGCCCACAGCCCCCTCGCGCTGCTCGACGCGGCGCACTGGGCCACCGAGTGGCCCTGGTGCGAGCTGGCCGCGAGCCAGCTCGACGAGATCTCCGACCGTCACGGATGGGACCTGCGCGTCCACGTCTCGAAGACGGTCACCGACCCCTGGACCGCCCACGCGGCCTCTGCCACTTCTGACCCCCTGGGAGCCCCGAACTGAACGCCGCGCCCGCCGACCAGATCCGACTCCTCGACGTCCAGGACCTCGACGTCCGCCTCCAGCAGCTGGCCCACCGGCGGAGGTCGCTGCCCGAGCACGCCGAGATCGAGTCGCTGACCAAGGACCACACCCAGCTGCGCGACCTGCTCGTGGCCGCGCAGACCGAGGAGAGCGACTGCGCCCGCGAGCAGACCAAGGCCGAGCAGGACGTGGACCAGGTGCGCCAGCGTGCCACCCGCGACCAGCAGCGCCTGGACTCCGGCGCGGTCACCTCCCCCAAGGACCTGGAGAACCTCCAGCGCGAGATCGCCTCCCTCGCCAAGCGGCAGGGCGACCTGGAGGACGTCGTGCTGGAGGTCATGGAGCGCCGGGAGTCCGCGCAGCAGCGGGTCGCCGAGCTGACCGAGCGGGTCGGCTCCGTCCAGTCGAAGATCGACGACGCGACCGCGCGGCGTGACGCGGCCTTCGAGGAGATCGACGGCGAGATCGCCACGGTCACCAAGGAGCGCGAGGTCATCGCCGGTTCGATCCCCGCCGACCTGCTCAAGCTCTACGACAAGCTGCGCGAGCAGCAGGGCGGCATCGGCGCGGCGAAGCTGTACGCGCGCAGCTGCCAGGGCTGCCGTCAGGAGCTGGCCATCACGGAGCTGAGCGAGATCCGCAGCGCGGCGCCGGACACGGTGATCCGCTGCGAGAACTGCCGCCGCATCCTGGTGCGCACGTCCGAGTCCGGCATCTAGGTCCCTGGGAGCCTTTCCGGTGCGGGAGTTCATCGTCGAGGCCGACGGCGGGTCGCGGGGCAACCCGGGGCCCGCGGGCTACGGGGCCGTGGTGAGCGACGCGGCGACGGGTGAGACGCTGCGGGAGGCCGCCGAGTACCTCGGCGTCGCCACCAACAACGTCGCCGAGTACCGCGGCCTCGTCGCCGGCCTGCGCGCCGCCCACGAACTGGACCCGGCCGCGACGGTCCACGTCCGGATGGACTCCAAGCTCGTGATCGAGCAGATGTCGGGCCGCTGGCAGATCAAGCACCCCGACATGAAGCCACTGGCCGCGGCGGCGGCCCGGATCTTCCCGCCCGGGCGCGTGACGTACGAGTGGATCCCACGCGAGCGGAACAAGCACGCCGACCGGCTGGCCAACGAGGCGATGGACGCCGGGGCCAGGGGGGAGCAGTGGTCGGCATCGACTTCCACGGCCGACCTGGACACCACCGGGGCCGCCGCCCCGCAGGCCCCACCGGGTGACGCGGCGGCGGGCGCCGCGAGAGCACGCGAGGCCCTGGCGGCGGGGCGCACCCGGACCGCACCGGCCGCCCCGGATCCGGAAGCCGGGCCTTCTCCCGTCTCTCCTTCCGTCCGAGGAGCGACGGAGCAGCCGAGCGGCGGCAACGCGCCGACCGGCGCTGACGAGGGGTCGGCCAAGGCGGCCGCTGACGCTCGCGCGACCGGGGCGGGCGTCGACGCCAGCGCGGCCGAAGGTGGAGCAACGGCCGACATCCGCGCGGCCGAGGCAGTGGCCGACGCCGCCAAGCCGGGCGCCGACGCTCGCTCGGCCGAGGCGGATGCCGATGCCCGTGCTGCCAAGGCCGTCGCCACGCCCGGCTGGGCGCCGGCCGACATGGGCGCTCCCGCCACCTTCGTGCTGCTGCGGCACGGCGAGACGCCGTTGACGCCGCAGAAGCGGTTCTCCGGAAGCGGGGGCACCGATCCCGCCCTCTCCGACGCCGGGCGGGAGCAGGCCGAGCGGGCCGCGGACCTGCTCGCCCGGCGGGGCACGATCCAGGCGATCGTGTCGTCGCCGCTCGCCCGCACCCGGGAGACCGCCGGTATCGTCGCCGCCCGGCTCGGCCTGGACGTCAGCGTCGACGACGGGCTGCGCGAGACGGACTTCGGCGCCTGGGAGGGCCTCACCTTCGCCGAGGTGCGCGAGCGCCACCCCGACGACCTGAACGCCTGGCTGGCCTCCCCGGACGCCGAACCCACCGGCGGCGGCGAGAGCTTCGCGGCGACCGCCACCCGGATCGCCGCCACCCGCGACAAGCTGATCGCGGCGTACGCCGGCCGCACGGTCCTGCTCGTCACGCACGTGACCCCGATCAAGACGCTCGTCCGGCTCGCCCTCGGCGCCCCGCCGGAGTCCCTGTTCCGGATGGAACTGTCGGCCGCGTCCCTGTCGGTCGTCGCGTACTACGCGGACGGCAACGCCAGCGTCCGGCTCCTCAACGACACGTCCCACCTGCGCTGAGCGCCGCCGCCTCGCGGGCCAGCGCCTCGACCCGGCCCCAGTCGCGCGCCGCGACCGCGTCCCGCGGCAGCATCCAGCTGCCACCCACGCAGGCGACGTTGGGCAGGGCCAGATAGTCCGGGGCGCAGGCCGGGCCGATCCCGCCCGTGGGGCAGAACCGGGCTTGGGGGAGCGGCCCCGCCAGCGACTTCAGATACGCCGTACCGCCCGCGGCCTCGGCCGGGAAGAACTTCATCTCCCGCACCCCGCGCTCCAGCAGCGCCACGACCTCCGAGGTGGTCGACACCCCCGGCAGGAACGGCACGCCGGAGCCCCGCATCGCCTCCAGCAGGACGTCGGTCCAGCCCGGACTGACCAGGAAGCGGGCGCCCGCGGCCACCACGTCCGTGACCTGCTCGGGGCTGATCACCGTCCCGGCACCCACCACCGCCTCCGGCACCTGCACGGCGATCTCCCGGATCGCGTCCGGAGCCGCAGGCGTCCGCAACGTCACCTCGATCGCCGGCAGCCCACCGGCGACCAACGCCCGGGCCAGCGGTACGGCGTCACCGGCATCCTCGATGACGACGACGGGGACGACGGGCGCGAGGTCCAGCACGGAGGCGGGCAGGGCGGAGGGAGAGGCCATGGCCCGTATCCTGCCGCCGACTCAGCAGCATGCGCAAAGCTCATTGCGCACGCTGCAACGCCCCTCAGTGGACCTCGTCCACCAGCACGTCCAGCGACCACGCCTGCCCGGTCTTCGCCGGAGCCTCCGCCTCAACCACGTACCCGAGGTCCCGCAGCACCCCCACCAGCTCGGCCGGACCCTTCGGAGCGGCCCCGGCGGTCAGCAGGCTGCGCACGATCCGCCCCTTCGTCGCCTTGTTGAAGTGGCTGACGACCTTCCGGGTCGGCGCGTGCAGCACCCGCACGGACGCCGTCCGCCCGGCGACCTCGCCCTTCGGCTTCCACGCGGCGGCGTACGCGGCGGACCGCAGATCCAGCACCAGCCCGTCCCCGGCCGCCTCGGGAAGCACCGACGCCATCGGCGTCCGCCAGTGCGCGCCCAGCGCACCGAGCCCCGGCAGCTTCACCCCCATCGAGCACCGGTAGGACGGAATCCGGTCCGTCACCCGGACCGCCCCCCACAGCCCGGAGAAGACCAGCAGCGACCGCGCCGCACGCCGCTTGGCGGAGGTGTCCAGGGACGCCAGGTCGAGGGCGTCGTACAGCACACCGGTGTAGATCTCCCCGGCCGGCCGGGCCCCCGCCGTGCGCAGCTCCGCGTTCTTCGCGACCTCGCCGCGCAGCCCCTCGCTCAGCCCGAGCACCTCACGAGCCTTGTCCTCGTCGCCGGTGCACAGCTCGACCAGCTCGGTGAGAACGGCCTCCCGGGCGCCGGTCAGCCCTGGCAGTGACAGCGACTCCAACTTCAGCGGGGCTCCGCGGCCGGAGGCGGCCTTCCCTTCGGACGGCGGCAGCAGGACAAGCACGCGTACTCCTTCGATCGAACTCCGCCGACAGCGTACGGGGAGCTCAGACCCGGGCCCGGCCGAGGGCGCGTACCAGGCCGTCGGCGTCGTCGGCGTGGAAGCGGACGACCCGCACCTCCCTCCGGCGCCCGAAGAACGTGACGTGCGTGACGGGTTCGGTCAGTTGGAGTGTGACGGTGGTCTGGGACCCGACCTCGACGTCCAGCTCGCCGTCGGCCCGCTCGTGCGTCATCCGCAGCTCGCGCCGCGCCGAGGCGATCCGCTCCAGCGGCACCCGCAGGTCGACGTGGACGTACCGGCGGATCCGCAGCGAGCCGTCGTCCGGATCCAGCACGTGCGGGCGTACGACGGACGAGGCGTGCAGCGCGACGACGATCACGATGCCGTACACGTCCAGGAAGAGGAACACGGCGTGCACGGTCGGCCAGTCACGCAGCAGCACCGACATCGCGACGGTCTCGACGAGACACACGAACCCGAACCCGAACATCATCGCGCCCTGCCCGCGCGCGTACCCGAAAGCCCGCCCGCTCCCCGTCCCGTGCGTGCGCCGCACCACCCACAGCACGAGACTCACGAGCAGCCGCACCTCGTGCCGGACCAGCAGGCGCGCGATCCTCACCGCCGCTCCTCGGTGAGGAGCCGCAGCGTCCGGCGGATCGCCTGCGCCTGGGCCGGGGCCAGGTCCGCGTAGAAGGCGCGCAGGACACTGCCGTCGTGGTCGAGGTCCCCGATCTCCGGGAACAGACCCGGCGGAATGCAGTCGGCGAGGGCCCGGGCGGCACCGGCGACGCGCGGATCGTCCGGCTCCGCGTCGGCGAGCGCGTCCAGCAGGGCGTACGCCTCGTTGGCCCGCGCCACGGCTTCCGGCGGGCCGAGCACCTCACCCAGCGACGACACGAGCTGCTGGCGGGCCTCCTCCGGCATGGCCGTCTCCAGGAAGGCGATGATCTCGCGGTCCTTGGCGGCCATCGGCGAGTCCGACAGATGCGCGGTCCCCGCGAACAGCGCGGCCAGCTCCGGCGACACCGGCCCCTCGGCCGGCACCCCGCCCTCCGCCTCCAGCAGGACCCGCAACCGCCCCCGCCGCTCCCGGATGGCCACCTCCTGCCGCGCCAGATCCTCGTCCAGCTCGGTCAGCACCTCGACGAGGTCCTTCCCCGCGTCGTCCGCCAGCACATCCCGCACCTCCGCGAGCCCCAGCCCCAACTCGGTCAGCCGCCGGATCCGCGCCAGCACGACGGCGTGCCGCAGCCCGTACTCCCGATACCCGTTCGCCCGCCGCTCCGGCTCCGGCAACAGCCCCAGATGGTGGTAGTGCCGCACGGCCCGCGTGGTGACACCGACGACGTCGGCGAGTTCTCCGATCCGCATGGGACCAGTAGAGACGTTGACGTTGCGGCAGGGTCAAGAGAGCCGCTGGGCCTTCTGACGAGGGCCGTGATCGTGTGCCACGATCGAGGGAACGGTTCCCGATCTCACGGACAGGTGATCTTCCGATGTCCCAGTCTGGCGAGCGACCGAAGGAGGGGCGTGACATGACTGCCATGGCCCATGAGCCGCTCACGCAGGAAGAGGTCCTGCTGGAGGGCTTTCTCGCCCTGGACACGCCGGAGGGTTTCCGGGCGGAGCTGATCGAGGGGGAGATCGTTGTGACGCCGCCGCCGGACGGGGATCACGAGAAGTACATCAGCCGGATCGTGAGGCAAGTGATCAGGCGTTCCCGGACCGACATGGACTTCTCGGGGAACAAGGGGCTGAAGCTGGTGAGCGGGGGCGCCTGCCCCAAGAACCACCTGGTTCCGGACGTCACCTTCGGCCCCATCGAGCGCGACTTGTTCGGCGGGGTCGGCTCCTGGATGTCATGCGACGGCGTCGCCATGGTGGTCGAGGTGACCTCCACCAAGCCCCAGGCCGACCGCGAGGCCAAGCGTCGTTGCTATGCCCGCGCGGGCATCCCGCTCTACCTGCTGGTCGACCGGGACGCAGCTCAGGTCACGGTGTTCAGCGAGCCGAAGGACGACGACTACCGCGAGCACTGCGCCCGCCCCTTCGGCAAGCCCATCGCTCTTCCGGAACCGTTCGCCTTTGAACTGGACACCGCGGATCTCCTCTGATCCCCTGTGGGCGGGGGTGGGACATGGGGATACGCGAACAGGCGAGATGGACAAGGGCACGCCTGGGCCGTGCCGGGCCGCCCCTCGACCTCCTCACCGCCCACTTCGACCAGCACGTCTACGCTCCGCACGCCCACCACGAATTCACCATCGGCGTCACGATCGGCGGCTCGGAGGTCATCGCCTACCGGGGCGGGCTGATCCACTCCTACCCCGGCTCGATCGTCGTGCTGGAAGCGGGCGAGATGCACACCGGCGGTCCGGCCGCCTGCGAGGGCTACGCCTACCAGGCCCTGTACGCCGAGCCGTCCCTCCTCACCGACGGCACGCTCGGCGGCCCCCCGCACTTCCCCGACCCCGTCCTCCACGACCCGGAGCTGGCGGCAGCCCTCCGCGCCGCCCACACCGACATCAGCGCCTGCCCCGACCCCCTGGAGGCCGAGTCCCGGCTGCCCTGGCTGCTCACGGCCCTGGCCCGCCGGCACTCCACGGCCCGGGCGAGCCAGGACACGGTGCCCGGCGCCGGCCACATCGCCAAGGCCGTACGCGACCGCCTCGCGGACGAACTGCTGGAACCCCCCTCCCTGGCCGACCTCGCCACCGACCTGGGCCTGTCCCGCTACCAGCTGCTGCGCGCCTTCCGTACGACGATGGGCGTACCGCCCTACGCCTGGCTCGCCCAGCACCGCGTCGCCAGGGCCCGCGTCCTGCTGGAAACCGGCCTGCGCCCCGCCGAGGTCGCGGGCCTCGTCGGCTTCGCCGACCAGGCGCACCTCACCCGCTGGTTCCGCCGCGTGCTGGGCGTGACCCCGGCGGCGTACCGCAACAGCGTTCAAGACGCGGCGGGGTGAGAGGACCGAGACTCGCCGTATGACTGCACGCGGCTGGTTCCTGTTCTCCCTGATGGGAGTGGTCTGGGGCGTCCCCTACCTGATGATCAAGGTGGCGGTGGACGCCGTGTCCCCGTCCATGGTGGTGTTCACGCGCTGCGCGCTGGGCGCCGCCCTCCTGCTCCCCTTCGCGCTGCGCCAGGGCGGCCTCGGCCGTACCGTCCGGACCCACTGGAAGCCGATGCTGGCCTTCGCCGTCATCGAGATCATCGGCCCCTGGTGGACCCTGACCGACGCCGAACGCCATCTGTCCAGCTCCACCGCCGGACTCCTCATCGCGGGCGTGCCGATCGTCGCCCTCATCCTGGCCCGCTTCTTCGGCGCCGAGGAACGCGTGGGCGCCCGCCGTGTCGCCGGACTCGCCCTCGGTCTCGCGGGCGTCACCGTCCTCACCCTGCCCCACCTCACCGGCGGCGATGCCCGCTCCCTGGCCGAGGTGCTGGTGACGGTCGTCGGCTATGCCACCGCCCCGCTGATAGCCGCCCGGCATCTCAAGGACGTTCCGACTCTCCACCTGATCACCCCCTGCCTCACGCTCGCCGCCGTCGTCTACGCCCCAGCCGCGTACCTGACCCGCCCCGCCACCATGCCCTCTGCCGAGGTCCTGGCCGCCCTCGCCGGCCTCGGCATCGTCTGCACCGCGATCGCGTTCGTGGCCTTCCTGGAGCTGATCAAGGAGGCCGGCCCGACCCGGGCCGGCGTGATCACCTACGTCAACCCGGCGGTTGCCGTCGCCGCGGGCGCCCTCTTCCTGGACGAGGAACTGACCCTCGGCATCGGCGTCGCCTTCACCCTGATCCTGGCGGGCTCGGTGCTGGCCACGGCCGCGGCGCCGACAAGGGAGATCCGCCGGGTACCATGGTCGACACGGCAGACGAGCCGGGCGGACGGCCGCGTGGAGTCCCCCTGACGGGGAGCTCCCCGAGGAACGTCCGGGCTCCACAGGGCAGGGTGGTGGCTAACGGCCACCCGGGGTGACCCGCGGGACAGTGCCACAGAAAGCAAACCGCCGAGGGCTCCGGCCCCCGGTAAGGGTGAAACGGTGGTGTAAGAGACCACCAGTGCCTGGGGTGACTCAGGCAGCTAGGTAAACCCCACCCGGAGCAAGGTCAAGAGGAGACACCTCTTCGAAAGAAGGGCGTCTCTGCGCGGACGATCGAGGGCTGCCCGCCCGAGTCCGCGGGTAGACCGCACGAGGCCGGTGGCAACGCCGGCCCTAGATGGATGGCCGTCGCCCGGGGCTCCGCGAGGAACCCCGGGAACAGAACCCGGCGTACAGCCCGACTCGTCTGCCCTTACAACCGGCCCCCGGTGACCATGCGGGCTTTGAGTCAAGAGTCCTAGTCCCGCATGGTCCCTGGGGTAATCTTCCGTGCTCAGGCAGCCTGGCGGACTTTTGGCCGCCTCGACCGGCGCGCCGTACGCTCGCATCCCTCGATCCCTAGAACAACAACTACCGGATATCTGGTCCGTGTTCCCGGATGTCTGGCGCGCCGACTAGCCTGTCGTGAATCGCTCTGAGCGCCGCGATCATAGTGTGCCGGTACCTGCTAGTCGCAGGATCGGCTTAGCAGTACTGTGTCGGCACAGCCACCTGTCTGTTACCCACTGGACCCTCGTCTTCGAAGCCGTGACCGGTTCATCGTTCGACTCAGCTAGTAAGCAGGATCCGCTCTGGGGAGACGCCACACGGCGTTCCGCGAGTGCTCACCGCTATCGTTGGGCACTCAGCCGGAGTGTCACCACTAGTGAACTCCTGTCACACATGGCACATGAAGGATGGGCGCCGAAGGATGGACAGGGCACACGCGCACCTCATCGGGGTATCCCGGTCAGACTCCGATCTCGTCACACTCAAGGGGGTGGCGTGGTAGTGGCTCTCAAGAAGTCGGACCTGTACAGCTCGCTGTGGCGGAGCTGCGACGAGCTGCGCGGCGGCATGGATGCCAGCCAGTACAAGGACTACATCCTGACGCTGCTGTTCGTGAAGTATGTGACGGACAAGGCCAAGTCCGATCCGAGCTCCTTGATCGACGTCCCCGCCGGCGGATCCTTCGATGACATGGTCGCCCTCAAGGGTGATAAGGAGATCGGCGACAAGATCAACAAGATCATCGGCAGGCTCGCCGAGGCCAACGGACTTGAGAAGGTCATCGACCTGGCCGACTTCAACGACGAGGAGAAGCTCGGCAAGGGCAAGGAGATGCAGGATCGCCTCTCCAAGCTGGTGACGATCTTCGCTGATCTCGACTTCCGAGGTAGCCGCGCTGAGGGCGACGACCTGCTTGGCGACGCCTACGAGTACCTGATGCGGCACTTCGCAACGGAGTCGGGCAAGTCGAAGGGGCAGTTCTACACCCCGGCCGAGGTCTCGCGGGTACTCGCCAAGGTCGTCGGTATCGGAGCAGGCACCCGGCAGGACCACACGGTCTACGACCCCACGTGCGGGTCCGGCTCGTTGCTCCTCAAGGTGGCTGACGAGGCTCCACGCGGCCTGACCATCTACGGCCAGGAGAAGGACAACGCCACATGGGCGCTGGCCCAGATGAACATGATCCTCCACGGCTACGAGGACCGCGACATCCGCAAGGGTGACACGATTACCAGCCCCCAGTTCACCCAGGGTGCACGGCTACAGACCTTCGACTTCGCCGTTGCCAACCCGCCGTTCTCGATCAAGTCGTGGAGCAACGGCCTCGAGAACGACTACGGTCGCTTCGAGTTCGGCCGGCCGCCGGAGAAGAACGGCGACTACGCCTTCCTTCTGCACATCCTCAAGTCCCTCAAGAGCAACGGCAAGGCCGCAGTCATCCTGCCGCACGGTGTGCTGTTCCGCGGTCACGCCGAGGCCAACATTCGTAAGGAACTGCTGCGCCGTGGCTACATCAAGGGCATCATCGGCCTGCCCGCGAACCTTTTCTACGGCACCGGCATTCCGGCCTGCATCATCGTTCTTGACAAGGAGAACGCACAGGCGCGAACCGGCGTCTTTATGATCGACGCTTCCAAGGGTTTCATGAAGGACGGCAACAAGAACCGCCTCCGGAGCCAGGACATCCACAAGATCGTCGACGTCTTCAATAAGCAGACCGAGATCGAGCGCTATTCGCGTATGGTGCCGCTCCACGAGATCGCTGACCCGAAGAACGACTACAACCTCAACATCCCGCGCTACATCGACTCCTCGGAGCCAGAGGACATCCAGGACCTTCACGCCCATATGCACGGCGGGATCCCAGACCGCGACCTGGATGCACTCAATGGGTACTGGGAGGCGTTCCCGAGCCTGCGCGCCACGATCTTCAAGCCAAACCGCTCTGGCTACAGCGACCTCGCGGTCGGCGTGGCGGAGGTACAGCAGACCATCCTGGACTCCGACGAGTTCCAGAAGTTCGCCACGGGCGTCCGAGGCCAGGTTGACGACTGGTTCGCCGCGCACCGGCCGGTCCTGCAAGCGCTCAACCGGGACACTGTCCCCAAAGACCTGATCGCTCGTATTGGCGACGATCTACTGGCTCGGTTCAAGAGCACCCCTCTGCTCGACGAGTACGACGTCTACGAGCAGCTCATGACCTACTGGCACGGAGTTATGCACGACGACGTCTTCCTCGTCATGAACGACGGGTGGTGTGAGGCGGCGAAGCCCCGCAAGACCATTGAGGACAAGGAGCGCAAGCTCTCCGAGACCCCGGATCTCGTCATTGGCTCGGGGCGCAGCGCTACCAAGTACAAGATGGACCTCATCCCGCCGGCGCTCGTCGTCGCTCGTTACTTCGCGGACGAGCAGTCCAAGGTCGACGCACTGCACGCGGCAACCGAGGAGGCAAGCCGCGCTGTCGAGGAGTACGTCGAGGAACATGTTGTGGAGGACGGCTTGCTTGCCGAGGCCATGGACGACGGCAAGATCTCCAAGCCCCTCGCTTCGACGCGGCTCAAGGTGGCTCGGCACGAGGGAGCTGACGCGGAGGAGATCAAGGCCCTCCAGTACCTGGTCAAGCTTTACAACGACGAAGCTGTCGCCAGGAAAGCCGCCAAGGAAGCCCAGGCGGCCCTCGACTTCGCGACCCTCAAGAAATACGGCGACCTCACCGAGCCTGAGATCAAGCAGCTTGTGCTCGATGACAAGTGGCACGTTGAGATCGTCACTCGCGTTGCCGGTAACGTCGACTCGCTCACATCCGCACTTGTAGGCCGAATCCGACACTTGGGGGAACGGTATGCCCAACGGGTTTCGGATCTGAGACACCTCACAGAGTCCTTTGAGCGAAAAGTTGCGGGACACTTGAGCCGGATGGGGTTGGAATCGTTGTGAAAAATATTCGCGAGGTTCCTACTGAATGCACGGTCACTGAAGTTGGCGAAATCCCGAGTGATTGGGATGTGAAATTGATTGGGGAACTTGGCAAGGTTGTTCGAGGTGGCTCTCCTCGACCTGCTGGTGACCCACGATTTTTCAACGGAAGTTTTATCCCTTGGCTTACGGTAGCAGCGCTGACGACGCTACCTGAAAGCTGTATGGAAGTAACCGAGACCCGAGGGTATCTAACCAAGGAAGGTTCCGAAAAGAGTCGCATTCTCCCTGCCGATACTGTAATTATCGCAAACAGTGGCGCAACCCTGGGAGTTGCAAAGATCCTCAAACTTAGGTGCTGCGCCAATGACGGAATTGCGGCACTCATTGAGCAGCGGGCAGGCAGTAAAGAATTTCTTTGTTACTACATCAACACTCAGACTGAGTATCTTCGAGAGGTTGTGGCGCCGGGGAACGGGCAACCAAATCTAAATACGAAGCTTATTCGAGAGTTGCCGATCCCTTTCCCAGCTGAAGATGAGCAACGCCTTATCGCTGAGGCGCTGTCCGATGTTGATGGATTGATCACAGCCCTGGATGCTCTTATCGCAAAGAAGCAGGCGATCAGGCAGGGTCTGATGCAGCAGCTGCTAACCGGCCGGACGCGCCTACCCGGCTTTACCAAGCCTTGGCGCGAAGTTCTGCTTGGCGAGCATGTGAGCTATGTCAAGACAGTCGCATTGTCGCGGGCGCAACTAGATAACGAATCGCCCGTCCGTTACCTGCATTATGGCGACATCCATACCCGGAGCAGTGTCACGTTGGACGCTGCACACGAGACCATGCCACGAGTGAGTTCGACGTTGCTGCGAAACGCCGGTCGCCTCCAGGTTGGGGATCTCGTTTTTGCCGATGCGTCAGAGGATCCGGACGGAGTGGGCAAGTCGGTCGAGGTAATTTCGGTGCCGAGTGCAGGCGTGGTCCCTGGTCTTCACACCATTGCAGCGCGGTTCGACAAGTCAGTGCTGGCGGACGGCTTCAAGGCTTACCTCCAGTTCATCCCAGCATTTCGGAACGCCCTGCTTCGCCTCGCCGCGGGTACCAAAGTCTTGGCGACGACGCGTTCATTCATCTCCAGCATCATGCTGACGCTGCCTGATATCGACGAGCAGCGAGCAATCGCCTTGGTCATTGCCGATGCTGATCGTGAGATCCACGGCCTTCTCGTTCGGCTAGCCAAGGCGCGAGATGTCAAGCAAGGCATGATGCAGCAACTCCTCACTGGGCGTACTCGCCTTCCCTTCAAGGAGAGCGTTGCATGAATACCGAGTGGGCGCTAAAAGAACTGGATAGGTTCATCGGCCAGACCGTGATGCGTAACGCAAGTGGGAATGGCCTCATCACGGCACGTAACATCACAGCTGCATCGAACGATGAGGTCGCCAAGCAGGCTCAGGTTGTCGAGCAGATTCTCGAACACGTGATCCCAGGGTGGTCGTCGAGATACAGTGAAAGTCGAAACAATAGGTGGACTGGTCATCGGGAAGCAGCGATTCGCGCGCGTGAAGCCTTGATTCGCAAGCAAGAGCTTGACGAGAACCTTGGTGAGAATACGCCTGAGCTATCGGCTGCCGAGCTGCACCCATGGGTACGGGGCGGCGCATCTTCGCAGTGGCAATCTAGTCACTTTCGTGAAGCTGTCGAAGGTGCGATCAAGAAACTGAATACCGAGGCTCAGAATAAGGTCGGCCGTCGCGACGTGAGCGAAGCAGACCTGTTCAAGCAGGCGTTCACGCTCGATGGCCCTAAGGCTGGCAAGGCACGGCTACGCCGCATGAAGGACGACGGCAGTGACACTTACAAGTCGGTGCAGCGCGGCGCGATGAACCTTGCCGAGGGCGTGTTCACTGGTATCAGGAACCCGCTTAGCCACGAAGCCGATCAAGAGCTCAGCGAGCAGGAGGCTCTCGAATACCTTGCCGCATTGCGTGTCCTTGCTCGTTGGGTCGACACCCCAACAGTCGAGCGTGCGGAGGGTGAGTCGTGAGTAACGTTGGCCAGCCAGAACGCAGGACTCAAGATCGCGTCATTGAGCTGTTCCGAGACTCGTTGGGCTACGAGTACCTCGGCAACTGGGGGTACCGTGCGGCAAACTCCAACGTCGATGTGCAGCTCCTCACTCAAAACCTCCGTGCCCGGAACTACAGCGACAATCTCATCAACAAGGCGATCGACAAGCTAAAGAGCGAGGCCTCGCTCGGTGGCGGCCGCGATTTGTACGAGGCGAACCGAGACGTCTACGACCTGCTCCGGTACGGGGTGAAGGTCAAGCCCGGTATCGGCGAGCAGACGGAGACGGTGTGGCTCGTCGACTGGGCGCACCCCGAAGTCAATCACTTCGCTCTGGCCGAGGAAGTGACGGTGCTGGGGCAGCACACGAAGCGCCCAGACATCGTGCTGTACGTCAACGGCATCGCCTTCGGGACGATCGAGCTCAAGCGCTCGAAGGTCGCCGTCTCTGAAGGTATCCGGCAGAGCATCGGGAACCAGCGCCCCGAGTTCATCCGGTCGTTCTTCACGACGGTGCAGCTCGTCATGGCCGGCAACGACGTGGAGGGTCTGCGCTATAGCGTTATCGACACGCCGGAGAAGTACTGGCTGGCATGGCGTGAACCGTCCGACATCGCCGATCCCCTCGATCGTTCCTTGACTCAGCTCTGCTCGAAAGGGCGCCTGCTGGAGCTGGTTCACGACTTCATGGTCTTCGACGCGGGGCAGAAGAAGACGTGTCGGCACAACCAGTACTTCGGCGTCAAGGCGGCTCAGGAGCGGATCGCTCAGCGTGAGGGCGGCATCATTTGGCACACCCAGGGCTCTGGCAAGTCGCTAACGATGGTGTGGCTGGCCAAGTGGATCCGAGAGAATCAGCAGGACGCCCGCGTACTCCTCGTCACCGACCGGACCGAACTGGATGATCAGATTCAGAAGGTCTTCCAGGGAGTCAACGAGGCCATCTACCGCACCAAGAGCGGCCCTGACCTCCTCGCCACATTGAATTCGAGCGAGGAGTGGCTGGTCTGCTCGCTGGTTCACAAGTTCCGCGGCTCGGAAGACGAGAAGGCCCGCGATGAAGCTCAGAGCGAGTTCATTCGTGAACTCAAAGCGACTGTTCCCAAGGACTTCCACGCCAAGGGCAACATCTTCGTCTTCGTCGACGAGGCACACCGCACGCAGTCGGGCAAGATGCACGACGCCATGAAGGCGCTCATGCCTGGTGCCATGTTCATCGGCTTCACGGGTACGCCCCTCCTCAAGGAGGACAAGGACACCACTGCCCAGCGGTTCGGCAGCTTCATCCACACCTACCAGTTCAACGAGGGCGTTGCGGACGGTGTCGTGCTGGACTTGAGGTACGAGGCTCGCAACATCGACCAGGACCTGACCTCGCCGGCGAAGGTCGACCAGTGGTTTGAGGCCAAGACCCGCGGCATGACGGACCTCTCCCGCGCCGAGCTCAAGAAGCGCTGGGGCACTGTTCAAAAGATCGTCAGCTCGGAGCCGCGGGCCCGGCAGATAGTCAACGACATCCTGTTCGACATGGAGATCAAGCCCCGTCTGTCAGACGGCCGCGGCAACGCCATCCTCGTCAGTCAAAGCATCTACCAGGCGTGTAAGTTCTATGAGCTCTTCACTCAGGCCGGTTTTAAGGGCAAGTGCGCCATCATCACGTCGTACACACCGCAGGCGAGTGACATCGCCAAGGAAGACTCAGGCCACGGTGCGACTGAGCGGCTGCGTCAGTATCAGATCTACCGGCAGATGCTCGCCGACCACTTCAACGAGCCTGCCGACAAGGCGATGGGCAAGGTCGAGCAGTTCGAGAGGGACGTTAAGGAACGTTTCATCAATGACCCGGGTCAGATGCGGCTGCTCATCGTCGTCGACAAGCTCCTGACTGGCTTCGACGCCCCGAGCGCGACGTACCTGTACATCGACAAGAAGATGCAGGACCACGGTCTGTTCCAGGCGATCTGCCGGGTTAACCGCCTCGACGGCGAGGACAAGGATTACGGCTACATCGTCGACTACCGCGACCTGTTCAACTCACTTGAGTCCGCGATCAAGGACTACACCAGCGCTGCTCTCGAAGGCTACGAGACGAAAGATATCGAAGGGCTCCTGTCCGACCGGATCGACAAGGCCCGTGACGACCTCGATGAGGCCCTGGAGAAGATCCGGGCGCTCTGTGAGGCGGTCGAACCACCAAAGAACACCCTCCAGTACCAGCAGTACTTCTGCGCCCGGGAACAGGGCAACGCCGAGCAGCTCAAGGCCAACGAACCCAAGCGAGTTAAGCTCTATAAGGCCGTTGCCGCTGTGACCCGCGCGTACAGCAACCTTGCCAACGAAATGCAGGCTGCTGAGTACAGCGAGGCCGAAGCCGCAGCGATTAAGGAAGAGATCGCCCACTACGCCAACGTGCGTGAAGAGGTGAAGCTCGGCGCTGGCGAGAACGTCGATTTCAAGCAGTACGAGGCCGGCATGCGGCACCTGCTGGACACGTACATCAGTGCCAGCCCCTCCGAGGTGGTCTCTGACTTCCAGGAATCCGGGCTGATCCAGTTGATCGTCGAGATGGGAGCCGGTGCGCTCGACAAGCTTCCCGCGGGTATCAAGAAGGACCCGGAAGCGGTGGCGGAAACGATCACCAACAACATGCGCACGGTGATCATCGACGAGCGCCCGACGAACCCGAAGTACTACGACAAGATGTCGGAGCTGCTCGACGCCATACTCGAGGAACGGCGGCAGAATGCTCTGGACTACAAGGAGTACCTCGCGAAGCTGCTGGAGCACGCGTCCAAGCTCGGTAAGGGCGAGTCAGACGCCAAGTACCCGCAGTGGGCTGACAATGGTGCTCGCCGCGCTCTGATCGATTTCTTCGGTCAGTCACCGGAGCTGGCCGCGGTTGTGGACACCACCATCCTCCATACCAAGCCTGACTCGTGGGTGGGGAACGCGATGAAGGAGAAGAAGGTCAGGCGCGCGCTTGCTAAGGCACTGACCGCTGACTTCGACCGGCTTGATGAGCTACTGGAACTGGTGAAGGCGCGCCGTGAGTACCGTTAGTGCCTCTCTCACCATCCGCGGCGTCGATGTTGATGTCATCTACAAGAACATCAAGAACTTGCACATTGGTGTCTATCCGCCACTGGGACGCGTCCGTGTAGCAGCGCCGCATCAGCTCGACAATGAGCAGGTGCGACTCGCTGTAATCCAACGCCTACCGTGGATCAAAGAGCAGCGCGATCGACTTCGATCAGCTGCACGGCAGTCCACGCGAGAGATGGTCACAGGCGAGTCCCACTATGTGTGGGGCGTTCGCCGCAGGATGAAGGTCGTGGAGCGTCCGGGTCGGGCTCACTTCGAGCTAGACGGTGAACGACTGCTGCTGTACGTCCCAGCCGGCACAACAGCTGAACGGCGGCGGCAGTTGCTCGACCGTTGGTATCGGGAGCAGCTTCGACATGTGATCCCGGATTTGATTGCCAAGTGGGAACCCATCCTCGAAGTGTCGGTGCCGCGCTGGAACATCAAGCGTATGAAGACCAAGTGGGGCTCGTGCAATCGCGAGACCGGGCACATCTGGTTCAATGTCGAGCTGGCCAAGAAGCATCCCGGCTGCCTTGAGTACATCGTTGTCCACGAGATGACGCACTATCTCGAACGTAACCATGGCGAACGCTTCACCAAGCTCATGGAGAGATTTATGCCGAACTGGCGGAGTCTTCGTGACCAGCTAAACGAAGCGCCACTTGCAGAGGAAGAGTGGGCATAACAGCGGCTAACACAATGAGCCGAGCTGTCGATGGGTGATGAGGCAGCAGGCGAGTTTGAGGAACGCTTCATGAATGTCAGCGCGCCGTTCCCAGCGGATGCGCAGGCGTCGGAAGCCGTGGAGCCAGGCGAAGGTCCGCTCGATCACCCACCGGTAGGTGCCCAGTCCTGTGCCGTGCCGGGTGCCGCGGCGGGCGATGGCTGGCACGATGCCTCGCTCACGGACCTGGTTGCGGTAAAGATCGTGGTCGTAGCCGCGGTCGGCGAAGAGCGAGTCCGGTTTGCGGCGGGGACGGCCGACCCGGCCACGGACCGGTGGGATCGCGTCCGGCAACGGCAGCAGCTGGGTGACGTCGTTGCGGTTGCCGCCCGTGACCAGGACCGCGAGCGGGGTGCCGTGTCCGTCGGTGATCAGGTGATGTTTCGAGCCCGCCCGGCCCCGGTCGACCGGCGAGGGGCCCGTGTGGATCCCCCTTTAAACGCCCTGACGTGCGAAGAGTCGACCACGCAGCGGGACCAGTCGAGCTTCGCCGCCGCGTTCAGCTCGGCGAGCAGTACCTCGTGCAGCCGCTGCCACACGCCGGCCTCGTTCCAGTCCCGCAGCCGTCGCCAGCACGTCATGCCCGAGCCGAAACCGAGTTGCTTCGGCAGGTACTCCCACTGGATCCCGGTGTGCAGTACGTAGAGGATCCCGCACAGCACATCCCGGTCCGGCAGCGGCTTGCGACCCGGGTACCTGAAGCGCCGCTCGCGCTGCGGCAGCAGCGGCTCCAAGCGGTCCCACAGCTCATCCGACACCATCCACGGCGAACTCTCCACACCCGACCGAACGCTCAACTCACATGTCAGCAACGGCCATCAGCGTCGATCCACCTCATTGTGTTAGCCGTTGTAAGGGTGCGAGAGAAATCGCCCTTCGCGGGGCAAACTTACGCAAACAGGATCACGGCGCGGACGACGGCGTGATCCGCAGGCTGGTGCACGGTCGCGAGCCGAAGCCGCCGCGATCGTCCTGTCAGAGCGAGGCGATAGGGTTCGAACTCAGTTCGACCGAAGTGCGGGTGTCCGCCGCAGAACCGGAGGCTCGACCCGGTGAAGTTCATTGTCCTGCCCCAAGACACGCCGGTGCGTTCAGGACCCGAAGCTGCGGTCCTAGTAGCCGATGACTGGGATGACTTCGGCTTCCGCACCAGCTACACGCTTTGGTACCGAGACTCGGTGACGCAGACGAACCTAGGTTTCGTCAAGGTCGCCGTTGCCGGGCAGGAAGACGGCCCCAGCCCCATCCGTGCCGGGGTTTACGATGGTTCGCCACCGGGTGAACTCTTCTCGCTCGGGCAGAGCGATCTCTACTACGACAACATCAAGAAGCTCGGACACGACAGGCGCGAAGAGATCCTGCGAGGGCTCTCTGATGTGGCCTACAACCCCGACCTTCTTGAGACCGCTATGCAGTACCCAGTGACACGCTCATCACTGTTGCGGACGATTGACGAACAGACAGTCAGGGTGCAGTTCAACCGGATCGCACGCGGCGGAGTCCGGCTGACCGAGTACCGATTCCGCTATACCGCACCGGGGCATGGTGTTGAGAGCACTCTCGACTTCGCGATCGATCCTGACTCCAGGCCATCTAGCAACATTCATGTCCTCATTGGCCGCAACGGGGTTGGCAAGACGACCTTGCTGCGGAATCTCGCCGCTGCGGTCGTCTGGCCCGAGAGGCACGCGAAATTCGGCCGCGTGGATGTGCTCCCGACGTCCACGTCCACAGACGGCGAGCGCTTCGTGAACGTAGTCTCGGTCACCTTCAGCGCGTTCGATCCCTTCGTCGAAGTAGTCGAGGAGAGTGATCCTCAAGCGGTGAAGTACACCTACGTCGGGCTGCAAAGCGCCTCGCTCAATGATCTGCCCACCGGCACCCAGCAGCAACGACTACAATCGGCCTTCAACGCTGGAATCCATGCTGTCATCAACTCGCGCGACCTCATGCGCTGGCGCGACGCCATGATGCTGCTAAGCCGCGACCCGCAGTTCGCGGACTCCGCTATTTCGGCCTACGCCCGCGACATACGGGCTGGCATGAAAGTTACGGAATCCCACGTTCGAGACCTGACCTCTGCCTTCGGGAGGATGAGCTCGGGTCACGCCATCGTGGTGCTGACCATGACACAGCTCGTGCATCTCGTGGTCGAGCAATCCTTGGTCCTTGTCGCCCACTTCGACGGGAAGCTCGGCGGAGGCCTGTACCTGGCGGTTGGCCGGGTCAACGAGGCACGCGCATCGGCGGACCTCCTGAGTGGTTACGACGGGCCGGAGCCGTTCGCCGCCGAGCACCCTGCTGAGTACCTTGCCCTCTGCGTGATCTGCAGCCGCCTTGCCCACAGCGAGATACGCGGCATGAACATGGAAGGCGCTCGCCCGGGGCTGCTGAGTAATCTCGCAGACGATCCCAACTGGGCCATCCGAGCCTTTCGAGGCACCGGCGCCTTCGATGACACGGCGGCCTTCGAGGAGCGGGACCTGTTCCGATTCCTTACAGGGGACGATCGAGGTGACAGCCAGATTCTCTACACAGGCTCCGCAAGCCCGCAGGTGGCGAGCCGATGGGAGGGGTTCCGAAGGGAGATCCGCCAGAGTCTGGCCGGCAACCTGGAGTGGGAGTCGCTGGTCAATGGTTGGCTCGATGAGGCGAGTCGGATGGTCGGGGACGGGGACGTCGGGCTACACATCTACAACCCCTGCAACCTCCTGCAAGCAATCATCCACGGGTGGCCGGATCGGATGGAGGAGTTCTTGCCCATGGTCATGGGTGAAGCCGTACCCGCCCAGGGGCAGCCGAGCTCAGTGCGTGGTGCCTTGTGCTGGAGCGGGCGAGGCGTGTCGCTCCCCGAGGCAGTACGGCTCGTCTATCGGGACCCGCTGTTTCTGATGAGCAACATGTACGGCGGGATCATGTGGGAGCGTGACCAAGAACTGCTGGACCTCCTCGGGCTTCAGTACGTGCTCTTGGAGAAGATCGGACCCGACCGGGCTAGGCCGTCTGCGATCAACGAGCGGCGCATCTGGGTGCGACGCGAGCAGAGTGTTCGCGCCTACTCCTCACTTGCACACCCTTCTGCGTACGCACAGGCATACGCAGAAATAGCAGCCGACGGCGAGATCGTCTCCGTCACGCAGTACCTCAACAGGCATCCGCGTGAGGTGGAAATGGTGGCCAGGGAGTACCGCGCCCTCGTTCATGCCGTTTAGCGGCCAACGGTCGCGACCGAGCCGATCGCGACACTGAAGGTCTCGGAGACGCCCTGCCTGCCGGGTCGATCCGGGCTGCTGCCCGGCGGGCAGACTGGCAGTTCGAGAAGGGCCAGCCCGCCTGGGGACGCTGACAGGCTGCGCCCAGTCGGCGGGCCGCCGTAACGCCGTTCAGCGTGAGGCACCCTGCGGCCACAACATCCGTACAGGGACGCCGTTGCACTCGGCGTAGCCCACGACGTCCGCTGTGCCGCCGTACCCCCGCGCGGGTTTCCCGTCGCACACGGCCAGCAGCTCGTCCACCAGGCCGACGAGGAGTTCGCTGCCCGCCTGGTGGGCCTCGGACGTCGACTCGGTCAGGCCGGTTTCGTGTACGTCGGACGCCTGCCGGATCAGCTCGTCGTACGTGTTGTGATGCCACTCAGGGAGGCTGTCGCGATACTCGGTGACCGGAATGACGACTTCGAGGCGTCCGCCGTGCGTGAGGACCGCCTCCGTGGACCAGGAGTCGGGACCGTCGGCGATGCATGAGACGGCGACCAGTTCTGAGGTGTCGTAGCGTACCGCCTCGCTGAGCATCGCCCGCACTCGTTCCTCGACCTCCGCGCTGAGCCCGCGGTGCCCCGTGATCCCCACCCGCACTCTGTACCTCCCACAGGTAGACGCCGTGCAGTTGCTCGTCGAAGTCCCGCACCACCTTGGGCGGTGCACTGGTCGTGAGAGTACGGCGCATGGTGCGGGCCCGCTCCACGATCCGCCCCGACCGGTACTTGAGCCCGGTGTTCAGCGCGCGGGAGGCGAGGGCGAACGCCGCATCGACGCGTCCTCCGGCGAGATGGCCGGAGGCGATGTCGAGCACCAACAGCGCACGCTGCTTCTCGTGGCCGGTGGCAAGCGCCTCAGTGTCCTCGGAGAGCACCCAGTCGGCGAGGCCGAGCCGTGCACCGCAGGCCACTCGGGCGGCGGCGACCTTCATTTCGGTGAAAGTGAACACCCATGGCCATGGCGGCGGTTCGTGCCCATCCAGGGTGGCGGCCTGCGTGCCGCCCTCGCCTCCGTGAACCGGCAGCCCGCCGTCGCCTTCTACCTCTGGCGGAAGCCGGAGGGCGCGTACCTGCCGCTGACGATCGACGTCCTGCGCGTCAAAGGCGGGGCGATCACCGAGATCGTCACATTCCACGACGACCAGTTCCCGCGGCTCGGGCTTCCCGAGCGCCTGCCGGCGGACGGCACGGAGTAGTCCCGTCCCGGTGGTCGCTCGCCCTCCTCGTGCTACACCGGCTTGAGCCGGGAACAGGTCGTGCGCTCCCTGTCGGTCGTTCTCTTTCCGAGCGGGGAAACCGCCATAGCTGCAACGTGCGCAAACCCCGCGACGGACCCCCCACCCTCCCCCGTAGAGCAGACGACAGGAAGCTCACAGGGAGGGGAACAGCACGTGGCAGGGCACAGGGGCAGACGTGTCAGAGGTGTGGCGGCCGCAGTAGTGGCGATGGCGGCGCTCACCGCGTCACAGGCGCCGGGGGCGGTGACGGCGCGGGCCTCCGCGCCCGCGGCCCGTCCGGCACTCGGCGAGGACGGACCGAGCGTCTCCGGCGACGCGCCGTACCGGACCGAGCTTCCACCGCTGCGGACCGGAAAACGCGCGAGTGACGGGGCTGCGGCGGAGGTGGGTGGCGTGCTGCCGGCGAGTGTGTTCGCCGCCTATCGGCGGGCCGAGGAGCGGCTCGCGCGCGAGGCGCCCGGCTGCCGGCTGCGCTGGCAGCTGCTGGCGGCGATCGGGCAGGTGGAGTCGGGTCAGGCGCGGGGCGGCAGGGTGACGTCGGACGGCACGACCGTGGCGCCGATCCTCGGGCCGCGGCTGGACGGCGTGGCCTTCGCGCTGATCCGGGACACCGACAACGGTGCCCACGACGGGGACACGGCGTACGATCGCGCGGTCGGGCCGATGCAGTTCATCCCGTCGACCTGGGCCCGCTGGGGCGCGGACGGCAACGGCGACGGGCGCATGGATCCGAACAACGTCTTCGACGCGGCCCTCGCCGCCGGACGGTATCTGTGTGCCGGCGGCCGGGACCTGTCCGTCCCCGCCCAGCTGGACCGGGCGATCCTCGGCTACAACCACTCGGCGGCCTATCTGCGCACGGTCAGGGCCTGGTACGCGTACTTCGTGGAAGGGCACCGGGTGGTGCCGGACGGATCCGCGGGGTCCTCCTCCGCCGGGTCGTCCTCCGCGCGTCCGGAGCCGTCGCGGTCCCCCTTGAAGCCGAAGGAGGCCTCACCGACCCCCTCCGCCCGGCCGGGTGCTCCGCCGTCTCGCACCCCGTCGCCCTCTGCCTCCCCGGCCCCGGCCAGAACCCGCCCGGCGCCGGAACCCGGGAAGCCGGACGAGCCGCAACTCCCCGCCCCCGACCCGGACATCCAGCTCCCCGGCGGCGACCTGCTGCCCAGTGACGCTCCACTCGCCCGTAACAGCGCGGACTCGATGACCGCCACCCCCTCCACAACCGCCGATACTGGGCGGTAATGTCGCCCCCCGCCGGACAGCACGAGGCCGGTGGGAGCGCGAAGGGGCCCTCATGGCGACGGACATGCCTGCGGACATGCCCGCAGAGACACCCGCTCAGACGCAGGCCGCCGACGAGCGGTGGCGGCGCATGTGGAGCCACCGCGAGCACCTGCTCAAGGTGGCCCGCCGCAGGTCGATGAGCCCGGAGGACGCCGAGGACGCGGTGCACGAGGCGATGCTGCGCGCCGCCGAGCGGCCCGACCTGGACGAGGAGCGGCTCGCGGCCTGGCTGACGACGGTGACGATGCGGCTGTGCGTCGACCGCTACCGGCAGGTGAACCGCGAGGCCGAGGTGCGTACCAGCCCGACGCTCGTCACCCCCGGTCCGGTGCCCGTCGAGGAAGTGGTGTGCGACCGGGCCGAGGCGAAGTGGCTGGCGGTGCGCAGTGGTGAGCTGCCCGCGCGGCAGGCCGAGGCGCTGCGGCTGAAGTCGCAGGACCTGGACGTCGGCCAGGTCGCCGTCCGGATGGGGCTGAGCTACCGGACCGTCGAGTCGCTGCTGGCCCGGGCCCGGCGGACGCTGCGGCAGTCGCTGGCGGCCACGCTCGGGTTCGCTCTGTTCCTGATCGGGTGGGGGAGGCCGCGCGGAGTCGGCAGGGTGCAGGCCGTCGCGGTCGCCTCGACGGCGGCGTCCCTGGCGGTGGCGGGCCTCGTGCTGCCGTACGCCCTCGACGGCAGCGGGGGCGGGGGCGGTGCGGCGCCTCGGCCCGCGGTCGCCTCGCCGGACGCGGAGACCTTGCGGCCGGACAGCGGTGGCGGGGGTCGTACGCCGGGGGTCGAGCCCGCGGCGGAAGCAGCCGACCGGCGAGCGGCCGAGTCCCGAACAGCGGGGGGCCTCCCGCTGTCCGTCCCGCCGCTGCCGGAGGTCCCGGACGTTCCGGTGGCTCCAGTGGTTCCGGTCGTTCCGGGCGTCCCGGTGACGCCGCTGCCCTCGCTGTCCGCGCCGGAGATCCCGGACGTGCCCGACGTCCCCAAGCCAGGTGTCCCCGACCTGCCCGGGGAGCACTCCGCCCTGCCGACGGACACGGCGCTCCCGGCGACCCCGGCGGTCCCGGATGCTCCGGAGTCTCCAGCCGTACCGTCCACCCCGCTCCCCGAGCCCACGCCACGCCCGCTTCCCTAGCGTCCGGAAGCCCGCCCGAAAGCGCCCGGAAGCCGCCCGGAAACCCGCCCGAAAAAAATCCGCCCCCCGAGCGACGGACCCCCCCACCCCTCCCCGTAGAGCAGATGTCAGAGCTGCTCCAGGGACATGGGCTGAAGGGCGGGACCGGATGGGTGTCGAGATCTGTGTGGAAGGGCTGACCAAGTCCTTCGGTCACCAGGTCATCTGGCAGGACGTCTCACTGACGCTGCCCGCCGGGGAGGTCTCGGTCATGCTCGGTCCCTCCGGCACGGGTAAGTCGGTCTTCCTCAAGACGCTCGTCGGACTGCTGAAGCCGGAGCGCGGGTCGATCACCATCCAGGGCCGGGACATCACCAAGCTCCGCGAGCACGACCTGTACGAGGTGCGCAAGCTGTTCGGCGTGCTGTTCCAGGACGGTGCGCTGTTCGGCTCGATGAACCTGTACGACAACATCGCCTTCCCGCTGCGCGAGCACACCCGAAAGTCCGAGAGCGAGATCCGGCGCATCGTGCTGGACAAGATGGACATGGTCGGGCTGATCGGGGCGGAAGGGAAACTGCCCGGTGAGATCTCCGGCGGGATGCGCAAGCGGGCGGGGCTCGCCCGGGCGCTCGTGCTCGACCCGGAGATCATCCTCTTCGACGAACCCGACTCCGGCCTCGACCCGGTCCGCGTCGCCTACCTCAACCAGCTCATCGTCGACCTCAACGCCCAGATCGACGCGACCTTCCTGATCGTCACGCACGACATCGCCTCGGCCCGCCAGGTGCCGGACAACATCGGGCTGCTGTTCCGCCGGGAGCTGGTCATGTTCGGCCCGCGCGAGGAGTTGCTGACGAGTGACGAGCCCGTCGTACGGCAGTTCCTGAACGGCCGGATGCAGGGCCCGATCGGCATGGCGGAGGAGAAGGACGCGGCGCAGGTCGAGCAGGAGCTCGCGCAGGTCGGCGACGGCCCGCGCGTTCAGGAGCCGGCTCCCCGTCTCCTGCCGGGTCCGGGCATCACCCGGCCGCCCCGCTGGCAGGCGATCGCCCGGCGCGAGGCCCGGCTCCAGCAGAAGGAGGTGGCCGGCGCGTGAGCCTGTCACCCGTCGGAGCGCTGCGGCACTCGGGCAGCCTCTTCGCGATGGCGCTGGACGTCGTCCGGACGATCCCCCGACGGCCTTTCCAGGCACGGGAGTTCATCCAGCAGACGTGGTTCGTCGCGAGTGTGACGATCCTGCCGACGGCCCTGGTCTCCATCCCCTTCGGGGCGGTCATCGCGCTCCAGATCGGCAGCCTGACCCGGCAGCTGGGCGCCCAGTCCTTCTCGGGGGCCGCCTCCGTGCTCGCCGTGCTGCGCGAGGCCTCGCCGATCGTCACCGCGCTGCTGATCGCGGGCGCCGGCGGCACAGCGATCTGCGCCGACCTCGGGGCGCGGAAGATCCGCGACGAGATCGACGCGATGCAGGTGCTGGGCATCGACCCCATCCACCGGCTGGTCGTCCCCCGCGTGCTGGCGTCGATGCTGGTGGCGGTGCTGCTCAACGGCCTGGTGTCGGTGGTCGGCGTGGCGGGCGGCTACTTCTTCAACGTCGTTCTCCAGAACGGCACCCCGGGCGCCTACCTGGCCTCCTTCACCACCCTCGCCCAGCTCTCCGACCTGTGGGCGGCCGAGGTCAAGGCGCTGGTGTTCGGCGCGATCGCCGGGATCGTCGCCTCCTACAAGGGGCTGACCGCGAAGGGCGGACCCAAGGGTGTGGGCGACGCGGTGAACCAGTCGGTGGTGATCACCTTCATGTTGCTCTTCGTGACGAACTTCGTGATGACCGCCGTGTACTTCCAAGTCGTTCCGCAGAGGGGCTGAGGCATGGCGCTGCTGAGTCGTCTGGAGGAGCTGGGTGCCCAGCTGTCCTTCTACGGGCGGTCACTGGCCTGGACCGGCCGCACCCTGCGCCGCTACAAGAAGGAGATCCTGCGGCTGCTCGCCGAGGTGAGCTTCGGCCGGGGCGCGCTCGCCGTCGTGGGCGGCACGGTCGGCGTGATCGCCTTCCTGTCGTTCTTCACCGGCACGGAAGTGGGGTTGCAGGGGTACGCCGCGCTCAACCAGCTCGGCACCTCCAACTTCGTGGCGTTCCTCTCGGCGTACTTCAACACCCGTGAGATCGCCCCGCTGGTGGCCGGGCTCGCCCTCTCCGCGACCGTCGGCGCCGGGTTCACCGCCCAGCTCGGCGCGATGCGGATCAGCGAGGAGACCGACGCGCTGGAGGTCATGGGCGTGCCCTCCCTGCCGTTCCTGGTGACGACGCGGATGATCGCCGGGTTCGTGGCCGTCGTCCCGCTGTACGTGATCGGCCTGCTGTCCTCGTACCTGGCCGCCCGCACCATCACCACCGGCTACTACGGGCAGTCCACGGGTACGTACGACCACTACTTCCAGCAGTACCTGCCACCGGTGGACGTCCTGTGGTCCTTCGGGAAGGTGCTGGTCTTCGCCGTCCTGATCATCCTGGTGCACTGCTTCTACGGCTACTACGCGAGCGGCGGCCCGGCGGGCGTCGGCGTCGCGGTGGGCCGTGCGGTGCGGACCTCCATCGTGGCGATCAACGTCCTGGACTTCTTCCTGTCGCTGGCGATCTGGGGCGCCAGCACGACCGTACGGATCGCGGGGTGAGCCGGCGTATGAGGGTGCTGAGACTGCGGTTGTACGGCGTCGCCTTCATCGCCGTGCTCGCGCTGCTGCTGTCCCTGTCCGTCGCCGTCTACCAGCAGGTGTTCACGCCGGTCGTGCGGATCACGCTGGAGGCCGACAGCCTCGGCAACCAGCTCGATCCGCGGGCCGACGTCAAGCTGCGCGGCCTGCTGGTCGGCGAGGTGCGCGACGTGCGGGCCGACGGGACCAAGGCGACGCTCGACATCGCGCTCAAGCCGGAGCACGCCGCCCACATCCCGTCCGACGTGCACGCGCGCCTGCTGCCCAAGACGCTGTTCGGCGAGAAGTACGTCGACCTGGTCCCGCCCGCCGGTTCGACCGCCCGCCCGATCCGCGCCGGGGACGTCATCACCCAGGACCGCACCCGCGTCGGCATCGAACTCCAGCAGCTGATGAACGACCTGCTGCCGCTGCTGCGGACCGTGCAGCCCGGCAAGCTCAACGCCACGCTCTCCGCGTTCGCCACCGCCCTCGACGGCCGCGGCGACCGGATCGGCGACAACCTCACGCGACTGGAGGCCTACCTGCGCCGCCTCAACCCGCACCTGCCGTCCCTGAAAGAGGACATCGCACGCTTCGCCGAGGTCGCCGAGGTCTACGGCGACGCGGCGCCCGACCTGATGGAGATCCTGCGCAACACCGTCACCACCAGCCGCACGATCACCGAGCAGAAGGACCGGCTGGCGGCCGCGCTGCAGAGCACGGCGACCGTAGCCGGTACTGCCGAGGACTTCCTCGACGCCAACGGCGACCGGCTGATCACCCTCGGCCGGGTCTCCCGCCCCACGCTGGAGCTGTTCGCCCGCTACTCACCCCAGTATCCCTGCCTGCTGGCCGGCCTGGTCCGGCAGGAGAAGGCGTCCGAGGAGGCGTTCCGGGGCGGCAGGATGCACATCACGCTGGAGGTCGTACGGGCGCAGGGTGCGTACGAACCAGGTGAGGAACCCCGCTACGGCGAGCGGTCGGGCCCCAACTGCCGTGATCTGCCGCATCCTCCGGTGCCGGCGCCCGGCGCCCACCTCGACGACGGTTCCAGGAAGCCGCCGGGTTCCTCCTCGGGCGGTCCGCCCGGCGTCTCCGCCACCCGGGCCGAGCAGCGGGCCGTCGGCTCGCTCGTGGCCCCGGTGCTGGGCGTGCCCGCGGACGAGGTGCCGCCGGTCGCGACGCTGCTGTTCGGGCCGATGGCACGTGGGACGGCGGTGAGCGTCGCGTGAGCACCGCAGGAGCCCGGCAGACCGCCGCCCCGCTGATCAAGTTCAGTCTCTTCGCGCTCGTGACCGTGCTGGCCACGGCCCTGCTCGCCGCCACCATCGTGAACATCTCCTTCACCCCCGAGCACGAGTACCGCGCGGTCTTCAGCGACGTCACCGGCCTGGAGGAGGGCGACGACATCCGGGTGGCCGGAGTGCGGGTCGGCGAGGTCGAGGGCATCCGGATCAAGGACCGGACGCTGGCCGAGGTCACCTTCACGGTCAGCCAGGACCGGCCGCTGCTCACCAGCACGGGCGCCGTCATCCGCTACCGCAACCTGGTCGGGCAGCGCTACGTCGCGCTGACCGAGGGCGCAGGCGACGGCACCCGGCTGCGCCCCGGCGGCACGATCCCGCTCGCGCGCACCCAGCCCGCCCTCGACCTGAACACGCTGCTGAACGGCTTCAAGCCGCTGTTCGCCGCGCTCAGCCCGGAGGACGTCAACCAGCTCGCCACGGAGATCATCAAGACCCTCCAGGGCGAGGGCGGCACCGTCAACAGCCTGCTGACGCACACGGCGTCGCTCACCACGACGCTGGCCGGCCGCGACAAGCTGATCGGCTCGGTGATCGACAACCTCAACACCGTGCTGGAGACGCTCGACAAGCGCGGCGCCCGCTTCTCCGGACTGCTCAAGCAGCTGCGCCGGGTCATCTCGGGGCTGTCCGCCGACCGCAAGCCCATCGGGGAGTCGCTGGTGAACATCGGCGATCTGACGGACGCCACCTCGGGCCTGCTGAAGGACGCGCGTCCGCCGCTCAAGGACGACATCGCGGAACTGACCGGACTCACCGGGACGCTGAACGACAACGAGAAGACCGTGGAGGGCGTGCTGAAGCGGCTGCCGAACAAGCTGAACGAGCTGACGGGGACGGCGTCCTACGGCTCGTGGTTCAACTTCTACCTGTGCGACTTCGACGGCCGGATCGTGCTGCCGAAGACCAAGCAGGTGCTCACGCCCGATCTGCACGTGGCGAGGGCGAGGTGCGGAGCATGAGCCGCAAGCGCCGCCCGGAGCCGCTGGTCAAGGTGCGCATCGACCCCCCGAAGCTGCCGAAGGTACGGCTCCTGCCGCGCCGCAAGCCGCGTCCGCAGCCGCTGGTCAAGGTGCGCGTCCAGCCGCCGAAGCTGCCGACCATACGGTTGCGCCGCCCGCACCTCGGCCCCTTCCGTGAGCGCAACCCCGTCGTCATCGGCGCGGTGGGCCTCACCGTCCTCGCGCTGCTGACCGCGGCCGCGTTCAACGCCGACCGCCTGCCGGTGATCGGCGACGGCGAGACGTACAGCGCCGCCTTCGCGGAGGCGGGCGGCCTCAAGCCGGGCGACGAGGTGCGGATCGCCGGGGTCAAGGTCGGCAAGGTCGAGGAGGTCGACCTGGACGGCGACCACGTCAAGGTCACCTTCAAGATCAAGGACCAGCCGGGGTTCGGCACCGAGACCGGCGCGTCGATCCGGGTCAAGACGATCCTCGGCGCGAAGTACCTCGCCCTGCACCCCGAGGGGCCGGGCCAGTTGCAGCCCGGCAGCGAGATCCCGCTGAAGCGGACCGTCCCCGCCTACGACGTCGTGCAGGCGTTCAGCGATCTCACCACCACGACCGAGAAGGTCGACACCGACCGGCTGGCCAAGGCCCTGGACACCATCTCGACGACCTTCGAGGACTCACCGGAAGAGGTACGGGCGTCCATCAAGGGCCTGTCCCGGATCTCCCGGACGGTGGCATCGCGCGACAAGGCCCTCCATGAGCTCCTCGACCACGCGAACGGCGTGACGGGCGTATTGGCCGACCGGTCGGGCGACTTCACCGCCCTGGTCGAGGACGGCGACAAGCTGTTCAAGGAGATCAGCAAGCGGCGTGCGGCGATCCACAAGCTGCTGAAGACCTCCGCCGCGCTCGGCGTCCAGCTCTCCGGCCTGGTCCAGGACAACGACAAGGAGATAGGGCCCGCGCTCAAGGGCCTCAACACCGTGGTGAAGATGCTCGAACGGAACCAGTCAAGCCTCGACCGGAGCATCAAGCTCCTGGCCCCCTACGTGCGGGTCTTCACCAACACCCTCGGCAACGGCCGCTGGTTCGACTCCTACGTCCAGAACCTGGTCGCCGCCCCGGTGGTGCCGCGCACGGGAGGCGGGCAGTGAACAACCGTTGGACGAAGCGCCTGGCCGTGCCGACCGCCCTGGCCCTGATCGCCGCGCTCACCTACGTCCTGTGGCCGCGGACCGAGCCGGTCCGCGTCACGGCGTACTTCCCACGCACCGTCGGCATCTACCCCGGCTCCGACGTCCGCGTGCTGGGCGTGCGGATCGGCGAGGTCAGGAAGATCACGCCGGAGGGCGGCCGGGTGCGGGTGGAGCTGGAGTACGACTCCGGCCGCAAGGTCCCGGCGGACGCGCAGGCCGCGATCATCAACTCCTCGGTCGTAAGCGACCGTTACGTGCAACTGCTGCCGGTGTACCGGAGCGGTCCGGTGCTGCGGGACGGGGACGAGATCCCCCAGTCGCGTACGGCCGTACCGGTCGAACTGGACCGCGTCTTCGACAGCCTGCACACCACGGCCGAGGCGCTCGGCCCCGAGGGCGCCAACAAGGACGGCGCCCTGTCACGGTTGCTCGGCGTCAGCGCCGACAACCTCGACGGCCAGGGCGAGAACCTCCATCGGACGGTCGAGGACCTCTCGGAGGCGGTCACGACACTTTCCGACGGCCGCACGGACCTGTTCGGCACGGTCCGCAACCTCCAGGTGTTCACGGCGGCGCTGGCGGCGGACGACAAGAGCGTGCGGTCGTTCAACACCAGCCTCACCAAGGTCGCCGAGCAACTCGCGGGGGAGCGCGAAGACCTGGCGGCGGCGCTGAAGAACCTCGGCACGGCGCTCGGCGACGTGTCCGCCTTCGTGAAGAAGAACAAGAAGTCACTGACGTCGAACGTGGCGGGCCTGAGCAAGGTGACCAAGGTGCTCGTCACCCAACGTGCAGCGCTGGAGGAACTGCTGGAGGTCGCGCCGACGGGCATGTCGAACCTGAACAACGCCTACAACCCCTCCGCCGGCACCCTCGACACCCGCAACAACCCCGACCGCCCGCAGGATCCGGCCTCACTGCTGTGCTCGATCCTGAGGACGACCGGGGAGAAGACCGACTGCGGGGACCTGAGAGACCTCTTCGACTCCCTGCCCGAAGTGCCCCGGGGCACCGCGGTCACCGGCACGGTCGACCGCACCCTCGGCGGAATCCTGGGGGCGAGCGCATGAGGCCACTGCGCAAGGGCGGGGCCGTCGCGTGGGCGGCGGTCGGCTCGCTGCTGCTGACCGGCTGCGAGTTCAACGGCTGGTACGACGTCCCGCTCCCCGGCGGGGCCGCCGCCGACGGCCACGCCTACCACGTCACCGTCGAGTTCCGCGACGTCCTCGACCTCGTCCCGCAGTCGGCGGTCAAGGTCAACGACGTCACCGTGGGCGCCGTGGAGAAGGTGGAGCTGGCGGGCTGGCACGCGAGGGTCCGCCTCCGGGTCGCCGACTCGGTGAAGCTGCCCGCCAACGCCATCGCCGAGCTGAGGCAGACCAGCATGCTCGGCGAGAAGTACGTGGCGCTGTCCAGGCCGCCGGAGAGCACTCCGGCCGGCCGGCTCCGCGACGGCGATGTGATCCCCCTGTCCCGCAGCGGCCGCAACCCGGACGTCGAGGAGGTGCTGTCCGCGCTGTCCGCCCTGCTCAACGGCGGCGGAGTGGCCCAGCTCAAGACGATCACCACGGAGCTGAACAAGGCCCTGGAGGGCCGGGAGAACCGGGTCAAGTCCCTGCTCAAGGAGCTCGACACCTTCATCGGCGGCCTGGACGACCAGCGCCGGGACATCGTGCGCGCGCTGAAGGCCGTGGACCGGCTGGCCAAACGGCTGGGCAAGGAGAAGACGACGATCGCCGAGGCCGTCGACGCGATGCCGCCCGCCCTGAAGGTCCTGGCCGACCAGCGCCGCGACCTGACGAGGATGCTCACCGCCCTGTCCGAGCTGGGCAGGACCGGCACCAAGGTGGTCAACGCCTCGCACGACGACACGGTCGCCAACCTCAGGCAGCTGCGGCCGATCCTGCGACAGCTGAACAAGGCGGGCAGCGACCTGCCCAACTCCCTGGAACTGCTGACGACGTACCCGTTCCCGCGCAACGTCGTGGACGCCATCAAGGGCGACTACGTCAACCTGCACATCACGGCGGACCTCGACCTGGCCGGGATCTACGGCAACCTGACGGACGAGCCGGGCGGCGGGAACGGCGGGGACACCCCGGGGCCCGAGCTCCCCGAGCCCCCCGACCTGCCGGATCTGCCGGACGTACCGGATCTCCCGGACGCGCCGGGCGTGCCGACGCCCACCGCGCTGCCGAGCAGGCCGGGCGTGCCGTCGGCCCCGTCGGCCCCCTCGGGCGGCGGCGACCCACTGTGCCCGCCGGTGTGCACCGCCGGCTACGGCGCCGGCGGCCACCGCACCGGGAGCGGCTGGCCCGAGGGAATCAACCTCGAACTCGCCGAGCTGATGCTGAAGGGGGTCCAGCCGTGATCACCCGTACGGTCAAGGCGCAACTGATCGCCTTCGCCACCCTCACCGCCGTGGGTGTGTCGTACGTCGGCGCCGAGTACACGGGCCTGGTGGACGAGGTCCTGGACCGGGGCTACACCGTGCGGGCCGACTTCGCCGACTCCGGGGGCGTCTTCCCCGGTGCCGAGGTCACGTATCGCGGGGTGCCGGTGGGCAAGGTCGGCGCACTGCGCCTGACCGGCCCGGACGGGGTGTCGGTCGCGCTCGACATCGAGGACGGGGCGCCGCGCATCCCGGCCGACACGCTGGCTGTGGTGGCGAACCGTTCGGCGGTGGGCGAGCAGTACGTCGACCTCCAGCCCCGCACCTCCCACGGCCCGTACCTGCTGGACGGCAGCACGATCCCGCGCGAGAGCACGCGGGTGCCGCTGCCGACGACGGACCTGGTCCTCAGCCTGGACCGCCTGGTGAACTCGGTCGGCAAGGACGACCTGCGGGTCACCGTCGACGAGGTGGGCAAGGCGTTCGCCGGCACCGGACCGAACCTGAGCCGCCTGGTGGACTCGGGCAACACCCTGGTCGAGTCGGCGTCCGGGGCGCTGCCGGAGACGATCGCCCTGATCGAGGACTCACGGAAGGTCCTGAAGACGCAGGCCGACCAGGGCTCGTCGATCAAGTCGTTCGCGCGCGATCTGGCGGCACTCTCGGCCCAGTTGAAGGCGAGCGACGGGGACCTGCGCAAGCTGATCGGCAACGCGCGGCCGGCGGCGCAGGAGCTGAACGCGCTGCTGAAGTCGACCGGGCCGCAGCTGTCGGTCCTGCTGGCCAACCTGATCAGCGGCGGCCAGGTCACGCTGGCCCGCCTCCCCGGCGTGGAGCAGGCCCTGGTCACCTTCCCGCTGATGGTCGCGGGCAGCTACACGGTCGTCCCGGGCGACGGCACCACCCACTTCGGTCTGGTGCTGAACGCCGACGACCCGCCGGCCTGCACCCAGGGGTACGGCACGGCACGCCGCGACCCCGCGGACACCAGCGCACGCGAGGCGAACACCGGCGCCCGCTGCACCCTCCCGCGCGGCAGCGAGTCGTCGGTACGGGGCGCGCAGAACGCCCCGGGCGCGTCGACCGCCGGCGGCGGCGCGAACCAGGCGACGTACGTGACCCCGTACGACCCGGAGACCGGTACCACCACCGGCCCGGACGGAAGGAACGTCGAGATCGGCTCGACGGGCGGCCAGCAGGCCGTGTTCGGAAAGGAGTCGTGGCAATGGCTGCTCGTTGGCCCCATGGCATGAGGCCGGTGAGATCCGGAGCGATGACGGCGGGACTCGTCGCGGCGACCGTCATCACCACAGCAGTGACGCTCTGGCTGACCTTCGGCCTCTACGAACAGCGCGAGGCGGACCAGCGACGCCAGGGCATCCTGGCCGCGGCCCGCCAGTCGGCGTTGAACTTCACCTCCCTCGACTACCGGCACTACGACCGCGACAGCGCGAACGTACTTGCGGGCGCGACCGGCGACTTCAAGAAGCAGTTCACCGCGCAGACGGAGCAGTTGACGAAGCTGGTGGCCCAGAACAAGTCCGTGTCGGAAGGCCAGGTCCTGGAGGCGGGCATCGTCCGCTCCGACGAGAAGTCGGCCCGGGTGCTGGTGGTCGCCGACAGCAGGGTGACCAACACCGCCGTGCCCGAGGGTGAGGCGCGCACGTACCGGCTCCAGCTCGACCTCGTGCACAAGGAAGGCCGCTGGCTGACGTCCGACGTCGAGTTCGTCGGCTGATCCACGGGCCGATTCGCCGACCGACACGCACCGACGAGGAGTACCACCATGCCGAAGACGACCACCGGCCGCGCCCCCGGTCCCGGCACCCGCCGCACCATGACGGCGGCCGCCCGCGCGGCGGCGAAGCGCGCCGAGCGCGGCCACCGCGAAGCGGGCGCGGCGACGGCCGGCGACGAGGAGTCCCCGCGCCGGGCCGAGCGGCCACCGGCCGGACGCACCGTCCTCATCGAGGCCCCGAAGGACGGCTGGGACGACCCGCCGGAGCCGTCGCCGGAGCCGTCCGAGGAGGACGGGCCGCCCGAGCGGAGCGAGCCCGGCCCCGGTGGCCGTCGGAGGCTGCTCACCCTGGTCCTGGCCGTCCTGCTCGTCGTCGGTTTGGTCGCGCTCGCCGCCCTGGGATGGCAGTACCGCGACGGCCGCCTGACGGAGACCGCCCGGACCGAGGCGCTCGCGGCCGCGCGGGAAGCGGCCCCGGTCGTCCTGTCGTACGACTACCGCCGCCTGGACAAGGACTTCTCGCAGGCACGCGCCCACCTGACCGGCGACTTCCGCGACGAGTACGGCAAGACCACGAAGACCGTGGTCGCCCCGACGGCCGAGAAGTACCACGGCGTGGTGAGGGCAACGGTCGCCGCCCCCGGCTCCGGAGGCACCCCGGCCGCCTCCGTCGTCTCGGCCTCCCGCGACAAGGTCGTGGTCCTGCTCTTCGTCAACCAGGTCACCCGGAGCACCCAGGTTTCGGGCTCCCGCGTGGACCAGAACCGGGTGCGGATGACGATGGAGCGCACGGGCGACGGGTGGAAGGTGAGCGGGGTGGACGCGCTGTGAAGGCAGCCCGACCTCTCAGGGCATGGAGTCCACCGCCGATCTCAGTGCCTCGGTGAAGGACCTCGCCCACGCCTCGACCGTCTCCCGGGTGAACAGGTCCGTCGAGTACTCGAAGGTGACCATGATGGTGTCGGCCTCCGGGGCGATCACCGCGTAGAGCTCGTTGCGGGCCACGCCCTGGATCGGGAGGGCGTGGACGGTGGTGGAGACCTCCTGGAGGTTCAGGGTCGGGGGGTCTGTGGTGATCACGGTGAACAGGACCGTGGGGAACAGGGCGTCCTTCAGCTCGGGCGAGACGAGGGACACCACGTCCGTCAGGGGCAGTTCCTGGTGGTCGAGGGCCGTGAAGAGGGTGGTGCTCAGCCGGGACACCAGGTCGGGGAAGGTCTCCGCTGCGGACAGCCGGGCCCGTAGGAGTACCGCGTCGCCCAGGAGGCCCACGATCTCCGAGCGGTCGCGTCGGACGCGGTTAGCGCTGGAGGCCGCCAGGACGATGTCGTGCTGTGTGCCGCACAGGTCGGCCAGCCAGGTGGCGAACGTGGCCGCCAG